>DASZFK010000754.1:0-6616 GCA_035939855.1 Candidatus Angelobacter sp.
CACAGTAAGGAGTTTAGGAACATAATCCTTAACAGGTTTAGACGAATCCACAGCCCCGGCTGGACTGGCAGCAGCGATCATGGCTACCCAAACCAAGCCATGGAGAACGGTTCGGTTAAGAATCTCAGACCTGAGCATCAAGCTCATTCCTCCAGAGAAAAGCGTTATTCGCGATTGTCTGAATTATCGGCCGGATCGACAAATAACTTAGGAGTATGACGCTAACGTGATGCAGGGCAGCTCAAACATAGTCTTGCAATGATTCAGCAGGAAAGCTTTATCAACATACATTGTAAGAAGAGACCCACTCGATGGCTTGCTTTTCCAATGCTTAAAAATTATTCACAAAAGGTACCGATGTAACGCATACATTCACTCGGCAACTGGCTAGAATAGCGTCAACATTAGTATTTGCCCAGGTAAGTATGCGCTCAGGTATCAGGTTTTCACGAGTTGTATTGCTGTCTGTACTATTTCTCTGCTTTGCCGAATGCAGATCATCGGCGAAGCAGGTAGCAGTCATTGTGAATCATGCTAATGCTGCGCAAGATGTCAGCTCTACGGACATCACAAAAATTTTTAAATGCGGAACACGAAAATGGGCCGACGGAACTCCGATCAGCGTGGTTATGCGCGATCCCTCATCTCCTGAAATGGAGCTCCTACTCGCACGGGTTTATAAGATATCGCCAGAAGAGATGAAGAACTTTATCGCCACGCACAGAGACGTGATCCTGGTGGTTGATTCCAATGCAGCCATGCTGGCTGCCGTGCGCAGTACGCCCGGCGCTATCGGCTTGATTGACGTGTACTCAATCACGCAAGAGGTCAAAGTTTTGAAAATCGACGGAAAATTACCGGTTGAGTACGGCTACTTTCTCCGCGGAAACTAGGAAGAATGCACCGAACCAGATTCATTTCGTATTTTACGATTGCAACGTTTGCTCTAGTTCTGTTCTCCAATACCGTCGCGGCGCAGGCGGCAGGAAGCTCAACGGAAAGCGGGCGAATGCCGATCACGACCAGCTCGCCCGAAGCGCGCTCGCTCTTCGACCAGGGTGTAATTGAATGGGAAAACCTTCATATTACGAGGGCACTGGAACATTGGCAGGCAGCGATTGGCAAGGATCCGAACTTCATGCTTGCTCATCTTTATATCTCAGAGCGCATACCCGATCCCGATCAGCAAGCGGCAGAACTCAAGAAGGTGCGCGACCTCATGGGTTCAGCTACGCCCGGGGAACAGCTCATGGCACAGTGGATCATCGCTGATAGCCGTGGCGACACTATCGCTGCCCTCAGCGCCATGAATGAATTGCTTGGACGCTATCCTAAGGATAAACATCTCTACTGGTTCGCTGCGCTTTCCATGGGCGCTAACTACCATCAATGGGAGCGGTCAGCAGAGCTGGCCGAACAGGCTGTACAGGTTGATCCTGATTTCGCGGGCGCGCTCAATAACCTGGGATACGACTACGCTTTTCAGGGAAAGTTCGATAAGGCTTTTCCTGTGATGCAGCACTACATTGAAGTCCTACCCGGAGAACCTAACCCTCAAGACTCCTATGCAGAGATTTTGAGAATGGCAGGCCACTTTGATGAAGCCGTCGAACATTACCATGCTGCATTGAAGATTGAACCTAACTTTGGAGAGTCGCTGCTTGGCCTGGCCGACACATACGCCTTGATGGGCAAAGAAGATGAAGCGCGAGCCCAATACGAAGTTGCTATTCAGCATGCCTATACGAAAGCATACGCAGTGATGTGGAAACTGAAATGGGCGGCCACCTACTTGCGTGAAAGTCGTCCGCAGGATGCGGATGCCGCCTATCAGCAAGCGGCGGCGGTAGCGCATAGTAACTCAGTTGGTCCGCTCGAAGCTGAAGCCTATCGCATCATGGCCCTCTATCAGAAGGATGAAGCATCGGCTTCACGCTGGTTGAAAAAAGCTTTGGAAGTTCTCGACCATCCGCACGATACTTCCCGCAATGCGCGCCAGCAGGAGCTTGCATTGATCCATCGAACCGGGATTCATCTCGCCATCCAATCGGGACGATTGAGTACTGCCGGAGAGATTCTGGCACAGCTCAATAAAATGTCGGAAGAATCTCATAACCCCAATATCGATATTGCCTATCATGCCTCGGCGGGGATGCTCCTGGTCGCTAAACATAAATGGTTGGAGGCCATACCTCATCTTGAAGAGGACACGAATGATCCATTTTCAATGGAGCTACTGGTGACGGCTTATCAAAAAGCGGGGTTGAGCGCGAAATCGGAAAAGATGGCGCGCACGTTATCGGCTCTGAACGCCCCCACAGTCGAGCAGGCGCTCGTGGTTCCGGGCTTTCGGTCTAAGCAGAACAAAAGCAAATAAACCCCATCTAGCTCGTTGCCGATAACTTCAGGGAGAAGGTGCGCCCAAAGCAGGCTCCGCCTGCTTCCAGGAAAATCTTGCATCGACGACGGAGAACCAGCATGTTGAACCGCAGGGCCGTTTTATTAATTTCGTCTTACATCATTTCCATTTTGGCTTCGATTGCTTCTTTTGCCCAGAAAGATTCCGGAACCGGCACTCCGATTCAACCTCCCAAATCGTTTGATCTGAACGCGATGGATAGGAGCGTGGATCCGTGCGAAGACTTTTACGAATATGCCTGTGGCACATGGCGCAAGAATAATCCGATACCATCGGATCAGGTATTTTGGGCTCGCTATAACCAGTTAGCCGAATACAACCGCGAAGTTTTACACCAGATTCTGGAGAGAGCCTCAATAGTCACGCCGGAACGGACAAAAGCAGCAGCAATTGCCGGCGACTTCTACTCTTCCTGCATGAATGAGGCAGCCGTCAACCACGCAGGTTTGGAACCCTTGCGTGCCCGGCTGGCGCGAATTGCTTCAATTCATGATCGCGAACGATTCATGAAGGACGTTGCCTGGCTGCACTCCCTCGGCGTACCTGCGTTGTTCGAATTCAATGCGCAGCCCGATCTACATGACGCCACCAGCGTGATCGCGACCATTGTTCAAGGAGGAATTGGGCTGCCCGACCGCGACTATTATCTGAACCAGGATGACAAATCCAAGGCAATACGGACCAGGTATCTGGCGCATATAACCGCCATGTTCACAATGGCCGGCGATGATTCTTCAACAGCGCAGAAAGAAGCATCTGCTGTTTTAGAAGTGGAGAGCAAGCTCGCGGAAGCCATGCTGGAGCGGGTGAAGATGCGTGATCCCAAGAACCGCGATCATAAAATGGCCCTCTCTGAGCTGGCTTCTCTGGCGCCAGTAATTCTCTTCCAACATTTCCTTAAAGCCAGCAATGCGCCTGCCTTCGATCATGTGAACGTTGCGCCTCCGGAGTTCTTTCAAAAACTGAACCTGCTAATGGAATCGATTTCGCTAGATGACTGGAAGACGTATTTGAAATGGCATGTGATCCAGGCCAGCGCCCAGTTTTTGCCCGAGTCGTTTGTCAAGGAAGATTTCGAATTCGAGCGGCGCTACCTCAACGGCCAAAAGGAGCCTGAGCCACGCTGGAAAAAATGTGTCACGGCTGCGGATACGCTCGTCGGCCAGGCCCTGGGCCGGGTTTATGTCGAACAGGCCTTCAGTGCCGCGAGCAAGCAACGCGCCTCGGAGATGATCAACCTGGAAGAGAAGGCGCTGGCTGAAAGCATCGAGCAACTTCCCTGGATGACTGCCGAGACCAAAAAACAGGCACTCCTGAAATTAGCAGCGATTACAAACAAGATAGCGTATCCCGATAAGTGGCTCGAATATGGGGACCTGAAACTGAAGCGGGATGACCTGCTCGGCAATGTGGGCCGCATTCAGCAATTCAGGGTCAGTTACAATCTCAGAAAAATAGGCAGCCTGCTGGACAAGAAAGAATGGAGCATCACCACCCCAACGGTAAATGCTTACTACTACCCTCCGGAAAACAGCATCAACTTTCCCGCGGGCGTCCTTCAATCGCCTCTTTTTGACCCGGCGATTGACGATGCAGTCAACTTTGGCGCAATCGGATGGCTGATCGGCCACGAACTTACGCACGGCTTCGACGATCAAGGAAGCAAATTCGATGGCCAGGGCAATTTAACCAATTGGTGGACGGATAGCGATCGACAGGAATTCGAAAAAAGAACGAGTTGCCTGGCGGACCAATACAAGGAATTCGTGGTCGTGGATGACGTTCATCTGAACGGACGGCTTACTCTTGGTGAGAACACCGCTGACAATGGCGGCATTCGCATTGCCCTGGCGGCGCTCCATAAAGCCATGGCAAGCAAAGACGCTACAGAAACGAGTATCGATGGATTCACCGCCGATCAGAGGTTCTTCATTGGGTTTGCACAACAATGGTGTGCCAATGTAACGCCGGAACGGCTGCGCGTGATTGCCAAGGTCGATCCACATGCACCAACGCGTTTTCGGACATTGGGGACTTTAAGAAATCTGCCCGACTTCGCCCAGGCGTTCCATTGCAAGGCTGGGCAGCAAATGGTCAGCCCCAATGCCTGCCGGGTGTGGTGATGGGTCACTGAAAGCGACCCATTACCAGGTATCAGCGTCTAGCGATTCGCTTGCGTGGGGTCCCAACGCGCCGGTTTAGCGGGTTGGGGTGGGAATTGCGTGCCTTTAGGCAGACGAACATCGCAAAAGGATGAACCCTTATCCACACAGTGCCCCACGCACTGGCTCCCCCGTCCAGCTTTTCCCTGCTCTGATATAATTTCGCGCATGAATAAAGCATTCGCTCGCCCTATATCCATAGTGATGATTGTGTTGATGATCACCGCCCAGAACTGGGCCACCTGCGGTGGCGGCGGAGGCGGTGGAGTTGGCGGCATGGGTGGTGGATCCAACGGACAGGTCTATCAGGTGCCCTGGAAGGTTCTAACACCGAAAGATCCGCCCGTCACCACCGGACTCGTGCTCTATTGGTTCCCGACCTCACAAAAAGAGATCGAGAATTCCAGCCTGCGCAGCTCGCGCACGCTTTCGAATTATGCCACTCAGTGCGTGACCATGGAAATTGCGGAGGTCCGGTCCGCAGCCGGCCAAAAGCTCGCTGCCGATGCGAAGCTGCCAGTCGTGGTCCTTGCCACGCCGGACGGCACTGCTCTTGCCAGGGCCGAGAACGATAAAGGTTTCCTGAAAGTTGAGCAAGTAGAGAAGATTCTCGACACCGAGATGAAAAAGCGCGACGAGGCCTTGAAACAGAAATTTGAGGCCGCTAAAGAAAAGGCCAAGAGCGGCGATAACAATGGGGCTATTCCGCTGTATCGCGCCGTGCTCGAGGAAAAATGCCTCTTCCCCAAGCGCGCCAAAGATGCCGCGAAAGAATTAAAGAAGCTGGGCGTGAATGATGTGGGCGCCATTGCCGATCCACCGATTTTCGATCGCGCCGAGAGCGCACGCATTGAAGAAGTGATGCGTCGTGGCCTCAAAGCTGAGAACCAGGCCAAATATCAGGAAGCTGAGAAACTCTATGCCCAGGCCCATCAAATGGATCCTGCCGATCCGGTGCCGCTTCGTTTCCTTGGTGAACTCTATCGTCATCAGACCGGCGAATGGGACAAGGCCCGGCAGGTATTTGACCAGATCCTTGCTATGCAAGCCGATCCGCTCTCCCGCGCCGTTGCTCTGCACGGCCTGGGTAAGATAACGATCCACGAAGGCGAATTCAAAAAAGGCTTGGCATTGATGGAAGACTCGGTTCGAACCTTCCCCATTGCTCTCGCTTATCGCAATCTGGCGGTCTATTGGAATTCTGAAGGCGATGCGGCCAAGACCGACTACTACGTTAATCTGGCGCGCAACCTGGAACCAAAAGATCCGTTTAACCTGGTGTTTGTCGCAGGATTCCTGGCTGGAACCGGGCATGGCGAAGAAGCCCTGAAGATCGCGCGCGAAAACGAAGCTCTTCTGCCTGCCTCATACAACCTGGCGGCTGTCTATGCTCAGCTTGGACAGCGCGAAAAAGCCATCTCCCTGCTTAAGCGCCATTTCTTCGAATATGAGCGCTACCAAGCTGTCCGCAGCAAAGAGATGATGGAGGCCCGTGTGGATGCCGTGTTTGCATCTATACGCAACGATCGTAAGTTCATCGCGCTCACCAGCGGCGCAGACGGCAAGTTGCCCATGCCAGGCAATGGCACGATGGGCACGCGTTCAGCCGGCGGCGGAGCCAACTAAAACCTATTCGGATCACGAACCGATCAGGACTCCTTGCTATGCGGGAGTCCTGATTTTTTTATCCGCAGCTCTCACAGGCCCATGGTCTATTCTTCCAGCTATCAATGCGCAGGATGCGGTGAATGGAACGAAACCTCTATCGATTCCAGCGCCGGAAGCAAGCAGAGCTACGTCGAAGATTGTCAGGTCTGCTGCAAACCCAACGTCCTTCGAATCGTGTGGGACATGTCGGCGGGTGGATATGTTATCCAGGCAGAGTTAGAATAAATGCTATCGATACACATTCTTATGTGTATAATGTTACACATCCAAGGAGGGTTCAACATGCCCACAAATCTTGCCATCGACGACCGGCTCCTGGCGGAAGCGCAAAAGATAGGAAACCATCGCACGAAAAAGGAAGCGGTCA
>DASZFK010000755.1:0-29729 GCA_035939855.1 Candidatus Angelobacter sp.
CACCTGATTGTCGATGCGCGAGATGAACTCGATGCAGCCATCGGGCAGATAGCGCACCAAGTCCCCGGTCTTATACAACACCTCGTCATCGTCTTCACGGAAGGGATTGCGAATAAACCGTTGCGCGGTGAGTTCCGGCCTCTTCCAGTATCCACGCGCCACTCCCGGGCCGCCGATGTAAAGCTCTCCGCGCACTCCCGCTGGAACCGGCTGGCCGTATTTATCGAGGATATAGACAACGGTGTTGGCAATGGGCCGTCCGATGGGTACGCTGGATGCGCCCGCTGGAACATTTTGAATCAGGTGGCAGACGGCAAAGGTCGTGGCCTCGGTAGGGCCATAACCGTTGAGCAGGCGCGCAGGTGGTTCGGATTCCAACACGCGTCTGATCCATTTGGGGTCCAATGCCTCGCCGCCAACGAGCAAGTTGCGCACGCTGCTGAACATCGACGCATCCTCGCGCGCAAGCTGGTTGAATAACGCCGTGGTCAGGAACATGGCGCTGATCTGGCAACGCGCCAATTCAGCGGCAAAGTCAAAGGCCGAGAGGAGTGTTTCTTTTTCGAACCCAACCAGTTGTCCGCCATTGAGCAGCGCTCCCCAAATCTCGAAAGTGGCTGCATCGAAGGAAAAGTTCGAGACTTGGGCAATGCGGTCCCCAGGGCTGAACCGCACGTAGTCGGTATTGAGCACCAACCGGCCTATGGCGCGGTGCAGCACGCATACCCCTTTGGGCGTGCCGGTAGAACCGGAGGTATACATCACATAAGCAAGATCGTCTGCCTGGTTCACTGTGGCAGGGTTTTCGGGGCTGAAGGAGTCAAGCAATTCTGCATCACGTTCAAAGCAGATCACGGGAATTGTGGAGTGCGGCAGATGATCCAGCAAATTTCCCTGGGTGATCAGCGCTTGAAGTTGCGCATCTTCCATCATGAAGGCCAGGCGATCCTGAGGATAATCGGGATCGAGCGGCACGTAGGCCCCTCCAGACTTCACAACCGCGAGCGTTGCCACGATCATTTCAGGCGAGCGCTCCACGCAGATGCCTACGTGGCTCCCGCGTCCCACGTTGAGCGAACGCAAATACCAGGCAAGGTGGTTCGCCCTGGCGTTCAATTCCGAATAGCTCAATTCGCGTTGCCCAAAACGAACCGCCGGCGATTGCGGCCTTTTAGCTGCCTGCTCTTCAAACAGTTCGCCCAGGCTGCGCCCGGCTGGATATTCAGACTGCGTTCGATTCCAATCCACCAGAATCTGGCGGCGCTCTGCGGGAGTGAGTATGGAAAGCTCTGAGATGCGCCGCTGGGGATTGGCGGCAATGCTTTCAAGCAGCGTCTGGTAATGAGCCACCATGCGCACGATGGTGGAAACGTCAAACAAGTCGGTGTTGTACTCGAAGGTGCCGATGAGCCCTTCCGATGATTCGAACATCGTTATGTTCAAATCGAATTTGGAGGTGCCTACCTGGACATTTAAAGGCGGAGTGGTCGCAGCAGGAGCCGGTGCGGCTTGTCCAGCCATGGTGGGCGCATTCATCAATTGGAAAATTACCTGGAACAGCGGATTGCGGCTCAGGTCGCGCTCCGGTTGCAATTGCTCGACAAGCATTTCAAAGGGGAGGTCCTGATTGGCGTAGGCGCCGATCGCAGTTTGCCGCACTTGGGCGAGAAGCGAGTGAAATGAGGGGTTCTCTTCAAAGTCAGCCCGCAGCACGAGCGAGTTCACAAAAAACCCGATGAGGCCCTCGATATCCGGGCGATTGCGGTTGGCTACGGGAGAGCCTACGGCAATCACGTCCTGGCCGCTGTAGCGATGGAGCAAAGTGTGGAAGGCAGCCAGCAGTGTCATGAATAATGTTGCTTCACACTCGCCACTCAGATCTTTGAGGCGCTGCATTACTTCCAGGGGCGCCGTCAAGGGGCAAATATCACCTCGAAAACTCGGTATTGCAGGCCGCACCCGGTCGGCAGGCAAATCCAAAGTGGGAATTCCAGCCAGCCGTTCGCTCCAATAGGAAAGCTGGCGCTCCAATACTTCTCCCTTCACCCAGCCGCGCTGCCACAGAGCAAAGTCGGCATATTGGATGGGAAGCTCGCGCAGCGGCGAAGCCTGACCCGTTGCGAAGCAGGTGTAGAGGACATCCAGTTCCTGAAAGAAGATGCCCATGGACCAGCCATCAGAAACGATGTGATGGATGGTCAGCAGAAAAAAGAAGTCTTGCGTATCGAGTTGCAGCAGCCTTGCGCGAATCAAAGGCCCCTTCGTGAGATCGAAGGGCGTGCGCGCCTCTTCCGTAGCTTGCTTCACGGCCTCCGCTTCGCGGCGGTCTTGAGGCAGGCTGCGAAGATCGGTAATGGGGACATCCAAGATCAATGCCGGAGCAATCACCTGCATGGGAGTGCCGTCTGCCATGGAAAAGGTTGTCCGCAGCGATTCGTGCCTGCGAACAATCTCGTTGAGGCTGCGGCGCAAGACATCCACATTGAGCGGAAAATTCAACCGCGTGGCGCCCGGAATGTTATAGAAGGGATTGCCGGGAACCAACTGATCGAGAAACCACAGCCGCTGCTGCGCAAACGAGAGCGGCAAACGGTCATTGCCGGAACGCCTGGGAATGATGGGCGACGAAGAACCACGCAGGCGCTGCTCGAACAGTTTTCTTCTTTCGGGGGAAAGCGCCGCGAGGCGGGCAACGGTATTACTCATAATTGCTGGCTCCTATCAAACCAATGGCCTGTTCGCTTACCTGGCGCAGCACTTCATCATCGGAAAGGCCGGCAATTTCTTCCAGCAGCGCCTGCTCCACAACATCGGCCAAAGTTGCCACCGTGACCGCCTCGAACATCGCGCGCAATGGCAGGTCAAGCTGAAATGCCCTGTTCACGCGGGAAAGAAGCTGGGTGGCGAGCAGAGAGTGCCCTCCCAAACGATAGAAATTATCGTGCACGCCAGGCGGAGCGATCCCCAGCACCTCGGAATAGAGGCGAGCAATGGTGGTTTCCGCCGTGGTACGCGGAGCCACATATTCTTCGCGCGCGGCCGCCTGCGCCAGTTCTCCGGTCAATGCGCGGCGATTGAGTTTTCCATGCTCGTTTCGAGGCAACTCATCGAGCCAGATGATCCCCGGCGGCACCATGTATTCGGGAAGGCGCTGGCGCAGGAAAGCGAGCAAGTCTTCGGCGTGGGGCTTTTCATTTCGGGAAACCGCACACAGCGCAAGATGCGTGTCGCCTCCGCGGCTCCAGGTGAACGCCGCACATTCTGAAACTGCCGCATGACCGGCCAGACAGGACTCTATCTCGCCGAGTTCGATGCGGAAGCCACGAATCTTTACCTGCTGGTCGATGCGTCCAACGAATTCCAGATTTCCGTCGGAGCGGTAGCGGACCACGTCGCCGGTGCGGTAGATGCGTTCTCCTCCGGCCTCGAATGGATTGGGGATAAACTTCTCTGCCGTCAGAGCAGGGCGATTGAGATACCCGCGGGCAACACCAGCTCCGGCGATCCAGAGTTCACCGTAGACTCCTACGGGCACGGGATGCTGGTTGCGATCCACAACGTAAACACGGGTGTTGGCAATCGGACGCCCTATGAACGGATCTGATATCTCGCCGGATGAGCATTGATACGCAGTGGACCACACCGCAGCTTCAGTAGGCCCATATTCGTTTGCCAATCGCACTTGGGGCAGCAATGCAAAATGCCGCTTCGCCAACTCCGACTTACACGCTTCGCCGGCGACAATCACCTGCTTCAGTTCCAGGCCAACGACATCAAATGAATCCAGCAATGCAAGGTAGAGCGAAGGCACGGTGAGAAGATGAGTGATGCGACTGCGAACAATTTCAGCCGCAAGTTGCAGCGGCTCGCTGACGGTTTCACGGTCGGCAATGTGCAGCGCGCCTCCGCAGCAGAGGGTCCAATAGATTCCGGCGACGGAGCTGTCAAAAGAAAATGGCGAGACGAGAAAGAAGCGCTCCACAATCTCAGGGTAAAACGCGAGCCTGGCGCAGGTTGAATGCAGGAGAGAACGACGGGAGACACAGACACCTTTCGGTTTGCCGGTCGAGCCGGAGGTATAGATCACGTAGGCCAGATTTTCATCGTCTGCTTCTTCCACCGGGAGATTTTCGGAACTGAAAGAAGAGATGGCCTCGGCATCGCGATCCAGAAGCACGATTGGCCCGGTAAGCGGAGGCAAGCGCGGCAGCAGCACTTCGCGCGTAATGATCAGGCTGCACTTACAATCTTGCAGCAAGAATGAGAGGCGCTCCACCGGAAGAGACGGATCAAGCGGGACGTATGCTGCTCCAGCTTTGAGTACGGCGAGCATGGCTACGACCGCATCCATCGTGGGCTGGAGAACTATTCCAACCAGATTTTCCGGTCCTGCGCCGAGAGATTTCAGATGACGGGCTAGTTGGTTGGCACGCGCATTGAAGTCGGTGTAGGTGAGGGATTCCTCTCCGCAAACCAGGGCAATGGCTCGTGGATTTAGAACTGCCTGTTTTTCAATTAAGTGATGGACGCCGGCGTGCTCACTAATCCTTCCTGTCGCATTCCAATCCAGCAGAATCTGGCGAGATTCAGCTTCCGAGAGCAACTGAATGTCGCCAATACGGCAATCGGGATCGGCCAGAACAGCTTCCAGCACCTTGCAATAGCGCTCCGCCATGCGCTCGATGGTCGCGGCCTCGAAGAGGTCGGTGTTGTACTCAAACTGTCCGGCAATTCCATCGGGCATCTCCCACAACGTGAGCGTGAGATCGAAGACGGAATTGTGGCGCTGGGGCATGGTTGTAATATTGCCTGCCGCGATCAGCACCTGGAACATGATCTGAAAGAGAGGATTTCTGCTCAGGTCGCGCTCCGGTTGCAACTGCTCCACCAGCATTTCGAAAGGGAGGTCCTGGTTGCAGTACGCCCCCAGAGCGCAATCGCGCACGCGGGCGACGGTCTCGACAAACGTCGGATTGCCTTCGAGACTGGCGCGCATCACGACGGAATTCACAAAGAACCCAATCAGAGGCTCAATCTCACTGCGATTGCGGTTGGCGGTGGGCGAGCCGATCACGATGTCATCGTGGCCTGTGTATCGATGGACCAGGACCTTCAAAGCCGCCAATTGAGTCATGAAAGGCGTAGCTTCAAGATCGGCGCTGAGCTTTTTCACCTGGTGCGCAGTTGCGCCATCCAACCGCAAGTGGTGAGATGCGCCGCGAAAAGTGGCGACCTTGGGCCGGGGATGATCCGCGGGCAAGGAGCAGGTTTCCATCCCGGCAAGCTGCTGTTTCCAGTAGGCCAACTGGTCTTCAACGATCTTGCCTTGCAGCCAATTTCTCTGCCACACGGCAAAATCGGAGTATTGCAGCGGCAACTCCGGCAGTGGTGATGGCTGTCCGGTTTCGTAGACGTTGTAAAGGATGTTGAGTTCCTGGAAGAAGACGTTGATCGACCATGCGTCGGAAACGATGTGATGCATGGTCAGCAGCAGGATGTAATCCGGATCATCGAGTCGCACAAGACGCGTGCGAATGAGCGGAGCTTTCTTTATGTCGAAGGGCAGCGCTCCCTCTTCGGCCGCCAGCCTCGCGGCCTCAACATCTTTTTCGGGATGATTGCGCAGGTCGTGGATAGGAAGCGGGAGCTGCAACTCGGGCGTGATGACCTGCACGGGACGGCCATCGATGCTGATGAAACTGGTCCGCAAAACTTCGTGACGCCTCACGATTTCGTTGAGCGCGCGCTCCAGAGCGCGGATGTTTAAATCCAGCTTCATCGCTAACGGCATCGACAAGTTGTAAACGGTAGCGCCCGGCATAAGCTGGTCAAAGAACCAGAGCCTCTGCTGGGCAAATGAAAGCGGAGCGCTTCCCTCCGATTCCCTTTTGGGAATGTGGGATCCCGGGGCCTGGGGCGCGTTTTTGTGCAGCAACTTTGCCAGGGCCGCCTTTTTCTCAGGAGAGAGTTCCATGGGAGCATTTCCGGCTTTCGTTTTCAGGGCCAAAATTACGCTCCTCCTTCCTGAAGCTGGGCTTTCACGTCCGCATCGCTCATCTGTTCCAGGTCGGCTACCAGCCGGGCCAGTTCTTCGCTCTCATTGATTTTGTGTTCAATCAAGCCGGCCAGTTGCGCGACTGTAGGCGAATCGAAAATCTCGCGGACGGTCAATTCCACGCCTAATGCCGAGCCAATCCGGGAAACAAGCTGGATGGCAAGCAGTGAATGCCCACCCAGTTCCAGGAAGTTATCTTGAACACCAACCTGCTCGATTCCTAACAACGTCTCCCAGATCGCAGCCAGGGAGCGCTCCACATCGGTTGACGCAGCGACAAACTGGCTACGCAATCGCGGGCGCGGATGGCGTCCCTTTTCCAAAGTGGGAAGCTCCTGATTGTCCGCAGTGACCATCGGAGCCGGCCTGCGTACTTGCTCGATGCGCAGTTGCAGAGGAAGGGTTGAGATGCATACCTGAGGAATGCGTGCTGCCAAGGCCCGGCGGAATGCGCTCACGCCTTCAGCAGAAAGGATTCCATTTCTCAGGGCCTCTGCGCGTAAGGCCTCCATTCCGGTTGGAACAGCGGTTTCCACGGCCATGCCTGCTTCGCTCCAGGTGTCCCAATTCAGTGAAACGGTGAGGCGGTCGCGGCGGCGCGCTTCACGCTGCGCGTAAGCATCGAGGAAATTGTTTGCTCCGCAATAGTCAGACTGGCCGAACCCGCCCAGCAACGATGCAAGGGAAGAGCAGCAGACGAAGAAGTCGAGCGGCTCATCTCTCAGCAACTCATGCAACACAAGAGTTCCAGTCACCTTGGGCGCAAGCACCTGTTCAGCCGATGCTCGTTCCTTGATCTCAATCAAGCCTCCACCGGCCACTCCGGCGGAGTGGATGACTCCATTCAGGCAGCCAAATCTCTGATGAATCTTTTGGAGCAAATCTTCCATACTGCTGCGGTCAGAAACATCTGCCGCGCAGGCCATCACCTCTGCTCCAGCTTCTTGCATCGCGCGGATGCTATGCCATACCGGCGAATCTTCTTGAGGGGTGCGCCTTCCTACCAGGGCAATTCGCACCTGGTACTCAGCAGCGAGATGTGAAGCCAGTGCAAGGCCCATTCCGCCAAAGCCGCCGGTGATCAGGTAAACACCCTGTTTGCGCAAGGGCGGCTCAAGGGTTTCGGGTAAAGCCGCGTATTCCACGTTCTCAACCCAGCGACGCAGCCCGCGATATGCAATGAGCAAGTCGCCGCCTTCCACCATGGATTCGGAAATGATTTGCTCGACGGCGTATTCGCCCGGCCATGTGATATCGACGCTGCGGCACCTTAAATTAGGGCGCTCCAGCGGAAGGACCCGGCAGATGCCGAGCCCTGCCGCCTTTTCCGCATGAACCTGTTCATCGCCGGTTACCGTTTGCAGGTTGGTTGATACCACCAGGACATCGAGCGGCTCCGAGATGGAGCATAGCGCTTGCGCAAGGTGAAGCAGGCTGAAGAAGCCGCAGCCCCCGGCCGATGCCGAAGCACTCACATTCCACAAATGAAGAAACTTTTGCGGCAGCTTGCCGCCGATGGCCAACGCGCGAATCAATTCAGCGTGATCTTCAGACGAGTCCGAGCGAATGGAAAATCGTTCATCACTAAACTGTTGGAACCGATCGCCAGCCTCTACGATGATGACCGGGCAATCTGCCGCCCGCAGCCGCGCAGCAATTTCCTTTCCGAGCCCCATGCTATCGGCAAAAACCGCATAGGAACCTTTGACCTCGGCCGATGCAAGCGCCGGAGACTGCCGCCATGAAGGCAGATAGAACCATGCGCCAACATCGGGATTTTTCCCAAACACCGGCACGGCCGGCACGATGGGTGTTTCAACGTCGTACCGCTGCCGTTCGAAAGGATACAAAGGCAAGGCCACCGGCTGCCGTCGTTCGTTGGAGTAATAAGCGCTCCAGGAAACCGGACCACCCGCGATCCAGAATTCTCCCAAGGCTTTGGCAATGCATTCCATGTCGGCAAGTGGTTCCTTCGCGCGCCTCATCAACGGAATGGCTGCTCCTCCTCCGGCTTCGTGGAGATGCGGCTGCAGGAAAGCACTCAGGGTATTGCCCGGACCAACTTCAAGACAGGTGCGAAAGCCGCTTCGGCACAGTTCCGCAGCGCCACTCGAAAAGCGCACCGTGCGCCGAAGATGCTGGACCCAGTAATCCGGATCGGTGGCTGCCCCGGTCTGCCATGTTCCGGTGAGATTGGAAAGGTAGGGAATGGCCGGTGGTTTCATGGTGATGCCGTTCAGGTAATCACGAAATTCTTCCAACACCGAATCCATAGAGGCGGAGTGAAATGCATGGGAGGTGTGAATGCGCGAGCCAGGCTTTTCCTGTTGGCTGAAATGCTCGTCCAAACGGGCAATTGCGTCCGGATCGCCGGAAAAGACAATTTGTGAAGAGCCATTCACGGCGGCCAGAGCCAATTCATGGTTCAGAAACTTGAGCGCCTCGTCTTCGGGCAACGACGCGGCCAACATTGATCCTCGCCTGGTTTGCTGCATGAGCATGCCGCGCACGGCTACAACGCCCAGTGCATCCGGAAGCGTGAAGACTCCAGCCAGACATGCAGCCACATATTCCCCGAGACTGTGACCGAGCATGGCTTTGGGAGTGATGCCCCAAGAGATCAAAAGACGGGCAAGCGCATATTCAACCGCGAACAGCGCCGGCTGCGCCAACTCGGTTTCCCGCAGGCGGTCATCCGCGTCGTCGTCATAGAGCAAGTCACGGATGTCGGTTCGGATATGGCGCAGCAGTATTTCCGCACAGCGGTCCATTTCAGCGCGGAAAAGGTCTTCCTGGTCGTAAAGCTCACGCCCCATGCCGGCGTATTGCGACCCCTGGCCGGGGAACAGAAATGCAACCTGTGAACTTTCATCGGCTTCGCCGGTGCGTAGCGAAAACGCATTCTGAAGCTGGTGGATGGCTGCATCTGTGTTTTCGGCAACGAGATAACGTCGCTGCGCAAAGCCATGACGTCCGACCGCCAGGGTGAAAGCTACATCCGCGAGCGGGCGCTGCGGATTTCTCTGCAGGTTTTCCAATAAATTCGAGGTGACCTGATCCAATGCCGATGCACTGCGGGCAGAAATGGGAAGCACCTGGTATTTTTTTGATGGTCCTGAAGCTCTGGCCGAAGGCGCTTCCTGCAACACTACATGGGCGTTTGTGCCCCCGATGCCAAACGAACTCACGCCCGCTCGCCTGGGCGCCGGCCCTGCTTTCCAGTCCGCGAGTTCGGCCTGCACATAAAAAGGACTGCTGGCGAATTGAATGCCTGGATTCGGAGCGCCAAAGTTGAGCGATTGCGGAATCTTTTTGTTTTCCAGGCACAGAACGGCCTTGATGAATCCGGCGATGCCGGCCGCAGCATCCAGGTGCCCGATATTGCTTTTTATCGAACCGATGGCACAGAAATTATTTCGTTGGGTATCGGGCCGGAACGCCTGGGTGAGAGCTTCTATTTCAATCGGGTCTCCCAGAGGGGTCGCGGTGCCATGGGCCTCGACATAACCGATGGAGTCGGCAGAGATGTTGGCCAGGGCCAGGGCCGTGGCAATCACTGCGGTCTGCCCATCGACGCTGGGAGCGGTGTAACCGACCTTGCGCGCTCCATCGTTATTGATGGCCGAGCCAAGAACCACTGCGCGAATGCGATCGCCATCGCGCACAGCATCCGCCATGCGTTTCAACACCACGGCGCCGCAACCATTGCCCGCCAACGTTCCCTGGGCCTGATCATCAAAAGGACGGCAATGCCCGTCGGGCGAGAGAATGCCTCCGCTCTCGTAGAAATATCCTGAATGCTGAGGGTATTTGATGGATGTACCGCCGGCAAGCGCCAGATCGCATTCATGGTTCAGCAGCGACTGGCAGGCAAGCGCGACCGCAACCAGCGAGGTAGAACAGGCGGTCTGCACGGTGAGCGCCGGGCCTTTCAAGTTGAGCTTATAGGCAACCTGGGTGGTGAGATGATCTTTGTCGTTACCGATCATCACCTGAAAGCCGCTTACCGCCGAGATAAATTCCGGGTTGGCATACAGTTTGTACAGATATGAGCTGGTGCTCATCCCGGCAAATAAGCCGATGGGAATGTTGGTTGTAAGCGGATCGCAGGCAGCATCCTCAAGCGCATGCCACGCACACTCCAGGAAGACGCGCCGCTGGGGATCGAGGCTTTCCGCCTCGCGCGCATTGAAGCTGAAGAAAGACGCGTCAAACATCTCGGCATCGTCCAGCGGCGCTCCAGCATTTACGAATTGCGGGCTGGATTGCGCAGCAGGGTCCACGCCCGCGGCCTTGAGTTCTTCGGGAGTAAAGCTGCGAATGGATTCCACGCCGCTGCACAGGTTGGCCCAGAACTGCTCGAGGTCGCAGGCGCCGGGGAAACGCCCGCTCATGCCGATGACGGCAATTGCGGTGGGAGAATCAACGGGATTCATTGAGTCTCCTGGCTGCGTTACGGGCCGCCAATGCTTCACGCTGGCGCGCACCGTGCTCCTGCGCCTGGCCGACGACCGAGCCGGGATTGTTAGAGGTCAGGAACTCCGCTAACGCGCGAATGGTGGGATGGCGGAACAGATCGATGACCGAAACCCGGACGGGCGGCTCGCCTTCCGCCAAACGGCTCTGCACGCGGACGATGATCAGAGAGTTCCCCCCCAAATCAAAAAAGTTTTCGTCGATGCCTACGCTGCTGATCTTGAGCTCTTCCTGCCAGATAGTTGCAATCTTGAGTTCCATCTGGCTGCGAGGCGGAGCAAAGTCTTTCTGTTCGCGGTCGGCAGGCGGCGGCAATGCGGACCAATCTACCTTGCCATTTGCGGTCAGCGGCATGGCATCAAGCAAGGTGAAATGCGCCGGCACCATGTAGGCCGGAATTTTTTCGCGCAAGGCGTCGCGCAACCTGGACACATCAAATTCCGGTTGCTCGGGCAGGACGTAGGCTGCCAGGCTCTTTTCGCCAGTCGCTGCGCCGCGCACGGCAACGGCGCAGTTTTTCACGCCGGGTAATGCAGCAATGGCAGCCTCAATCTCGCCGGGTTCGATCCTGAAGCCGCGAATCTTCACTTGGCGGTCGGTGCGGCCGATGAACTCCAATGTTCCATCGGAACGGTAACGAGCAAGATCGCCGGTCCTGTATGCAAGCCTTTCCGCTGTAACCGGGTGAGGCACGAACCGTTCTTTGGTCATCTGCTCGCGGTTGCGATAGCCACGAGCCAGGCCGGCGCCACTGAGCCAAAGTTCTCCTGCAACTCCAGCAGGAAGCAACTGGCCATGAGAGTCCACGATGTAGGCTTCGGTGTTGGCGATGGGCCGGCCAATGGGAGGAGGCACGCCGGCCTCACGATCTTCAGGAACCTGGGCACAGGTTGCGACCACGCAATACTCGGTTGGCCCGTACATATTAAAGACGGGGAATGGCAATCCCTTGGGAACGCCCCGGTGCAGTTTGTCGCCGCCAGTCATAAGAGTACGGAGGCGGCAGTTGACGTCCCACGGCCCTTCCAGCACGATTTCGAAAATGGGGGCGGGAACGAAACAGATAGTCACGCTGTGGTCGCACAGCCATTTCGGCAGGGTGTTGGGTGAATAGCGCACTTCATCTTCAGCGATCTGCAAACTTGCTCCAGCCGTCAATATGGACCAGAGGTCCCAGACGGTTGCATCAAACCCCAACCCTGAAAGCAATGCTCCGCGATCTTGGGGAGTAACCTTGAATTGCCGCTGATGCCATTGGGCCAGGTTGGCAAGGCTGCCATGCAGGATTTCTGTTCCCTTTGGCAGGCCCGTCGACCCCGAGGTGTAAATCAGGTAAGCAAGATCTTCGGTCTGCAAGTGGATGGCAGGATTGCTTACATCATGCTGCGCAATTTTTTCGGCCTGTAAGTCAACGCAGAGTACAGGTACATCTGTGCCACTGAAATTCCCGGAGAAATTCGAGCTTGTAATCACGGCGGCAGCCTGCGAATCGTGAACCAGGAATGCCAGCCTCTCACCGGGCAAGCCGGGATCAAGCGGCAGAAAAGCTGCGCCCGCTTTTACCACGGCCACGCACGCCGTTACAAAATTCAAAGAGCGTTCGAGACAAATTGCCACGATGTCGCCGCGCTTGACGACAAGATGATGAGCAAGCTGATTGGCTTTTGCGTTTAACCCGGAATAGGAGAGCGAAGTTGATTGAAAGAGCACCGCCGGAGCTTCGGGCTGCTTGGTTACCCACTTCTCGAACATTTGGACAACATGCGGGTCACGGGGAGCTATCCGAGTTGCATTCCACTCGGTAACGATGCGGCGACGCTCTGCGGAGGTAAGCATCGATATCTCTGACATCTTTTGACGCGGATTCGAGGCAATTCCCTTCAGCAGGGTGCGGAAGTGACCTGCCATCCGGCTGATGCGGTCAGCGTCAAACAGATCAAGGCTGTATTCGATGACCCCTGAGACTCCGCGTCCTACCGTCTCAAACAAGTTCATGTTGAGGTCAAACATGGCAGTGCCAATCTGCAACCTGACCGAAGGAGAAGCTCCGGCACTCGAGCCTGAACCATCGGTGATGGTCACCAACTGGAACATCACTTCAAAGAGCGGATTTCTGCTCAGGTCCCGCTCGGGACTCAATTCGTCCACCAGCATCTCGAAAGGAAGGTCCTGGTTGGCATAAGCTTCGAGCGCAGCTTCTTTTACGCGCGCGAGCAGTTCGGAAAATGAAGGATTCTCGGCGAAGCTGGCGCGCATTACCAGAGAATTCACAAAGAAACCAATGATGCTTTCGATTTCCGCCCGGTTGCGATTGGCCACCGGCGAACCCACAGCTACATCATCCTGTCCGGTATAGCGGTGCAGCAATAGTTGAAACGCCGCGAGGAAGGTCATGAAGAGGGTGGCGCCGTGATCGACGCTGAGTTTGCGCAGAGGCTCGACCAACTCCTCGTCGATGTGTACGGGCAGCTCACCACCACGAAAGCTGGTCAATGCGGGACGGCCCCGATCCGCGGGCAGTTCCAGGGGCGTGAGCCCCTTGAGCCGTGAGCGCCAATATGCCAACTGCTTTTCCAGCACCTCGCCCTGAAGGGACTTCCGCTGCCACTCGGCAAAATCGGCATACTGGAGTTGTAAATCCGGCAGGGGCGAAGGCTTGCCCATTTGAAACTCGGGATAGATGGCATTAAGTTCCTGAAAAAACACGCCCATCGACCAGCCATCGCTCACAATGTGGTGGAGCGTGAGCAGAAAGAGGTAATCCTGTTCGCCCAGGCGCAACAGTTTACTGCGAATAAGCGGCCCGGTACGGAGGTTGAAGGACATCTGCCCTTCTTCCGTTGCCAGCCGCAGCGCTTCTATTTCCCTCTCTGCCTCCGGTTTGGACCGTAAATCCTCAACAGGCAACTCGATCACCAGTTCAGGATGGATGACCTGCACTGGCGCACCGTTCCGCGTGCCAAAGGTGGTGCGCAAGGATTCATGCCGCCGCACGATTTCATTGAGCGTGCGCAAGAGCGCGTCGTGGTCCACCGGAAACTGCAACCGGTAAGCGGAAGGCATGTTGTACATGGGCGTGCCCGGAGCCAACTGGTCAAAAAACCATAGGCGTTGCTGGGCAAACGACATGACTCGATGGTCGCGCGCACTCTGCCGCTGTTTTAACCGCGCCAGAAGCTCGCGTCGTTTTTCCCGGGAAAGATCGGCAATAGCTGGCTGGGGGTCGCTCATACAGTCCCTTTTCCTTTGCCGGCTCCATTCGCCACTGCTTCTTTGAATTCCTGGGTTCGCGTTCCGAAATGGACCGGTTGGCGGTCATCCAATTCCATCATGAGCGAGGCCAAATCGTCGAGCACGGCCCGCTTATGGTGCACTTCCAGGAGCGGATTGGCAATCATCGCGCGCAACGCCACCAGCGGCACTCCGGGGGCGATGGCAGGAACCTTGATGGTCGCGCGGTCCACAACAGTTGGAGATTTGGAAAACAAACCGGGAATTTGATGCTGGAAAGCAGGATCGCTTTTATAAAACATGCATTATTGCCCGTGCGATAAGTCATCAATGAGATATAAGGGTCACGATTGGTTGACAATCTTAGTTGCACTACCAAAGCAGCGATTTCATAGCATACATAAACGAACAACCATAATATATGCCTTCGTTAAATTCAGATTAAATCTTTGCAAATTAGCTTTTGCTTGTCTCACCTTCTAAGCAATGAGAGTGCAATTTCGAAATGAAACCCGTAACATCAGGATTCATAAGTATGTCCGTTTGGCGATGTCTTTATGAGGAAAGCTTAATCTTGTGGCTGTGGGGTTTTACCAAGGCTAAAAAAATTTGCTAGCTGATTTGCACTTTGTTGCCTCGATATGTTGGAATGAGTACTTGAAGAAGGTTCGTCATGCAAAAACATACAAAACCCGACCGCACGCGCAAGAGAAAGGAATTGCCGATGAATAAGCCCAGCGATGCCCACGCCAAAAAACCCCCTGCCCAACCCCCAATCGAAGCCCTGGCAGGGCAATTCGGAGATGCATATCAAAAACTGATCCAGGCTTCGCATGAGGCAGCCCTGCATGGCCAAAAGCAAGTTGAAGAAGCATACGCTGATCTAGCCAAAGAAATCAGCAACATACAAAGCGATATCAGCAAACGACATGGCGAAGCCTACCAGCAATACATTAAGGCAGCCCAGGAAGCAACCGACCAGCAGGCAGCCCAGGATGCTTACAAGGACTTCTTAGAGACGGTCCGCGGGCTTGAAGAGGATAGCTCGCGTCGCGCGAGTGAAGCGGATACCGGGTTCTGCACTAAGGTCCAAGAGTTGACGTCACAGTCACATCAGCATGCTTGTGAGAATTACGCCGGCTATCTGCGCTCTATTCAGCAGGCCTGGGCGGGATTGGATATCAGTTCCTTGACCTAGACTGTATCTCACAGGAATTTATTGCATCTAGACCCGGCCTATTGTACCGGCTACCAACTTAGCTATGCTGTTTGCCTGAGGTTGCAGGAAGAAGTGTGTGCCTGGAACCATCCGTAGGTTGAAGGCGCCTGTAGTTTGTGAGTGCCATGCAACCAAGTCTCCGCGAGTAATGAATTCGTCTTCCTGGCCACCTATGGCAGTAATCGCACAGCTTAGCGGTTGGCCGGGAATGTGTTGGTAGGTTTCTGAGAGATGGAAATCCGCTCGCAGCGTAGGCAGCAGGAGATTGAGGAGTTCCTGGTGCTCCAGGACTTCATCGGGCGTTCCGTTTATCTTTGCCAACGCTTGAATGAACTCCTGGTCTTCGAGGTGGTGAATTGAGGGCCGCCTGCGTGGAACATGCGGCGCGCGGCAAGCGGAGACAAACAGCCTGGCAAGCGAATTCATCTTGCGCTCAATGGCCTTGGCCAGTTCAAAGGCGACTATGGCTCCCAGGCTGTGTCCAAACAGGGAGACAGGCCGGTCAAAATAAGGAGCGGCTTCATCCAGAATGCGGTCCACGAGCCCCGCGATACTTTGCGGCATAGGCTCACCGATTCTTGCAGCCCTGCCCGGCAGCTCAATCGGACATACCTGTATCCCATTGGGAAAGTGTTCCTGCCAGGAATAAAAAAGTGACGCAGCACCTCCGGCATAAGGAAAACAAATCAAGCGCATGCGTGCAGCCGGATCAGGCGGCCTGCGAAACCAACAAGTATTTTTCAACAAGAATGCCTCGCTTCGCCATTTTCGCTCGAAGACAAGAGCCGGCGGATATTCAATGTCATCTTACCGTGTAAAGGGTGAATCGTTTTCCGCCTTTCGCGCATCATCTATTTGGCTATGGAATTTTACGAGAGACAAGACATTCCTGGATTTTCACCTATTGCGCTTGCAGACGAAGCGGCCTTTGCGTCCTCGCCCGGCAAACTGGAGCACAAGGACGGCGGGCTGCTCGATGCCTATTCGCGGGCGGTCACCAGCGCGGTCGAGCGTGTAAGCCCGGCGGTGGTAAAGATCAATGTGCAGGCAGCGGCGCGGAACGGGCGAGAGGGAGGTGGCAGCGGCTCGGGCTTTCTCTTTACGCCTGATGGGCTGATCGTGACCAACAGCCACGTCGTCCATCGTGCAGGAAAGATTCACGTTACCTTTTCTGGCGGCGAGAATGGCACGGCTGACCTGATCGGCGAAGATCCGGATTCTGATTTGGCCGTCTTGCGGGTTGGCTTCTCTCCAGCACCGGCGGCAATTTTGGGCAGCTCACGCACGCTGCAAGTCGGGCAGTTGGCCATTGCACTCGGCAATCCTTATGGCTTTCAGTTCACAGTAACGGCTGGGGTGGTGAGCGCTCTCGGACGCAGCATGCGCTCGAACTCCGGACGAATGATCGACGAGATCATCCAAACTGACGCTGCGCTAAACCCGGGCAACTCAGGAGGCCCGCTTGTGGACTCGGCCGGCAACGTAATCGGTGTGAACACAGCCAGCATTCTTGGCGCACAGGGGCTGTGCTTTGCCATTGGTGTGGATACAGCCAAGTATGTGGCCAGCGAATTGATACAGCACGGCAAGATTACACGCAGCTATATCGGGCTTGCGGGACAAAACGTGCCGCTGCACCGCAGGCTGGTGCACTACTACGGGCTCTCGGGAGACACGTCGGTGCTGGTGGTTTCCGTACAGACTGGAGGGCCGGCGGAGCGGGCAGGCATCCGGGAGGGCGACCTGCTGATTGCGTTCCAGGGAAAACCCATTGCGGGCATCGATCAACTGCATCGCTACCTTACCGGACAGGAGATAGGACGCAACGTAACGATCAGCGTCCTGCGCAATTCACGGAAGCTGGATTTGGAGGTTCGACCGGAGGCAAGGCCGGAGATGGATTGAGTGCTGAACACTCTTCTTTCGGCATCTCTTAAACCATTCGTCGATGGCAGAGTAGCGCGCTTGTATCTACCAACGCATCTCATAAATGTTACGAAAAACGAGTTGCATCGCTGTCCAGGGCTAACTGAAAACCCTCATCTTTATAGATGGGTTCTACAGGATATGCAGTACAAGTGAAAGGAGAAAGTCATGCCATACGTAACAGTCGGGAAAGAGGACTCAGCAAACATCGAACTTTACTACGAAGACCACGGCTCGGGTAAGCCGGTGGTTTTGATCCATGGATATCCACTGAGCGGAGCCTCTTGGGAGAAGCAGGTGCCGGAGCTGCTGAATGCAGGCTATCGAGTCATCACCTACGACCGCAGAGGCTTCGGCAGGTCCAGCCAGCCGACCGACGGCTACAACTACGACACGTTCGCAGAAGACCTTCATAAGCTGATTACGAGCCTGAAGCTGCAGGATTTTACACTGGTTGGATTCTCGATGGGCGGAGGAGAGATCGCGCGCTACTTCGGTAGATATGGCACGAAGGGCGCCAGCAGCGCGGTGATCATCGGCGGCGTGCCTCCATTCTTGCTCAAGACCGACGACAATCCCGAGGGCGTGGATGCAAGCGTATTTGAAGGAATCAAGAAAGCAGTGGCCGCTGACCGTTACGCATTTTTCACGGAGTTCTTCAAAAACTTCTATAACACCGATCAGTTCCTGGGAAAGCGTGTGAGTGAAGACGTTGTACGCGCCAGTTGGAACATTGCCGCAGGAGCGTCGGCGACAGCCAGCCTGGCATGTGTCCCAACGTGGCTTGAGGATTTCCGGCAAGATTTGACTCACATTGATGTGCCCACGCTGGTCATTCACGGCGACGATGACCGTATCGTCCCGCTTGCAGCGGCAGGCCAGCGCACTGCCAAACTTGTTAAAGGCGCCTGGCTGGTGGTGATCAAGGGCGGCCCGCACTGTATTACTTGGACCCACGCAGACGAAGTCAATGCCGAATTGTTGAGCTTCCTGGGCAAAGCAGCACAACCGAAACGGGAAGTTGCTTAATCAACACGAAGGCAATCGTGGTTCTGCCAGGTAGTTTGCAGGCCTGGCAGAACCTTTTCTTTGTAAGTTATATAGTGGCGAGCGCACCGTGACAACTGGGGAGGAAGAATGCCTGCGAACAAAGTTGTGGTATATGAGAAGCCCACTTGAACCAAGTGCCGTGAGGTCAAGCGGGCCTTGACCGCAAAAGGGGTGAATTTCGAGAGCGTCAACTACATCGAGCAACGACTCTCGGCAAATGAACTGAAGCAATTGTTGCGCCGCACGGGACTGAAGCCGCAGGATGCGTTGCGGACCAGCGAAGCAACCTATCGCCAATATGTGCTTGGGAAGAACCTCACCGATGACGAACTGGTTGGTGTGATGGCGGAGCACCCTGAACTCATACAGCGCCCGATTGTCGTGCTCGGGAACAAGGCAGTGCTGGCCCGACCAGCAGACAAGCTGGCAGAACTTGGCATTGACTGATGTAGTAATGGTTGGAGGAGAAGGCGGGTGCGAGCTGCCTTTTGGGGCTAACTCATTTCGCGGGAATTCTCGCGCTGATGATGTTCGCGTTCAATTGCGTTAGTTCCTGAGTACTAACAGCCAATTGCTGACGATCAGGCCGCCCCAGCACGATCACCACATCACGGCCCGAATCTTCAGGGCTGGCGAAGACAGTCGACGGTGCTGCAATTACCCGGAACTGGTGGGAATTCATAGATTCTTGCAAGGCTGCGCCGAGGACAAACAATCCTGGCTTCTTTTGACGAAAAATAAATTCACCCTTGGCATTGGTGAAAACGACTTCATCCCCAATGGGGACAGGGAATCCGGCAAGAGGAACCCCATTGGTATCCTGCACGCGCCCTCTGATTACATACTTCAGCAAGTTGGCAGCTTCACGCGTACTGTCGATCATGCCGAAATTAGCAGCTTTCGTCGCTCCAGCGCTCGGAGTAGATGTGGGAGTGGGCCGTTGTGATAGCGCGCGGGAGGAGTCCGTTGTTCTCAAAGCACCTATGAGGTCCGGGGCCTTGGGTTGTGGAGTCACAGTTCCGCTTCCTTCCGGAGTAGTAGCTGGCTCGGTACCAGCCGGGGCAGGACTCGTCGGCCGCGATGGTAGCGGGCGGGACAAACTTCTTGGCTTGAAGGCCGGGCTCAGAACCACCAAAACATCATGAGCTGAGTCTTCCGGCTCGGCTGTCACAGTCGGTGGCGCCGCGACCACCCTGAAAGGCAATGCGTTCTGGAATTGTGGCAATACCACTTCGAAGAGCAGTTGGCCGGCTTTCTTCTGGCGCACCATGAACTCACCCAGCGCATTGGTGTAAACCAGTTCATCGCCAATGCGAAGGGCCGCGCCTTCAATCGGAGCGCCGCCTTCATCGCGCACGTGTCCGCGCACAATGTATCTAGGAAAACTAAAGGTTTCGCTGCTACCACCACGCTGGAAGTTGTGGACCAGCAGCGTGCTGGCGCCGGCGCTATAGCGTAGCTTGCCGTCGGAGGAGCGGAATGTGTCGCCGCTAACCTGGAAGTTGCCAAACAGCTTCATCCGCAGGCTAACGCTCAAGCCTTGCTGAAATGGATTCGTGGGCAGGAATGGGAGATAGATCGTCTGATAATCCACGCTGACGGCAAAGCGGTTGGCTGTGTAGCTGCCACCGAATAGAACATTCGTATTCCCGGCCGATCTGGTGACAACCTGCAAAAGGCTTAGCTTCTGCGTGATTTTCTCCCTTACTGTGCCTGATAGGTTGCTCGTCCGACCACTGGTTCCAGAGACCGTGTGGAAATAATTTGCGCCAGCTTCAATATTTCTGGTGATGGAACGGGATATTGAGAAATCCTCTCCTACATTATGAAAACTCTGAGATCGAGATTGGAATACTCCCGCGCCCAGGCGGAACTTGGCCACCGTGTAGCTCGATTGAAACTGATCGACTGTGGCCCGCAGGAAGGGCGCATTCAAATCCGTCTGCGGCTGGAGCAGATTCTCATGTCCACCAATCAGCACCAGGCTCGAGAGGGGCTTGACTGTCACCAGGATGTTTTCACGGTCGGGCTCCGCAGCAAATACAGATGGTGTAGTAATGCGGCGAAAGCGGTCGCCGGCCTGAATATAACCTGCCCTCAAGTCGAGCCAGTCTTGATGCACGCTCAGTGTAGTTGCCGCGTACGGCTGGTTTCCGCCGATGCCCGCTGATACCCCGGTGGTAAGCCATTTCCAGGGATGCCAACTCAATCCTTGGATGGACGTTTGTTGTGTTGAACCGAGGTTTCTTGAATAAAAAACCAGTTTGTCTGAAAGCGGAATGTCCAGGAACAACATGCCGACCGGCACTTGGGCCTGGGCCGCCTGAAAGAACTGCGATCCAACCCCCAGAGCTGTGGCCCCGCCAAACAGGAATACTTTGGCTCCGTGGAACTGCCCTGATGCCGCCGCTCCACGAGTAAGAAAATACTGTTGTGAGCCGAAAATATCCGTTGGCAGGCCAATTACCGTCGTCTGGTCTCCCAAAGTGAATTTATATCCAGCAAAGCTGGTCTTCACATACGATCCCAGACGAAATACTCCGCCGATGTCACCTGCACCCAGGTAGCCTTCGTAATTCTCTCCTTGAATGTTGATGGAACCGCCCTGCGAAGGCAGAATGTCGGAAGCTCCCGCTTCGACTTTAATGACCTGGCCGAAGAGCGCACCAGTCCCCGCAAGCAGCCAGGAGACCAGGATCACTGCTGCTATTTTTAGGATCGACCACGATTTTGCATGGCGGGACATGGCACAAACTGAACCTCTTCAAAAGCCGGGGCTTGCGATCTCGTGCTCCAGCCGGAAACGCTCCAGATGCAGGATCACTTTAGCTGGTCCCTCGGAACCCTCCCAAGGGATCTCCACCTCGCGTTCGCGGTGTGGAAAAACAGGAAAGCCGTTGGACGTGGTCTTCCCTTTGCCCGAGGTCACATCGGTTTCCAGAATGCGCCCAAAGGATGAGCCGGTGTTTTCAACCCGAACAATTATTTTCTTGTCCTTGGGGCGGTACTCTGCAGTTTTTACCTGCAACTCTTCTTTTCGAACACTCTGTTTTGGCAATAAATAAATGGTATGAGGAAGAAGTACCTGGAGATTCAAGCCTTCCCGAGTCTTCTCAGCGAACCCGCTAAAAGTAGCATAGACCACAAACCATGAGGGCACGGCATCTGCCCAGGCTTCATAAAAGACAAAGTAATTCTGCTTAGGAGGAATGCGAAAGCTTGTAGCTGAAAACTTTACATGAATGCGGTTGTCGAGTGGCTGATAAGAAACATCCCCAGTATCGGAAACGGTAAAGCTTCGAGAGTCAAGAACAACATTCAGAGTTTGTAGGCTATCGTTGACGTACTCGATTCGCCCGCTGGCCTTCTTCCCCGGTCCTTTGACGATATTCTCATCCACGACTGGACGAACAGTCTGGGCGGCCATCAACACCCCCGCAAAACTCAGCAGGCAAACAGACAAGGCCCGGAGAGAGACTCTCCAGGCCTGCCGTCCGAATCGCAAAAGGTGGCCAGTTTCGGCGCGCAACATAAGCTTCTTACGGCGTTGCCTGGGCCTGCACGTTGAGCGTTCCACTATAGGTACCTGCAGACAACTGAGCGTTGAAGGTCGTATCGATCCCGAAGAAGACCGTATCAGTGCGGCTGCTGGCTCGATTGGCGCCGGTTATGTTGATCGTTGCGCCAATTTGCAATCCAGTGCCAAAGGGCGTACCGGCAGCCAGAGCGTTGTACGTTCCGGCGATACCAGTATTCGATATCTTTATGCTGGTCGCAGGAATCGTGTCGGTGCCGTTGGTGAGCGGATTCGCAGTCGCCGAGTACACGAATACTTTGACCGTTGTTCTTCCCGGATTCAATACCCAGGCGGTTGTGATGTTTGATCCCGCTGCCGGCGCTGTTTGCGTGTTATTAGCCGTGTTCTCTGTCAACGGAATGGTAATTGTGGTATTGGTCACGTTCACCGTTAGTGCTTCCGCCAAGTTCGCATTGATGGTGACGGTGCCAGTGTTGGAATTCAATTGTGCAGAGGCAGGCGTGGTTGCCAGGGCAATCGCGATTACCAGCAATGCCGTCGCTGCCAATACTTTGATCGAGATTCTCATGTTACTTTTCCTTTGCGTTCGAAGAATCTGGTACTGCGATCACAGAGTATGTCCGTACTCTACGAAAGACAAGTGACGAAGGTAATTGGAACAAGAACCATCAACACGAACGCACAACAACGTCTCGATTATTCAGAAGAAAGTTGCTTAGCGATGCCAGTTTGTCACAGGTAAAAACAGGGATCAATCGGGTGGATTGCCGAGTTTATAGCACAGGCTGGACCTGAATCTTCAAAGTTCCGGCAGGTAGATTGGCTGGCAACCTCTGGGGCTGGCCCGGATCGCCTGAGTCCGGGAGTGCTGCGGTGTTCGCTCCTCTTCTATTGCTTTCTGTCAGATTCGACCCGCTCAATTGGGTATTTGAGTGATTGGGGTGAAGGGAGAAGCGATGCGGTTGTCTGTCTCTTTCATCTGCAAAAGGGCTTACGCCATATCCTGAGGCGTCGGCAATAATCATGGGTACATTTGTACGGTCCATCGTTACAAAGGTTGCGACCTTGGCGCGGCCCTGCATCAAAGACCAGCCCGTAGTTACTCCGGTCGCGACTCCTGGAATCTCCGTACGATTGCCGGCCGAGGCTGAATAGAGTGCGCCACTGCTGTTGAGGCTTAAGGAGAGATTTTCCGGCATGATTGCGATAATGGTTATATGTCCCGCTTTGGAGGTCATCTGCGCGCCCGTTGAGATACTCACAGCGGCTAGCAGTAGCGCCAGCCCCAGTGCTCGGCTTGGTTTGAATCGATTTTCCATCTGCTTGTTCCCACGTTGCTTTCTGCAGAGGCGGCGCCCGGCAAGTACGTATGTACTATTGAGTTAATACCTCGATGCGAAGTTGCCCGGTCACAGAAGCCGTAAAGCGGCTGGACAAAATGTCTTGAAGCAACCTTGGGAAACCGTGAACGCTGGCTGCAGAAGTTATCGTCCTGTGCGGGTGGGACTATAGAGGTAATGTTTGCATTTACAATGTCCATTCATGCTCCAACGCCGATTTCAACGACCTGTGCTGCTCCTTTTGGCACTCCTGGGGGTGAGCTGTGCCTTGCATTGCGAACAGGTCAAGCAACTCAAGGCGGCGGGCTATGTCAACGATTTTGCGGGCGTGCTGGATGCCGGGTCTGCGCAGCGGCTTACCCAGACATGCGCTGAGATTGATCGCAAGGCGCAAGCTCAGATTGCGGTAGTGACCATTCGCTCCCTGGAAGGAGCCGACATCGAGGGTTTTGCAGTTGATCTTTACAAGCAGTGGGGCGTTGGAGCCAAGGCTACGAATCGCGGTGTGCTGATTCTGCTAGCCGTAGATGATCGCCGCTACCGCGTCGAAGTTGGTTATGGCCTGGAGCCGATCCTGCCTGACGGCAAGGTGGGCTCTTTTGGGCGCGAAGTTGTTCCCTATTTGCGCCAGAGCCAATATGGCCCGGCCTTGGAGCTGCTGACCCGTCGAGTGGCGGAAACCATTGCCGAAGATGCCAAGGTCACGCTTGAGGTTCAAAGTCCTCGGCCTCCCCCAGTACGGCGCCGATCGTCTGATTTCAATAACATTAAGCTCATCTTATTCCTATTGTTTTTCGTCGGTCCTTTCCTGCTGCGAATGCTTTTCCGCGGACGGCGCGGTGGCTGGGGTGGTGGAGGATGGTGGATTGGTGGGTTTGGCGGAGGCTCAGGAGGCAGTTGGGGCGGCGGCGGTGGCTTTGGTGGCGGAGGCGGCTTTGGCGGCTTCGGCGGCGGCAGTTCCGGAGGCGGCGGAGCCAGCGGAGACTGGTAAGAATTGCCATAAGGATTGCCATAATTGCCATAATTTGGTTGAAGGATAGACTCGCGATTCACTTTGAATTGGGAACTGAGAAATTCGAGGCCATGATATTGAACTGATCCGCCATCAATGGGCTCGGGCTAATGGCTAAGTACTAAGAGCAAAGGCTAGTAGCTAGTAGCCAGCAGCTAGAAGCTAAGGAGAAACAATGATTCCCGAAACGCAGATCAACGAATTTGTCGATCGGCTCAAGAACGCAGCCGGGACAAACCTGGAAAGCATGCTTCTTTATGGCTCAGCGGTTTCGGACGACTTCCATGCTGAATACTCCGATGTAAACGTCTTGTGCATCGTCCGCGAGTTGTCGGCCTCTGCTCTTCAGGCGCTGGCCCCGGCCGTGAACCGGTGGACGCAAAGCAAACATCCTGCCCCGTTGATCTTTACCGGGGAAGAGCTGAACCGCTCCGCCGACGTCTTTCCGATTGAGATGCTTGACATGCAGCGCCGTCATCGCCTTCTTCACGGCACCGACGTTTTGAAAAGCGTGAAAGTGCCTCTCGATCTGCATCGCGTGCAACTCGAGCACGACCTGCGCACCAAGCTGATTCTGCTGCGGCAGCATTATCTCTCGGCTGCCGGGGACAACAAGAAAGTCCTGCACTTGATGCTCGGCTCGGTCTCCAGCTTTATCACTCTGTTTCGCCACGTACAGATCGCGATGGGAGAACAGCCGCCTGAACCCAAGCGCAAGGTGGTGGAGCTGCTGGCGGAGAAATTGCGTTTCGATCCCGGACCTTTTTTTGATCTTCTCGACATTCGCGAACATCACCTGAAACCCGACACCAGCGACATCCACGAGTCTTTTTCTCGCTATCTGCGGGCCATTGAAGCAGTTATTCGCGCGGTTGACAATTTGTGAAAACTTTTCACCCATGACTTACGTAGGTAAATACTGACGGCAAGAAAAGATCTTGGTTTTTCAATTCTGGCAATTCTGGCAATTTTGGCAGTTATGGCAATTCAATTAGGAGCAGCTCATGAAGGCATTAATCGCAATAGGTATCCTGGTGCTCATTTTGCTCGTGATCTTTGGCAGCTATGTCAGCGCCAAAAATCAGATGGTCACCAAGAATGAGGCGGTCAAGTCAACCTGGTCCCAGGTAGATGTCGTCCTGCAACGACGCGCCGACCTGATTCCCAATCTTGTAGAGACGGTAAAGGGCATTGCAGGCCAGGAACAAACTGTTTTTGGAGAGATCGCCAAGGCGCGTTCGGCTTTGATTGGCGCAGGTTCTCCTAACGATAAGATTGCAGCCAATCAACGGCTCGACACCGCCTTGAGCCGGCTGCTGGCCATATCGGAAAACTATCCCCAGTTGCGTTCCAGCGAAAACTTCCTCAAGCTCCAAGATGAGTTGGCCGGCGCCGAAAACCGCATCGCCGTAGAGCGCAAGCGCTACAACGATACGTTGCAGGATTACAACACGTTCATAGGACTCTTCCCCAACAGCATCTGGGCCAACATGGCAGGCTTTCATCGCAACGAAGCATATTTCGCCGCATCCGAGGGATCACGCGTGCCTCCCAAAGTCGATTTCAACAGCGTAAAGCCACAAACGTCGCCCCAGCCCACGCGCTAAGTAGCTTGACGTTGAACGAACGGATAGTTCGTCATCCCGTCTGCTCGCGCGTCAGCGCGGGCAGACGGAGGGACTTAGCAGGAGATACAGAGTTCCTGCTTCTTTAAATCGCTGGACAATGGAAGAATCTTTTTTGCGCAAATGATCCACGACAATTGTGGTATCCAGAAGGACGCTATCAATCATGCTCATCTATTTGTTCGCAGCCTGTCTCGATAATCCGGGCCAGCTCTTCTCCTTCTTCAGGAGTGAGCGAACCTGCTGTTCGTTCGATGATCGCAGATCGCTCCGCTTCGCTGATCGTTTTGAGACGATGAATATAATCGGCAGCGCTGTCGAGTTGACCCGGCGGCAGTGTTTTGAGGTCTTCAAAGAAGGCTTCTAATTTGCTCACGGCTGAACACATACAGAGACTCCAACCCGCATCGACCAATCCTTCTATGCTAATCTCTTTTGTTTCCGCACAGCATCGGCGCCAGGCACATAAGAATGTTCCAGGTTCCAACCATGCCCACGACGTTGTATCCCTTAGCCAAGAATGGAAGCGGGCTGAATGCTGAACGCTGACGGCTGAGTGCTCCTGGAGGACCACCATGAACCTGCTCCAACGTTCGATCACATATCTGATCCTGGTTACATCTGTTTCTCTTGCCTACACTCAGCAATTCAGCCCTGATCTCTTTAGACCGCTGCACTGGCGCGCCATCGGTCCCTTCCGCGGCGGACGCACCAAGGCTGCCGCCGGCGTTCCCAGCCAACCTAACGTCTTTTATATCGGCGTATGTAATGGCGGCGTCTGGAAGAGCACCGACTATGGCCGCACCTGGGTTCCAATCTTCGACGATCAGCCCACCGGCTCCATCGGCGCCGTCGCGGTGGCGGTATCCGATCCAAATGTGGTTTATGTCGGAAGCGGTGAAGGGCTACATCGGCCTGATCTCTCGGTGGGCGATGGCATCTACAAGTCCACCGACGCCGGCAAAACCTGGACTCACCTCGGCTTGCGCGATGGCCAGCAGATACCGCAGATCGCCATTGATCCTCGCGATGCCAACAAAATCCTGGTGGCAGTGGCCGGCCATCCTTACGGGCCCAATGAAGAGCGCGGCATCTTCCGCTCCACCGATGGCGGACAGACATTCCAAAAAGTTCTCTACAAGGACGAAAACACCGGCGGGGCCGACGTCCAGATCGATCCCGTTCATCCCGATACGGCCTACGCTACATTGTGGGAGGCCCGCGAAGGTCCCTGGGAAAACGGCGCATGGAACGGCTCCAACGGCGGTATCTTCAAATCCACTGACGGCGGACAAACCTGGCAGCCACTCACCAACGGCCTGCCTCAGGGAATCATCCAGGCCAACATTAGCATTTCAGCCAGTAATCCCAATCGGTTGTTCTCCTCCGTGGCCACCAAAGGCACAGTCGGCATCTATCGCTCCGATGATGCCGGCCAAAGCTGGTTCCAGGTTACGACTGATCCACGTCCGGCAGGAAGAATCGGTGGCGGCGATCTCTCGGTCTCGAGAGTTGATCCCAAGAATCCGGACATCGTTTATGTCGCCAGCACGGTCACCTGGAAATCCGTGGATGGCGGTAAGACTTGGACGGGTTTCCGCGGTGCTCCTGGCGGTGACGACTATCAAAATCTCTGGATCAATCCCAACAATCCCAACATTATCCTGCTCGTCAACGATCAAGGCGCAATCATCACCGTCAATGGCGGAGCGAGTTGGAGCTCTTGGTACAACCAGCCCACGGCGCAGCTTTACCACGTCAACGCCGACAACGATTTCCCTTACCGGCTCTGCAGCGGACAACAGGAAAGCGGCTCCGTTTGTATCTCCAGCCGCGGCAACGATGGCGAGATTACCATCCGCGAATGGCATCCGGTGGCGGCGGAAGAATATGGCTATGTCGTGCCCGACCCGCTCGATCCCAACATCGTCTTTGGCGGCAAGCTCACGCGCTACGACCGGCGCACCAGCCAGGCCCAGAACATCATGCCCAAGGCCTTCCGCTCGCAGGATTTCCGTGTGCTGCGCACCGAGCCCGTAGTTTTCTCCCCGGTTGATCCGCACATCCTGTATTTCGCTGCCAATACTCTATGGAAGACGACGAACGGCGGCCGAAGCTGGCAGCAGATCAGCGGCGACCTCACGCGCAAAACTTTCGAGGTCCCAGCCAACATTGGAAAGTTTCGCAGTGAAACTACAGCGCAGCCCACACAGCGCGGCGTGATCTATGCCGTTGCCCCCTCTCCACTCGATATCAACCGGATATGGGCAGGTACTGATGATGGCCTCATCCACCTCACCACCGATGGCGGCAAAAAGTGGACCGACGTTACGCCCACGCAAATGAAGCCATTTCAGAAAGTCGCCATTCTGGAAGCCAGCCACTTCGATGCCCAAACGGCATACACGGCCATCAACACTTTGCGTCTTGACGATCTGCATCCACACATTCTGCGCACGCACGATTCCGGCAAGACCTGGACGGAAATCACCACCGGCATCCCCGACAATGAAGATGTCGATGTCGTGCGCGAAGACCCTGTTCGCAAAGGGCTGCTGTTTGCCGGCACGGAACGCGCCGTCTATGTTTCATTTGATGATGGCGATCATTGGCAATCGTTGCGGCTGAACATGGCTGCCAGCTCGGTTCGTGACCTGATCGTCAAAAACGACGACTTGGTCGCCGCTACTCATGGCCGGGGCTTCTGGATCCTCGATGACATCACGGCTCTCAGGCAGCTCGACGCCAAGGTCGTCGATTCCGACGCGTTTCTGTTCAAGCCCCAATCGACCTACCGGGTACGCTGGGACATGAACACCGATACTCCTCTGCCACCCGACTTCCCTGCCGGCGAGAATCCTCCCGATGGCGCAGTCATTGACTATTACCTGAAGTCGGCCCCTTCAGGTCCGGTCACTCTGGAAATTCGAGACAGCGCAGGCAAGACCGTGCGCCGCTATTCCAGTGCCGATCCCGTGCCTCCGCCCGACCCGATGCTGGAGATTCCGGCCTACTGGGTGCGTCCACCGCAAGTTCTCTCTGCGTCAGCGGGGACTCATCGTTTCTTGTGGGACATGCATTACGCGCCCGTCCCAGGCATCAAGCCCGAATATCCAATCGCGGCAATTCCCCACAACACAGCGCCCCAGGCCACCTCGCCCTGGGTCATGCCCGGCGAATACACGGTAGTGTTGAACGTCAACGGCAAAAGCTATTCTCAGCCGCTCACTATAAAGATGGACCCGCGGGTGAAAACGCCCAATGCCGACCTAGCCCAGCAGTTCAAGCTTTCGCAGCAGATGTACAACAACCTGCTGAGTGTCGTCCCTGCCTCCGACCAGGTTGACGCTATCCGCAAGCAGCTTGCCGACCTGAAAAAGGCTTCCACCAGCAGCGAACTCGCAAGCGCGATCAACAATTTCGACCAGAAACTGCAATCCCTCGCAGGAGGTGTGACGCGCCGACCCGGCCCTGGCAGTGAACCGCCAACCCTGGGCAATACCAGAACCCGGCTCCTGGCCTTGTTGGGTTTCCTCCAGGAAGCCGACGAAGCGCCGACAGCACAAATGAAAGACGCAGCAGATGAATTGCAGAAATCGGTACCTTCCCTGCTTCAGCGCTGGCAGGAAGTCAAATCCAAAGACATCGCCGATCTAAACCAGAAACTGCGCGCTGCCGGCCTCGGCGAATTGAAAGGAGATTAGCAACAATCAGGCATAAGCGAAAGTCGCATCATGGATCTCGATGCGCACCACCTTTTGATCCGACTCATCAATCTCGGGAAACTTGCGCACAACCCTCTCGGCTTCCGATCTTAGTCCGCTTCCGAGATTACAGGCGATGGCCCGTATCAGGAGATCGCTTTTTGAGCCAACGCCGACTTGATTGTTTTCCCATCGGGAAAGAACGGTTTTATCAGCATGAAGGAGACCCGCGAAGGCAACCCCACTCATTCCTAAATATTTGCGCAAAAATCGGATCTCCTCCCCCATCAACGCAAACGGTTTCTCCACGAGAGCTTGCGCAATCTGCCTCATGACATCGGCCATCCTGTGAATAATAGGATCTTGGTTGCCACAGTGAGCACACTTAATGATTTCAATGTTCTTCAAAACGACATTGCTTAAACCACTCTCTCGGAATAGATAATTTGTGCGGGCCCTCCGGGCATTCTCGCCACAATTGCTACAACGGTAGGTCATTAGTTTCCTCCCCTCGTCTAACATGCTTGCACTCTACCGGCTACGGAGGCTGAAA
>DASZFK010000756.1:0-7883 GCA_035939855.1 Candidatus Angelobacter sp.
AAACGATTTCCGTCTCGATCCTAACGAACTTGCCGACCTGATTACCGATCGCACCAGGCTGGTAATTCTGAATTCTCCCCACAACCCTACGGGCGGAGTGCTGACCGAGCAAGACATGCGGGATATCGCCGAAGCCATCGGCGACCGCGACATTATGGTTTTCGCCGATGAGATCTACAGCCGGTTGGTATATGAGGGCGAACATTTCTCCATAATGTCGATTGACGGCTGGAAAGAGCGCACCGTGATGCTCGATGGTTGGTCCAAGAGCTACGCCATGACCGGCTGGCGGCTTGGCTATGGCGTCATGCGGGCCGATTTGGCCGAACATTTTTCCAAGCTGATGACCAACTCGAACTCATGCAGCGCCGCGTTCACTCAGATGGCTGGCCTCGAAGCAATACGAGGCAACCAGCAGCCAGTAGAGGAGATGGCCGCCGAGTTCAAACGCCGCCGCGTCCGCTTCGTCGAAGGCATCAACAAAATCAAGGGATTCAGCGCCAGGGTCCCCGCAGGCGCGTTTTACGTCTTCCCCAATATCACCCAAACCGGATTCAACTCGAAGCAATTAGCAGATCTTCTTCTCGAGGAAGCCGGCGTCGCCTGCCTGGCAGGCACAGCCTTCGGCAAATTCGGCGAAGGTTATCTACGCTTCAGCATCGCCAATTCGACGGAGAACCTGGAGAAGGCCCTCGATCGAATCGAGAACTGGACCCGGAAAAGACTGGGCTAGTGCCGTGGATTCAATCTGCTAATACATTTGTATCTTGCAAATTAAAAGTACCACTTTTAATATGCAGGGTATGATTCCGCGCCGCGCGTTGCGCAAGATCGAGGAAGCCCTTTCCCGGCAAGCCGCTGCGGCGCTGATTGGCCCGAGGCAAGCCGGTAAGACTACGCTGGCGCACAGCCTGGCCGACATCCGCCCTTCGATCTACCTTGATCTTGAATCGAGGTCTGATCGCGACAAGCTGAGCGATCCCGAACTCTTTCTCCGGGACCACGAAGACGAACTAGTTATACTGGATGAAATCCACCGCGTCCCCGAATTGTTCCAAACGCTGCGCGTCCTGATTGATAAAGGCCGACGCAAGGGGCTGCGCACAGGACGCTTTCTGGTGCTGGGCTCGGCTGCCATAGATATGTTGCGTCAGTCAGGGGAAACTCTGGCCGGCCGAATTGAATATGTCCATCTCGGACCGTTCGATGTCCTGGAGGTTGACAATTCCGACAAGTCCGTAAACCGCCTCTGGTTGCGGGGAGGATTTCCGGACAGCTATCTGGCAAAAAATGATATGGATAGCTTTTACCTCCGCCGTGATTTCATCCGTACTTATCTTGAGCGTGACGTGCCGCAGTTCGGGCCGCGTATCCCCGCTGAAACGCTGGAACGCCTTTGGACCATGCTTGCCCACAATCAGGGCACTCTGCTGAATGCTTCACGCCTGGCATCAGGACTTTCGGTCAGCGCGCCGACTGTGACCGGCTATATCGGCCTGCTGGCAGACCTATTTCTGGTGCGCCGTCTATCGCCGCACCACGCCAATGTCGGCAAGCGGCTGGTGAAATCGCCCAAGACTTATGTCCGCGACAGCGGACTCCTTCACGCACTGCTCGGAATTGAAGACATGGACCAATTGGCAGGCCATCCCGTTGTTGGAGCCAGTTGGGAAGGCTTCGTCATTGAAGCTTTGCTGGCCGCCGCGCCAGAGCGGGTGAAAGCCAGTTTCTATCGTACCGCTACCGGTGCTGAAATTGACCTTGTCCTGGAACTGGGTGGCCGCCACGGCATGTGGGCGATTGAGATCAAACGCGGACTCGGGGCTACGCCAGAACGAGGTTTTTATCATGCTTTGGCAGACCTAAGTCCTTCACGATCTTTCATTGTCTATTCCGGGACTGAGCGCTACCCCCTCGCCAACGGAATAGAAGCCATTGGCGTGCGCCGATTAGCAGAAGAGCTGGCGATCCTCTAGAAAGAATTTGGAATTGACTTGCTCTCTGATGACGCCCTTAAAAGTAGCTGATACAGTTACTTATACATCTTCCATCAGGAGAACTGTTTTCATGAAGCAGATCTTTGCGCTGTTGTTGTTCTGTGGGTTGGCGGGAGCGCAGTCCAAACCGCTGGAGAATAAGCCCTGGGATATCGGGATATGGGTAGCCGGCGGGACGAGCGTTTCCGGCGGAGTTACCGATACGCAAGCGATTAACGCCGGGCTGCGCCTTGGTAAAGTCCTTACCGGGGATCATCTCGGCGGATTTCTGCGCGGGAACTTCGAATGGTCGGCAGACTTGTTGCCAATCTACTATGTAAGGCAGCCGATCGACAATGCCTACGGCGCAGGATTCAATCCTCTCAACCTGAAATGGAATTTTACTTCGGCCAACCATGTGGTTCCCTATCTGGAACTGGGGGGCGGCGTGCTGTTCACCAACAACGAAGTCCCGGCCTTCACCTCGACAACCAACTTCCTGACTCATGCTGCTTTCGGGTTCCATTTTTTCACCACCGATAAGAGAGCATTTACGGTGAACGCCCGCTATGAACACATCTCGAACGCAGGACTGACGACGCCGAACCCAGGCGTGAATACGGTGCAGTTCGCAATCGGCTATAACTGGTTTAAATAGCCCCGCGAGCGGCTACTGGACTGAACAAGCTGTGACTCTCTGATAAGGTATTTTGGTGGAGTTAACAATCGGGTGATCTGGTCATCGGGTGATCGGGTGATCAGAAACCTTGCGGAGCCATCTTAGTTTGTCCAAGAGCGGTAAATGACTTAGAACGATCAAGGCCAGGGCATAATGTGAACCAGTTTTTGGAAATTCATCCTCGTTACCGGCCGACTGCCGATAAAGCATTTTCTCGCGATCGCGCCAATGCCCTGGCTGACGATCTGCGCCGCAGCATCTCCGGTGAGGTTCGGTTCGATGAAGGCAGCCGCGCGCTCTACGCAACGGACGGCTCCAACTACCGGCAGGTCCCCATCGGCGTTGTCATTCCCCGCACCATTGACGATGTAGTTCAAGCCGTGGCCCTGGCGCGCAAGCATCAAGCGCCCATCCTGGCGCGCGGCGGCGGAACCAGTCTTGCCGGACAGTGTTGCAACGTGGCGGTTGTCATCGATTTTTCCAAGTATCTGAATCAGATCCTCGAGCTAAATCCCGAGAAGAGATATGCATGGGTGCAGCCGGGCGTGGTGCTCGATCATTTGCGCAAGCAGGCCAATCAGTACAACCTGACTTATGGGCCTGATCCTTCGACGCATGAATACTGCAATCTGGGCGGAATGATCGGCAACAATTCCTGCGGCGTTCATTCCGTCATCGCCGGGCGCACGGTCGATAACGTGTTGGAGTTGGAGATACTCACCTACGACGGATTGCGCATGAACGCCGGCCCGACCTCCGACTCAGAGTTGGCGGAGATCATTCGCCAGGGAGGACGCAAAGCCGAGATTTATTCCAGCCTGCGCGCGCTTCGCGATCAGTATGCTGAGTTGATTCGCCAGCGCTATCCGAAGATTCCACGCCGGGTTTCAGGATACAGCCTCGATGAACTGCTGACCGAAAATGGCTTCCATGTTGCCCGGTCGCTGGTTGGTTCGGAATCGACGTGCGCGCTGACTTTGGCTGCCAAAGTCCGGCTGGTCGAGTGGCCCAAAAAGCGCAACCTCCTGGTGCTCGGATATAAGGATGCTTATGAGGCAGGCGACCACGTTATCGAGGTCGGCGAGGCGGGCCCAGTCGGGCTGGAAGGTATTGACGATTACCTGGTCGCCAGCGTCAGGAAGAAAAACCTTCATCCTGGCAGCACCGACAAGCTTCCTCCGGGGAAAGGCTGGCTGCTGGTCGAATTTGGAGGCGAAACCAAGGAAGAGGCAGACGCCAAAGCTCATGCGCTGATGGAGAAGCTGCGAGACAAGCCAGATGCGCCCAGCATGAAACTCGTGGACGACGAACGGGAAAAGATGTTGATCTGGAAGGTCCGCGAATCGGGTCTCGGCGCCACTGCCCGCGTTCCTGGCGAATCGGAGACCTGGGAAGGATGGGAAGATTCTGCGGTTCCGCCGGAAAATCTTGGTCAATATCTGCGCGAGTTCCGCAAACTTATTGACAAGTACGGTTATCACTGTGCACTCTACGGCCATTTTGGTCAAGCCTGCGTGCACACGCGCGTGGATTTTGATCTGGTAACTGCCGAGGGGATCAAAAACTACCGCTCCTTTGTGGAAGAAGCCGCCGACCTGGTCGTGAGATTGGGCGGTTCGTTGTCGGGTGAGCATGGAGATGGACAAGCGCGCGGCGAACTGCTCATCAAGATGTTTGGGCCGGAATTGATCGAGGCTTTTCGTGCGTTCAAGCGGATATGGGACCCCCAGGCGAAGATGAATCCCGGCAAGCTGATCAATGCTTACAAGCTAGATGAAAATTTTCGGTTCGGTACGGATTATGCGCCGCCCAAGATTGAGACGCACTTTTCGTTTCCTGAAGAGCATGGCAGTTTTGCTGAGGCCACCACCCGTTGCGTTGGCGTAGGCAAATGCCGCAAAGATGAGCAGGGGACCATGTGCCCGAGCTACATGGTCACTCGCGATGAAATGCACTCCACGCGCGGGCGTGCCCACCTGCTGTTTGAAATGCTGGAAGGTGATCCCATGCGAGGCGGATGGAAAAACCATCACGTAAAAGAAGCGCTGGATCTCTGCCTGGCGTGCAAGGCGTGCAAGAGCGAATGTCCGCTCAACGTGGACATGGCTACTTACAAGGCCGAGTTCCTTTCCCATTATTATGAAGGCCGGCTGCGTCCGCGCTCGGCTTACGCCATGGGATGGATTTATTGGTGGGCGCGCCTGGCCGCCATCGCTCCCGGCTTGGTCAACTTTGTTACGCAAGCGCCCGGCATTTCCCGTCTGCTTAAATTTCTGGGGGGCATTGCCCAGCCCCGCAAGATTCCGCAGTTCGCGCATGAAACTTTTAGAGCATGGTTCCAAAAGCGGGGCGTTCGCAATCAGGGCCGCCCCCAGGTAATGCTGTGGCCTGATACCCTCGATAATTACATTCGTCCCGGGATATCAAAAGCAGCGGTGGAGGTGCTGGAACATGCGGGCTATCAGGTAATCATTCCCAAAAAGGTACTCTGCTGCGGACGGCCGCTTTATGACTTTGGCATGTTGGATACCGCTAAGGACCTGCTCAACCAGGTCTTAGAATCGTTGCGTCCGCAGATCGCCGAGGGTATCCCTGTCGTAGGACTTGAGCCCAGTTGCGTCTCGGTATTCCGTGATGAGATGCCCAACCTGATGGCGCACAATAAGGATGCGGAACGGCTCAGCCGGCAAACCTTCCTTCTGAGCGAATTCCTGGTCAGGAAAGCCAACTATTCACCCCCGCAACTGAAGCGCAAAGCCTTGGTTCACGGACATTGCCATCACAAATCCATCTTGAAGTTCGATGCTGAACAGGAATTGCTCAAACGCACCGGCCTTGATTTCCAGGTACTCGATTCCGGCTGCTGTGGCATGGCGGGTTCGTTTGGCTTCGAAGCGGAGAAATATGAAGTCTCGGTAAAAGCAGGTGAACGGGTGCTGTTGCCGGCGGTGAGGAACGCCAGCCCGGACACGCTCATCATTTCCGACGGTTTCAGTTGTTTCGAGCAAATCAAAGGTCTTGCAGGGCGAAAAGCGTTGCATATAGCCGAGGTCTTGCAGATGGCAATTAGGGGGGATTTCTAATTTGTAATTTCTAATTTCTAATTTCTAATTTCTAATAATTTCTAATTTCTAAACCAAACTAAACGCATAAGCACAGAGAAACGCAGAAGGTTTGCAAAGAAAATTACAAATTAAAAATTAGTAATCGCGAAATGAATCTCTGGCTATAAACCAACTTGAATCATGCACTTCCCAAGAGATTGAAGATTCGATGCACTGTCTCGATTGCCAACGCACTGTCCCAGACGGCTGCTTCCAAGACTGTACTCGGGATTTCTCTTGCGAGGAAACATCACTGGATCCGGAACCAGCGAGTGCACGTATTTCTTTCTGGGTGCTGTCCATTGCGCGGGTCAACTCGCTGTGTTGTTCCTGCAGATCACTTTCTAAGGAATGCTGAACGAGAGCCCTTGGATTGAAGTGCACTCACCTTTGTAAAAGAAGCGTCCCCGTCGTCTAGCCCGGCCTAGGACATCGCCCTTTCACGGCGGTAACACGGGTTCAAATCCCGTCGGGGACGCCAAGATTCCAAAGAACTTATACGATCACGCCATTTTTTGATAGGCACAAAAAGGCACACTCCGCCATATGCAGCGGTAAAACAGCTCCCAAAAGGCTCAAGATAGAAGAAATTCCCCCGAAACCCAAACTTAAAAATGGAGAGGAGATTTCAGCATGAGGAAAAACGTTTGGAAGGTCGTATTGTGGATCGGTGTATTTGCTCTTCTTGACAGTTTCGCGACTGGTGTTGGACCAGAGCGGCTGCCAAGACCAAATTGCCTAACCGATAGAACGTTGGCGTTGGGCGGTGGACCGGCTCCGCTGCCGGGACCCGAACTCGGAACCGGCATGAGGGTGATCTCCTGCAAATCGAAAGACTTCAGGTCCGGTCGATTCAGACAGGCAAATCTAATCGGTGCGACATCCTTATTAGCACGTGCTGGACGAGGTGTATAAACCAAGTCAAACTCAGCGCTCCAAGGTGAATGTGGTGTAGGTAATTCTCTCACCTTGGCGTTCGCGGGCAAGCCCATATAAATACATATTGAGCTGTTGTTCACGATCCGCCGCTTCTTGCAGGGTCAACCTCACAATTTCTGAATCTTTCTTATCTCCTATGCTGTTAAAAGATGTTCCGAGTCGCAATCCACCCCTTGAAGTTATCCACCACCGATCGTGTACAGGTGGTTCGCCGGACGAACGCAGCCCCGCAACAGTGATTTGACAGTCTGGTGGCTCCTGATCACAAATCTTGCGCCATTCGCTTGAATATTGATCCTCAAGGCTTTGAGCAGTATTTTTTGGTTGATGTTTTTTGCTTGTTAGGATGCTAACCGTGGCGTCCGGAGCGGACGCAAGAACCATTCGTAAGATCTGGCTTGCCTCTACTGGACCAATGAATGGGTCTGAAATCTTTAAATATTCTGATACATCTTCTGAAAGCCACCGCTCTATTTCTTCAAGTGCTTTGTGTCTCTCGCCAGCTTTGACAACAGAGCTTGCTATATTGAGCGCAAGTGGTTGCAGACTTCTGGTTGCCCCAGCACGTCTGATTGCGACCATCTTGGTGATTAGTTCGGCCGTGCTGGTCGCGGCCTCAAACATTCCTCTGATGATGGTCGAAACTTGTGTGGTTCCCTTCAGCTTCCGCTTTGCATTTTCAATTGCCCAGCTAATCACTGGATATGCAAATTGCATTGGCATCGCCGCGGCTATTTTAAGATAACACCTGCTGCGATTGATAGAGACGGGCTCCCTCCGTCCAGAATTTAGACCACCAATGCTTTCCCAGAAAACGTCCGCGATTTCATCCGTGGGAACCTCGGAAAGATCCGATGGGATTCCTGCCTCCTTGGTTAACTCTTCTCGGAGCTTCAACTCGTTAACTCGTTGCTGAGCCAATTGCTTAGCCATTCGTTTCGAGGTGGCTTCTCCGCTAAATTGTCTTGCATTCTGTCTCGCCGAATCATCATCCATCGATCCTACTAACGCCGCCGCCCATTCTTCACTCAGGGCGTGCGCGGCATTAATAATTGTTCTACACATGCTGGCGGCGTGCCGGTCAGGTCTCCATTTGACTAAATCAAAGGCCTCTTTTAGGCATTGGCGGCTGAATGTTTGGTCAAATTCACTGCAGCGGTCGGCGATGCGACATAGGCCATCAAT
>DASZFK010000757.1:0-4868 GCA_035939855.1 Candidatus Angelobacter sp.
TTGAGAGCCCCAACACAAGTACAGACGCGAACAACAATGCGAATAACTTTCTTACCATGTTGACCTCCTCCTTAACCATTCACTCGAAAGATTGTGATGTGTGGCATGACACAATAAACCTTGCAACTGAAAAGAGCAAGCCAATCCGCGGAACAGCGGAACAGCATGAGCGCGGCCGGGGACCGCCAAAGCTTTTGAAGACTCGGCGATTCGCCAATGCTGCACTCGAGTCGCATGATTCAGTAGAACACTTCTTTCTCACCCTTTTCTGAGCTCAGCTTCTGAAACTGGGCCACGATTTTGTCTCGCCGCGCCATCACGGCCTTCACCTCGTCTTTAGTCAGATAGTGCTTGGTCTTCTCCGCCACTGCGTTCCCGTCCAGAGCCTTCAGTTTGTCGAACAATTGCCGGTCGCAGCGTACTAAGTCCCCGGGGTTCCGCAGGTCTTTCTTAAGCCGAAATGCGCGGCTAAAATCAACCCTCCAAATCGTCCAGTCCGCACCGATCAGCACGTTCGTGAGGTTGGGATCGTCATCGTAGACTAATTGATCGAAGACTCGTATCTTGTACATCTGATTGGCCCAGGCGTCCGCATCGGGGGGCTGCAGCTTCTGCTTAACGCGCTCTTCCTCATCCATCTTCACTGGAAGCCACCAGCTCAGTGAGCCGGGATTGCCTTTCCACGAGCGCTCCACATATACCGGCATCATGTCGTCCAGGCCGACCAACTCAGCCAGCGCATAAGCGGCGATGTTGTACTTGTAGGAATCGACGAAGTTCATTTCAGTTCGGCCGCTGGCCAACGTCACCGTGGGCTTGTGTTCGTCAATGGGCTGGAACGAGGCATCGTGCGTCAATGTGCCGTCACTCAGCGTAAGCCGCCAAGGCTGGGTAACGCCCTTGGTGGACTGCTTGCTGCCCACCACCTTGGCGGTGAGAAGGAAATGCTTAATCTGCTCTTTGTTGGGGGTGGACTCGTCTGCGGCCATGACCAAGCATGGAAAAATCAGACACACCACTGCTACAAGAATCAGCCTCTGCCGCTGAAGATGAAATGTTGGCATGGGATCGCCTCCTGAATTGTGGTGACAAATTTACTAGAGGCCTTGCACCCCTGCTTGTTGCGTTGATGCTTTGGCCACAAATGCACGGTTCCGTCCTTGAGCCGGAACGCGCGACCTCGTCAGCCGTCGTCGCTGCCCCGGACCCCGAATTAGAGTCTTGTGAGCCGCTTGGAGATCAGCGTGGCATGAAGTACGCCATCCTTATCCCAAGTGCCTTCGGCTATCACCCTGTCACCGTCTTTAACCTGGCTGGAATCGATGTCGTTGACTTTTTTGCTGCCGTGCTCCTGGCTGACCCATTTCGTCGAACTGTCGTACTGGACGGTCTTCTCGTGGCTCGAACCCACACTACGAACGGTCAGTGTAGATTGATCCTTGCTGACCCTGGTTACCATACCCTCCCAACGCGCCGGCTTCGCTGCCTTCGCTTCCTTGGGAGCCTCCTGCGCGAACGCCGCCGTTGACAGCGGGAAGACGAGTACAGACGCGAACAACAGAGTGAACAGCTTATTCACCATGTGACCTTCTCCTTTTTCATCGCAAAGATTGTGCGGCAAGAAACAATAAACCGAGTGAACTCAAAAGAGCAAGCTGTATCCAAATTTGGAAGCCGTTCATGACTTGGGAATCCAATCCAGCACGCCCAATGCATGACAGCGCCCGTTAACCCGTTGTCTTTAGTGGAATCAATACAGCACTGCATTCTCACCTTTTTCAGCGACCAGCTTCTGGAAGTGCTCAACGATCTTATCCCTTCGCGCCATCACCGCTTTAACATCATCTTTGTCCAGATAGTGCTTTGTTTTTTCCGCCAGTTCCTTCCCATCCAGAGTCTTCAGCTTTTCCAACAACTGACGGTCGCAGCGTACTAGGTTCGCCTGGGGATCTTTCAGGTCCTTTTGAGATCGGAATGCACGGGTGAAATCAATCCGCCAAATCTTCCAATCCTCTCCAATTAACACATTAGTGAGGTTGGCATCTGTATCGTCGACCAGCTGGTCGAAAACCCTTATCCTATACATCTGATTGTTCCAAGCGTCCAAATCCGGTGCTTGCAAATTCTTTCTCCGTCGCTCCCCCTCATCCATCTTTACCGGCAACCACCAACTGATCGAGCCTGGATTGCCTTGCCACTTGCGTTCGACATACACCGGCAGCATATCGTCCAGGCCAAGCAGCTCAGCCAACCGATAGGCGGCGATGTTGTATTTATAAGAATCGACAAACCCTACTTCGGTGCCGGTGGACAACTGCTTCATCGCTTCATGTTCATCAACAGCCTGGAAAGAGGCGTCATGTGTCACCGTGCCATCGGTGAGCGTAAGCCGCCAGGGGTGGGTGATGCCGATGCTGGATCGCTGGCTCTTCACTACCTTGGCAGTGAGAAGAAAATTCTTGATCTGTTCTTTGGTAAAAGTAGTCTCATCCGCGGCCCTGACAAAATATGGGCAAATCAAACAGAGCAACGCCGCTGCCGCGAGCTTCGACCCCTGCCGATGAAGGATGTGCATCGGAGCACCTCCCCGAATTATGCCCACAGAGCCTACTCCTTAAATCGCAGACCGGCAACTTAGAATTATTCGCCACTTAGAATTATTCGCCATGGCCGTCAGTCTCGAATTTCCACAGGTGAGATTTTCTCTCCTCGGTACTAGCTAACTCCCGCGTGCCTTCGCCGCCGATTCCTACAGGCGCAGTTTTGCTGCTCTCGCGGTCTCTCGCAACAGCGGGTCCGAATCATTCAGGCATCGATCCAATTCATATTCCAGAGATTTCAGTCCGAACGTGCCGATTGCATACGCCCCACAAGATTTTAGCCAGGGATCGTCGCTGTTGACGAGTGCCGCCACTGCATGTTCCCGGTTCTCGATCTTGGCATGTACATGCCGATTCGCCAGGCGAGCGCGCTCGCCCACGGTGATCTTGCCATCCAGGAGCGGCACCAGCATGTCACGGAGCTGGGACTTTAAGACGTTATCGAGGAATTCCAACGCGTTGTCGTGCACAGCGACACTCTTGGATTGCAAGCCCAGGTAGGCAGCGTGCAGATCCATGTGGGGATACAACAGGCCGAGCAGACGAAAGATGCGCTCCAACTCTTGGTGGATGGACTCCGTCAATGCGGGGGCTACCTGATCTTGACTGTCTCCGGTGGCGCTGATCTTGTCCAGAATCTGGTATGACCGGTAGTGCCCCAGAATCTCGGCAGCTAGGACCGTCTCCAAGGTTTGGACGTCTGTCTCGATCTCAGGGTGGAGGCCGCAGAGCTTGTTGAGAGAGCTGATAATGCGGAAGCGCAGGGTGGTGTCGCTCTCCATAAGGTTCTCCATCAGCACGTTCGCCGCTGCCGGTGTCCCAACCTTGACCAGGATGGCCGGGATTTCTCTTCGCGCCTCGATTGCTACCGAGCAGTCGCTGAGATGGTCGCGCAACGCTCCGACGATCGTGTCCCCAACCTCCCCGAGGGCCTTGGCTGCATCTCCGCTCAATTCGTGCCGTGACAGCCGATCCAGCAAGTCCGGAACCAGCCGCCGCTTGCGCAGTTTTCCCACAGACCGGATCGCTTCCCGCGCGACCTCAATGTCAGCATCGGCGAGCAGCGTCGAAAGTAGCGGGTCAAAAGAGTCCGGCAGCAAACCCAGCAGCCGGGCCGCCTCCAGCCTGGTCCGCTGGCATTCTGCCCCCTGCTCGCAGACCATGCCAGCCAGAATCTGCTGCGCGGTCTCCAGGTTCTGGGCTGGGCCGGGTCGGGCCAGAAATGCCACGATGGCCGAACGCACGGAGAAGTCGGGAAAGTCGCCCACTCCCTCGATCAGCTCCAGAGGGTCCACATGGGTATGGTAGGTCAGGTAAAGCAGAGCCTCGGTGCGCACATCGAGGTCGGGGTCCCGCAGCAGCCGCTCCATCTCCGGCCGCACGGTCTTGTCGTTGGATGCCGAAAGAATAGTGATTGCTTTCCGCCGGATCTCGGCGGAGGGGTGGATGAGCAGGCTCCGGATTCCGGGGTGCACGGCTCTTTGCCGCTCCACCTCAAACAGGCTCAGCGCGTAGAGGATATCCTTCGGGTCGGATGCCGAAAGGTTGATGGCTAACACGTTCGCGGTCGAACGGTCCAGGACCGCTGTGGAGGTTTGCTCCACGTCGACTCGATGTTGGCCGATACTTTCCTTCAGGGTAGCGACATATTGCCGCCGCACAACCGAGACTGCCACCAGCCAGCCGACGACCAGCAGCAGCGCAATCCAGCTGATTTGACGGGCTGGCAGATGCAGGGAGGTGGCAAAAATCAGAACGACCAGCCCGGCCAGGCCGTCGCCGAGGCGCCAGACCACAGTGTCGATAAACCATTTGACTTGCAACTTGATCCGGGCAGAAAGCGGAAGATAGAGCAATTCGGTGGTGGACTTGTCGATGGAATAGCGCAGCACCTGGTCGCAACCTTTCAGCGCGAGCGCCGCGCCCAGCGTGCCAAAAGCCAGCAGGCCGGCCGAACCCAGGAGCACGGTAGCGGGCAGCACGAACAGCGACGTCCCGATACCAAAACGGCGCAGGAACCTTGTCGTCAACAGCATCTGGAACAATAGCGAAATGATTCCTGCGTAAAAATTGAAGTTTCCAAAATAGATCGCGAGTGCGTCTTTGGTTTTCAAGACCTGCTGCGCGATGGCCAGGAATTGCCAGCCCGTCAACGTCGTCACAAGAGAAGAAATACAGATCACAGCGGCGATTGCCCGCAAATATGACGAGGAGAACACCAGCCGCATGCTCTGGTTCAAGTTCCGTGGGCCAGTTTGGCCACTTTCC
>DASZFK010000758.1:0-5776 GCA_035939855.1 Candidatus Angelobacter sp.
CCACTTAGCTCGTGCCGGAGATTCTCCTCTCGCGCACCCCCGCTGTCAATGGAAAAAGAATCGGAAAAGAATCGGGTCCTTTGGAGTGTACGAAGTAAACCCAATAGTTTGATACCTGGATTTAATCGATTATCTCGTAGGCGCCGTGCAGGTGAAGTTGGCTGCGTCTTTGTCGTCGCCGGCGCCTTTGTATTTTGCTATCTGTGGATAAGGGCACAGCGGGCGTGTCATGGTGGCATGGGGTTGGCCGCTCTCGTCATTATTATTGGCCAGTTTTGCGGCGATGATTTTGTCTGGAGCTGCGCCTTTTTCGACCCAGGCTTCCAGCGCCAAGCGGATGTCGTGTTCGGCATCGTGTGCGGCAGCTCTCCCCAACTGGCCGAAGGAATCGGGGCCGGGACCTCCAGCACAGTGCTGTACTCCGGGAGCCATGTAGAGTCGCACAAAGTTTTCCGCCGATTTCTTGCCTACGGTTTTTTCCACAGTCTCGATGTATTGAATGGTAGCCAGCGGCGGAAGCGCGGCGTCGCTCCAGCCATGGTAAATAATGAGTTTCCCGCCATGTTTGGCGAAGGCTGCCAGGTCGGGACTATCGGCATTGAAGTTGCGGGCCTGTTGATCTTCGGCCAGTTTGACGGCGTCAGGGATCTTTATCGTTTTCAAATCGAGGGGCTGGCTGGTGGTAATCATGTTTTTGAAGAAGCCCTCGGCAAATACGGTCTGCCAGTCTTTGCCTGCAGCAGGTCCTGTGATCCAAGTGGTCCAGCCGCCCGGACCAACCTCGCCGCCTGGTTCAAAACCGGGAAAGAACTGCTTTCCCGAGCGGTCGCGCGGGCCGTCATAAACTTTTTTCAGCGCTTCGGCTTGTTTGGGCGTGAGGCAGCTATCGGAGTCGTCGCTTTTGCAGGCCATGGTAGCGGGATCAAAATGGCACGAACGGGGATCGTTGAGCACACCATCCTTCACGCCATCATTGGCATCGCAGGCAGCCACGACTGCTGCCGCGATCGCCGGAACCTTCCTGGATGGAATGTAGGTTTCTGGATCGCTCTGCAGGGCCTGGATGTTCCAGATGAACGCGGAAAAGATTTTGGTCCAATAGTTGGCAGGAGCGCCGGAGAGGATGCCATCGTAATCGTTGGGGAAACGTTGCGCCTCCATCAGCCCCTGCCGTCCACCATTGGAGCAGCCGGCAAAGAAGGAGTGACGGGGCGCCTGGCCATAAAACGCCTGGATGATGGCCTTGGCTTTCACTGTCATCTCATGTACGGCGCGATAGCCGAAATCAACGATGATTTCCGGGTGACCGAGGGCCCAACTTCCGTCTATCCCGCTCCCGCTGTGGCCGGTATCGGTGCTGGCAGTAGCGTAGCCATGGCTCAGCGCGTCCGCCATGCTCAGATAATTCAGACTCCCGGCAAAGCCGCCGTTGCCCTCGCCACGAAAGTTGCCGTTGAAGCCGGACTGCGGCATCCAGACTTCCAGCTTGATGTCGGAGTCGGCCGTGGGCTTGACCTCGGCCATCACGCGGCAAAAGGCAGGCAGGTTCTTGAATACGGAAGGAACAGGCTGATTCCCGGGAAGAGGTGGAGTGAAGCTGCTTGCATTCACACTCTGAGCCGAGGTGATTGTGGTATCAGGAAGCTTGAGGCCGCTCAAGCTCTCGCAGGAAACGGCAAAGGCGGGCAGAGCTCCCAATAGAATGATTAACAATATGATCCGAGCTATTTTCCGATTGTTCACAATCACTCCCCATAAAGCGAATGATTGTAGTGGAGTTTGTCGACACGAATCAATTCAGATTCCTCTGATCCACCTCTGATCCAGAGTCAATCATTGCATTAAGCACCAAAAACCATTTAGCCACGAATGAACGCGAATAAACACGAATTTGGAAAATCAGGAGAGAGAAATCATCGAAGGATCACCGCGGTCCAGATGCTCAGCCAAACGTATCAACTGGTTGTACTTGGCGATGCGGTCTCCCCGGCGAGGGCCGCCGACCTTGATGTAAGTCGCGCCAACGGCAACTGCCAGATCACACATCACTGTATCTTCGGTTTCTCCCGATCGGTGGGAGACACACAGGACCAATCCAGCCTCAGCCGCAGTTTGGGCAGCCTGAAGCGCGCCAGTGACAGATCCAACCTGGTTCAGCTTTAACAAAATCCCTGTTGCCAGGCCGGGCTTGATATTGGCGCTGTTGGTGGCAAACAGGTCGTCGCCGACAACCACAGTTGAAGGCGACAACTGGGTAGCCGCTGAACGCCACAACTCTTCGTCGGAAGGATCGAATGGATCTTCGAGAAACTGCACATTGTAATTGCGAACGATCTCCTTGAGGCGCTCAAAAAGCTCATCGCCAGTGACGACATCAGTCCCAAAACGGTAACAACCATTTTCCGTACGCAGGTGCTCAGCGGCAACATCGATCGCCAGAGGAGCTTTTTCCCTGGGATAGTTCAGTTGCCCGATGATTTCATGCAGCTCCTCGAAAAGCTCAACGTGGCCAACGCCGCTCAACTGCATTCCGCTGGAAGCCGAGTGCCGGAACTCTCTACCGGATTTTTCCAGCCGGCTCTCAACGGCCGCATACACAGCAAGACCAGCCTCGATGTTGGCTCGAATGTCGCCAAAATCCGGGGTGAACATGATCTGTTGAAACGGTATCCTGCAGGTTGAATCGTGGACACCGCCACTGAAGATGTTGACGAGGGGGCGGGACACAGCCGGAGAGCGGCCGCTCAGCCGCACCAACTGGTCGAGCAAAGTGATACCTTGAGATTTCGAAGTCGCCCTGCAGAACGCCACGGACAATACCAGGCGCACATCTGCGCCTAACTCCATAGCGGCGGGAATCTGTTCTACGAATGAATCGAAGTGGCCCTGCGAGTCGAATCGTACGTTCTCAAGCCGCTGGCGCAGCTCGCTGAAAATAGCTTCGCCATCGAGAGGGCCGAGATGCTGAATGAACGAACGGCGCTGTTCGCGACGCCCTGGAGCAATCGCCACAGGAGAGGAAGCCCAGCCCAGGCTGCCATCCTGAAGCTCCAGCTCAGCTTCGATCGTCAGTTTTCCGCGGGACTCGAGGATTCCGCGAAAGTGCACTCGCTTGATTTGAGCTTCCATTTATCGGCCTGACAACGCTTGATTTACCCAGGGCAAAAGCTCATAAGCCCGGCCTACTGGAAGCCCGCCTGATCCGGCTTCACGCTCACAAAAAGTGCGTGTCGGATCAGCCTTCATAGCTCGCGAGTACACAAGCGCCGGAACCCGGTCTGCAGAGTGGATCTTCAACTCGCAGGGTGTGGCATGGTCGCTGGCGACAATATAAACATCATCGGGGTTGCCGCTCTCGAGGAGCGGACGGACGAAGAGAGTATCCATGCGTTCGATCGCCCGCACTTTCTCTTCCGGGAAGCCGTCATGTCCAGGCTCGTCGGCGGCCTTGAGGTGAACGACCGCTAAATCGGAAGTATCGTTGCGCAGGTCGCGGACGAGTTCACGGTAGTACTCTTCTTCGCTCTGGCCGGGTTTCATGCGGGCGTCGTTCCATTTTCCGCCAATGAGCTTGCACAGGCCATGCTCCGCAGGGATTTGCCCAAAGAGCGAGAGCGACCAATTGTATTTGTCGCCAAAGGCCTGCATAGGAACGAATTTCCCTCCACCATCACGGAAGAGAAGCAGGTTGGCAGGCATGGAACCTTTGGCCCGCCTGCGGGCGTTTACTTCACTTCGAGCCAGGATTCGTGCGCTCTGCTGGATATAAAGATTGACTAGCTGCTCGGTTGCCTTTGCTTCCTTAGTATCGTCCAAAGCCTGGCACTCGGAAGGCTTGTTCTTGGAATCCGCATCGTCGTTAGGAACTCCAAACGCACCGACTTTGCGAAATCCCGGATCGGTATTTGAAACGTTAGCGCTCAACGTACGCGTGAGACTTTTGAAACACACAATGCCACGATGGCGGCCAAAGCCAGTGATCGAAGATTGCACATCGGGGAATAGGCTGCTCAGGTCGATACCCGCGCGGATTTCAGAAACAAGCACCTGTTGCTCTTCCAAAGAAAGGTCGCGGGAGGTGCGGCGGTCCAACTTGCCTGTATCCTCGTTATAGCTGGCGAAGTTAATTCGGAAGCCGACGGCATTTTCACCCATGTCCATAAAGCCCATACCCAGGGCTTCCAGGGCTCCACGGCCGGTGTAGTAGCGCAGGGGATCGTAGCCCAGCAGCGACATGACGCCGGAGTCGGTCTCCGGGCAGATTCCGTCGTCAATGATGGTCAGCAGACCCTGGACGCCCCCGGTCGCGAGAGAGTCGAGATGTTCGGTCTTCGCAGCTTCGAGAGGAGTCTTGCCCTGGATCGCCCGGACCGGACGATCAGCGGCCCCTCAAAGCACCAACAAAAAGATTTTCCGCGCCACTTAGGCTCCTTCTCTGGTGAACGATGTCAATTTGGGAATAGAGAGTCTACGGGGTTGCAGCCCTCGTCGGCGACTCAAGTATCTTGGGGGGTAAGAACAGAAGCACTTTATCACAGATTGCGTGAAAGAATACAAAGTAATTTACGAGCCTGAGAGTATGTTGTGGGAAAGATTTCCAATTTTACTTGCCTGAGGCCTTTTCTTTTTTGGTTTCGTCCATGTTTCTCTGGGCAGCAGCGAAGTTTGGTCTCAGGCGAAGGGCCTCGGTGAAATCCTGAATGGCATGGTTGAGGTCGCCTTTTCTACGATAGAGCAGTCCTCGTTCAAAGAAGGCGTCGGCGTTTTTGGGGTCGAGCCGAATCAGTTGGGTCCAACTTTCGATGAAGCTATCAGAGCTGGGACCGCGGTTCACTTGGTTACCGAATGTTATGGCGAGATTCATTTTCTTCCCGCCAACACCTTCTGTTTCAACGCTCGGGTCGGGGATTGAATCGCGCTTGCTGTCGGTAGGCTCGGGAATATTGGTGGTTGGAGGAACATTGAGCGTTGAGCCAGCGTCGCGATCCCGCAACAGTTTTGCTGTATCCACACGCACAGGATCAATCCTGGGAATATAGCTGTTTTCGATTATTGGAACCGCAGAGGTGGTTGGGAGGTCCCGCCGGGGAGATGCAATGCCGGCAAGATTGGTGGTGGCCAAGTCGAAGGAATCCAAGCCTTTCAAGCCTCGGCGGCTTTTGAAAGCAAAAGCATCCCTGGGAGACAGACGCATGGCTTCTTTCAGGTCTCGGGATGCGGCGGCAAGATTGCCCGTCCTGCGATAGCTTTGGGAGCGGTTGCCGAGAGCAAGGACGTAGCCTGGCCGCAAGCGTAGAGCCTCACTGAAATCCTTAATAGCGCGAGCATAGTTTCCGGTGGCCGCGTAGATAATACCGCGATTGTTGAGCGCTTCCGGAAAATCCGGCTTCAATCGTATGGCCTGGTTGTAGTCCTGCATCGCGAGGTCACGCCGGTGTTTCTTGTACCAGGCTACGCCACGGTCATAGAATGCCAAGCTATCGCTAGGCTGGAGATGGATGGCGGCGGAGAGATCATTGATGGCGCGCGTGGAATCGCCGCTGTTCTCGTAGGCCGCGCCACGATTAACAAGAGCCAACTCCAGATCGGGCTTCATTCGTAGCGCTTCGGTGAGATCAAGGATGGCCTGGATATAATCTCGTCGCCGTTCATAGAGCCAGCCGCGGTTCGCAAACGCATCGGGCAAGTCCGGCTTCAAGCGAATCAATTCGGTGAAATCCTGAATGGCATGGTCGAGATCGCCTTTATTGCCATAGATTAAGGCCCGACCATAAAT
>DASZFK010000759.1:0-5829 GCA_035939855.1 Candidatus Angelobacter sp.
TGATGATCTGCGCGATATGCGGATCGCTATTTCTGTAAGGAACCGTATCCTGGCTGCAGCATCCCAGGGCATGAGCGTCCTGGTTACCTCCCTCGCGCAGAATGGTGGCAACGGCTGCCAGGTTGACCAACTCCGTCTGCAATGTGTTGGCTGTGCATGTAAGATGCACGGCTCCTCCAGACGAATGATCGCTTCCGCGAATTGATTCCGTTCCCGTATTCCACTTATTGAGCGGGTTGTAGACCGGCCGGCCGGTAAAAGGATCGATCACCGGCGTGCCAGAATCAGGGTCAAGCAGTTCCAGATCTTCCACTGTAACCGTGACGGCATTTCGGCTCCTCTCAGGTAGTCCAAAGTTCAGCACTTCCTGATAAAGCTCCGCCACGCGGCGTGGATTGATTCTCCACAACGAATACCAATACTCGGGGTTTTCACACACGAAATCCACGCGAGTAATCTTCCGTTCAGTATTCCTCGTGACGCTCCATTCGCAGTACTCATCTTGCCATCCACGTGGACCAAAAGGCCCCATGGCTTGCAAAGTCCCGTTCCAATCGGCCTCGGGGCAAAACTTCTTGGGAACTTTCGGAAACGGATGTCTTTTCCCCGCGTTGTCAGTGTAGAAGCCGGAATCAGCGAGCTCCCATACGGAGTTTTGTGAGAGTCGGTACGGATTCTGCGGAAGCTGGTTCGCCTGTCCGAAGAACTGATTAAGACGATTAGGAAAGCCTCTCCACGAGATCAGAGTAGGTGCGCCTTCCGCTGCTGCAGACGCGCGTGTCGGATCATAGTAATTCCGAGTGTGGGACATGCCTGTCTTGTCCCATGGATTGCCCAGGATCGCCTGTTGGGTAAAGGCTTCTACGGTGACGTGCCACAACTCATCAAGCCGCGTTTGCTCTTGGCCTTGAAGATCCTTGATCCCTGCCGGCGTGGAAAAACGATTGAGCCTCTTCGCCACTGTTTGTCCGGCAGCGACGAGGTTGAACGGGAATACTCGTCCTCTGAGAAGTGAGATACCTAACGCTGCCGACTTGAGAAAGGCTCTGCGGTTCATAGCACACGATTGGTTTTTCCGTAAGAAACGGAAAATCAAACGCCTGAACTTACCAACAGAACGGAATGAGCACTCTGGTCTTGCGTCGTATCTATGTGAAGTAACACGCTACTTCGCGTTTGTATAAATATAGTGATGCAGCCAGCTTCGATGTGACACAGTTTTGTAATGAATTTAATAATTATTTTTTACTAATATTTGATTCCTTGTGTTTGTCTAATCTACCTGGTTATATCTAGATTTATCCCTGGATTGCTAAGTGAATATTAATGTTAAATTTTGATGATAGCGTGATCCAATCTCTGCCCCTGGAGATAAAATTGTGTCGCTTCTCCAACTTCAATGGCAACAGAGTCTCATCAGAGTGAAACCGCTCACCGGATTATTGGGCTTTCGTCTACGCGTCGCGGCGTCAGCACGCAAGACCCAGTCCTCTTCTATTTGAACAAAATTGTCAGGAGCAGATTGCTGTCCGGCTCTACTGCACTCACAAATTTATTGACTTATCTGGTAAATAAAGTCCTTCGGTCAGAACAGCACAATATTAAGGAGCATTTGCTGGGGAGAGAAGTGTTTGCTCGCGGAAGCAGTTTTAGCCCACAAGAAGACCCTATTGTCCGCGTTCAGCTCCGTCGGCTTCGGCAAAAAATGCATCAGTATTACAAACGTGAGGGCTTCAGAGATTCGATATATATTGAGGTTCCTCGAGGCTCGTATGTGCCGGTGATTATTCATCATCATGTGGAGCATCCGGGGCAAGAACTTCAACAACCTCGATGCCGTCTTGCCGTTCTGCCTTTTCTTCCCACAGGCAACGACGATAGTGACCATCCATTCTCCAGGTCCATCACCAAAATCCTGATTGATGATCTTGCCAGGTCCAGCAATTTGGATGTCGTTGCCCACATCTCCACATCGATCTTTCATGGCCGGCACAAGGATCATCATCGAATCGTCAAATATTTAAATGTTGACGCGATTCTGGAAGGAGATGTGCTCCTCTCCGACACACAACTCAACATCACAATACGACTCATGAACGCTCGAACCGGAGCCGCGCTATGGACCACCAATCTTGATGTAGGTGCTCATGATTTGCTAAAAAGCGCCGAAGAAGTCTCAAGGTCCGTTATACCTATCGTCGGATCCTTGCTTAAGCCAACACTGAATGCAAGCTAAGTTTCGAATTACCAAATGGTTTTGTCTCACCTTGAGACTTTGCCGGGCATGTCTCCCTCTCAATTGAGACAATGGCATCTCGCTCGACCACCGTGGTTTCCACCCTGCGCGCGGGAGCCACATCCTAAGGCTTTTAGTTTCAATAGATTGCCTCCTTCTACATTCCCAAAGTAACCTGTCGGCTCTACATGGCACTGGCATTGCATTTCATCTGAGCGGGGTTTTCTGGCAAGCAGGATAGTTGTGTCTTTTGAACTCTTGCCAAGCCGATCCCTAAATGCAAGATCAGCACGCCCGGCGTCTTGAAAAGGTGAAAAGCCGGAAGCGTGGAGGTTTGCGATGAGTATTAGCAAGAAACTTTTTGTCGGCTTCGGGCTCACTCTAGGGCTTGTCGTCCTGCTATTTCTTGGAGATTTTGCTGCTGTGTCGCACGAACACAACACCAAAGACGCCTTCTTCAAGTCCATAGAGTTGCGAAAAGCCATGTCGAACTTGTTCCAGGAGCGCATGAATAATCGTTTGCGCCTCCGCAATTACCTGCTCAATGGCGACACCAAGGAAGCCGACGCGCTCATGTCGGGTGAAAACCGCATCGATGCGCTGGCGAACGTTGCGCAGGAGAAATCCACTGATCTGGGTTCGGCCAGCCAGCGCGTAAGAGATCTGCTCGAAGAGATTCGCAAGACTGACTCTGCCTGGAAAAAAGAGTTCGCTGACCCGCTGGTTGAGAAACGCCGGCAGGTCGATGCCGGCAGCTCTACGGTTGCCGAGTTACAAATCGGCTATCTGCAGGCCAATCCTATGATCTGGCAGAACAAAGAAGACGACCAGATCAGGGAACTCAACCACTACGTTGATGAGAACAACCGCGTCGCAAATGAGTCTGCCGATTCAGCTACTAAATTCACCAACTTCGCCACTGGCATTGGCATGCTGCTTGTTCTGGGTTTAGGCATCGCCATCGCCTGGAGATCCTCGAAATCGATTACCGATCCGCTTACTCAACTCATCACGGTTGCCAGAGAGATCGGCAACTCGGGAGATTTGGACCAGAAAGTAGAGGTCAAGAGCAAAGACGAAATCGGTGAGTTGGGCCAGACATTTAACAATATGGTGGACTATCTCCGCGAGATGGCCACCGTTTCTGAATCCATTGCCGGCGGCGATCTGTCGGGCGAGATTCATCCTCGCTCGGCTCGCGATACCTTGGGCAAGGCGTTCCGCGAGATGACCCTGGGATTGCGCAACCTGGTAAAGACCACGCGCGATAGCGCAGCTCAGGTGGCCAGCGGTTCCAACCAGGTCGCCAGCGCTTCCGATGATTCCGCCAAGATCAGCGTGCAGGCTGCTTCTGCCATTGACGAAGTAACCAGCACCATGCACGAGATGAGCATCAACGTGCAAAACATGGTGAAGAGCACGCAGATGCAAGCCTCCAATGTGAGTGAAACTTCCGCCTCCATTGACGAGATGGTGGCCTCGATCCAGAGAGTGGCCGACACTGCCAAGGTGCTGCTGGATATCTCGCAGCGCTCGCGTGATGAAGTCCACGCCGGCATCAGCACCATGGAAAAAGCTACTGACGGCTTGAACCGTATCAACACCGCCATCAGCTCATCCTCCGACATTATCGGTGTACTCGGGCAGCGCGCCGATGATATTGGCAAGATCATCGAGGTGATTGATGATCTCGCCGAACAAACCAACCTGCTGGCGCTCAATGCTGCCATTGAAGCCGCCCGCGCCGGTGAACACGGACTTGGATTCGCCGTAGTCGCCGATGAAGTGCGGAAACTGGCCGAAAAGTCGGCTCAATCCACTCGCGAGATTTCCGAGTTGATCCAGAGCATCCAGAAGGAAGCTCGCAAGGCCGTCGACAACATGGAGAAGAGCACCTCGATCGTGAATGAGGGGCTTACTTTGGGCGGCGATCTGAGCGGTGCGTTGAAGAAAATCTCCAACGTGGTCGCTGAAGTCTACAAGTTTGCCCAGGAGATCGGCGCGGCAACCAATGAGCAGTCTCATGGCTCGTCGCAGATTGCCAAGGCGACGACGCGCCTGAATGAGATCACGCACGAGATCAACTCATCGGTGGAAGAGCAGGCCTCGGGAGCGCAGGCAGTGGTCCGCGCGATGGAGAAGATGCGCGAACTGGTGCAGCGTTCGTCCTCGGGCTCAACTGAATTGGCAGCTTCGTCGGAGCAAATGTCAAAGATGGCCCGTTCCATGTTGGAAGCCATGGACCGCTTTGTCCTGGAAGGCAGCGTTAATGGCGATGGGCGCAACGGCGTAGCCCGCCGTGGCGACGAACATCAACAACGCACCACGGCAGCGGCACGCTACGCCACTTCGTACAACTAGGCGAGGAGGATTTCGGATGGCCAAAGAGCTTCACATTGTCGGCTTCCGGATCGGCCGGGAGACCTTCGGCGTGCCTATCTCGCTCGTTCATGAGATTGTGCGTGTCCCGGACATCACATCTGTGCCAGAGGCGCCGGACTACGTCGAAGGAGTCATCAACCTGCGCGGGAAGATTATCTCGGTGGTAGACCTGCGCAAGCGCTTCGGCGAGACAGAAATCAAGGCCCACAAAAAGAACCGCATCCTGGTCGTCGAGGTATCCGGCAAGCTCGTCGGTCTGATGGTGGATGCGGCTTCGGAAGTTTTGAAAATTCCCCCATCTGAAGTTGACCTGCCACCCAATGTTTTTGAAGAAGGTGAGCTGAACTATGTCACAGGGGTCGGAAAGCTGCAAAGCCGCCTGATCATCCTGATTGACTTAACCAAAATCTTACAAAAGGGCGAGCTGCGAAGATTGGAAGAGTTCCACGAACAACAGTCGGCGGCTGCTTCAGCCTGATTGATCTTGAACCCAGAATATACCAGTGGGGACCGATGGCCACACCTAGCATCCAGATCCAGATTACCGAAGCTGAACTCAAGTTGTTGCAGACCCTTGTCTACCAGGAATGCGGCATGTATTTTGACGATCGCCGCTCCCATTTTCTCCAGGACCGCCTGCAACGCCGTTTGAAGCTTTGCGGACTAGATACCTTCTATGGCTACTACCGGCTGTTAACCAGTCATGAGGGAAAGCACGAGCTTGCGGCACTGCTCGAAAATCTTACCGTCAATGAAACCAGCTTTTTCCGCAACAAGCCGCAGTTGGACCTCTTCCACAAAGTGATTCTGGAAGATCTGCTGCATCGCAAACAGGAACGGCGCGACTGGACTCTGCGCTTCTGGAGCGCAGGCTGCTCTACCGGACAGGAAGCCTATACCATCGCCATGCAGGTCTGCGATGCATTGGCCTATTACTATTTGCGCAATCCCCTGCCCTTTGAAATGCCCAGTCCCAAGCCACTGATCCCTCCGCCATGGAAGGTGGAAATCCTCGCGTCTGACATTAATTATTCCGTGCTGCGGACCGGCCAGGAAGGCGTCTATCCGGAGTCCGGCATGGAGGCAGTTGAATACGCTTATCGCCTGCGCTACTTTGACAAGGTAAAAGACAAGTACGCAGTCAAAAAAACATTGAAAGAGCTGGTGCATTTCGACTTTCACAACCTGAAGACGGAATTCCTGCCGCAGCG
>DASZFK010000760.1:0-6802 GCA_035939855.1 Candidatus Angelobacter sp.
CCACCAGGAATTCATTGTTCCCCACTCGAATTGATTTGCCGAGTGGACTGATGGTGGGAAACAATCGTTGCACCAAGGTATCGCCGATCAGGCAAACATCGGCGTGATGTTCCTCTTCTGAAGATGTGAAGTAGCGACCCAGTTCGACCGAACGCGTATCAATGTCGGCCATGTTGGCTGTCTTCCCCGAGAAGTTTACATCCTGCACTTCCTGGTCGCCGTAGCGGGCGCGAACCGTTGTACTGGCGGTAGCGCCAACTTCTTCGCACGACGGACACTTCTCCGCAATGGCGCGCATCTCGTCCAGTTCAATCTTCCGGTATTTCAGGGCTTTGATGATGATATTGAAATCGGTGACGGCAAAAGGGGTTCGCGCCATCTGAAAAACATTCGTGCCTAAGTTGGCAATCTTCTTTTCGACGAAGACATTGGCGCCCTGCACAATGGTCATGACCGTGATGAGGGTTGCGACTCCCATCGTCAAGCCAAGCATCGTCAGGGAGGCGCGCAATTTGTTCGCACGCAAAGCGTTAAAGCACTCAGCGAGATTATCGCGAACGGCCAGCATGGGAGTGAGAAGCTGCTCTCTAGGTTACCAAATTTCTATGGACCAGTGGACCGTGGTCACCAGAATTGGGTAAGTTGGTAATTGGGTAAATTCTATCGTTGGTCGTCAAAGATATACGGCAGCGAAATGGAAAAACCTGGTAGCACGCTCGAGTCTGTGAGTCGATCAGGTTCACGAATATCACGGCGCTGTGGGATCGAATCTTTGCGGAAATGGATCTCGATCAACCGTAGGGTGCGGTAAACCAACCATACGGAACGCGATCCTGCATCCAGATACTGGTGAACCTTCTTGACAGTCTCATCGGCCCGATTGCGGGGAGAAATTACCTCGATGGCCCGTGCCGGCGCCCCGTCAATCGGTGAACGCTCCAGGTCGATCCGGACGACGGTTTCTTTCGTGACATAGGCGATATCGGGATTAAGGACAGTGTTAGGACCAAGTCGAAAGTCCATTTCCTCCAAAATGATGCCGAGATCGCGGGCTTTCACGAACTGCATAAGATCCATCGCAATGCGCTGGCGGATCAAATTATGTTGAGGCGCTGGAGATGGGACCATGAGCAACTCTCCTTCGTTCAATTCGTATCGGCGGCCATCATCGGGAAGGCGCAGGTAATCGTCAAACGAAATCCGTGTGCTGGTTGCCATAGCTCACCTTTTAGGCGAGAACCCATTCACCTCAAGTATAGTCGCTTATTTGCCTCCACAGGTGCACACTGGCGGCCTTGCCCTGCCATTAGTGGTTTCAACGAGAGGGAAGGAATTGGCAAAATTATGCGCTGCGGAAGAATGAACGGATGTGTTGGATCAAGGCGTCCATGTCAAATGGCTTTTGCAGGAAGACGGCGCGTGGGCCTAGATTTTGAATATCTATAGGGTGCTCTGTATATCCTGACACATAGATCACGCGCAACCCTGGATGCAGTTGCAAAGTTCGTTGAGCGAGTTCCATGCCAGTCATCCCTGGCATGACCAGATCTGTCACTAACACATGAATTGGCCCTTTATAATTCTTGCAGAGATCTAACGCCTCACTGCCATTGGCGGCAAGCAGGACCGTAAATCCACTTCCAGCAAGCGCTTCGAGCGCAATCTCACGCAGGGCCGCTTCATCTTCGACATATAACACTGTTTCAGAGCCATCGCCCAAGGTCTTGGACCGCTGAACACGAGGCTGGACTTGCTGGGATCCCTCAGCCGCCGGAAAATAAACCGTGAAGGTAGTTCCCTTCCCAGGTTCGCTCTCAACCGATATTTTTCCGCCGTTTTGTTCTACCAACCCATAAACTGTGGAAAGACCCAGCCCCGTACCTTTACCGCGTTCCTTGGTGGTGAAAAATGGCTCAAAGATCTGTGCCTTGGTCTCCTCATTCATGCCTATCCCTGAATCCTCGGCGATCAGAGCAACGTAGTTGCCGGGAAGAAGCTTTAGCCCCTGAGGCTGAATCATTTCGTCATCAAGCACCACGTTCGCTGTTTCAATCAGGAGCTTGCCGCCGGTTGGCATGGCATCTCGAGCATTCACGGCCAGGTTCATAACGACCTGTTCAATATGACCACGATCGACATTGACTTTGGGCAAATCCTTCGCCGCCCGGATGACCAGCTTAACGTCTTCCCCAAGGAGCCGGGGTAACATCTTCGATAGGTCGCTGACGATCATATTCAGATCCTGGACTTGTCTCTCCAGCATTTGCTTACGGCTGAACATCAGAAGCTGGCGCGTGACCGAAGTAGCGATCGATGTGGCCTCCTGAATCTGCCGGACATATTTGCCGATCTTTTCCGGGTTTTGCTTGTGTTGTCCCGCAAAATCGGCGGATGCGCCGATGATCATCAAGAGATTATTGAAATCGTGGGCCACACCGCCGGCCAGTCTCCCCACAGCTTCCATCTTTTGGGAGTGTTGAAACTGGCGCTCCAGAGCGCGTTGCTGGGTCACGTCTTCCACGAAAACGTTGTAAGTGGCTTTGCCTCCGGCGGCGTGGATACGGGTGCCTGCAAGCCGAACAAAGATTTCCTTTCCACCTTTTTGGCGCCAGGTAAGCTCCGGGCGAGCAGAGGATGGCTGGCTTTGCAATTGCGCGAGGGCTTTTTGCATATCCGCGGGGCCGCGGCCAACCTGTCGAACCGTGTCGATGCTCAACAGTTCTAATTCGCTTGCATATCCCAACATTGCGACCAACGCCGGATTGGCAATTTGGATCTGGCCGTTTTCGTCCATCTGGCAGATCCCGAATGGCGCCCCTTCAACGATGGAGCGGAATTGCTCTTCGGATTGGCGCCGGGCACGCTCGGCCCGGTCACGGTCCTGGCGCAACTGGTATTCTTCCAAGGCCCGATGAATGGCAAATGGAAGGCGATCCAACTTGTCTTTGAGAACATAATCATTGGCGCCTTCTTTCATGCATTCCACTGCAAGTTCGTCTCCCAGCGTGCCGGTAACCAGGATAAAAGGTGTGTCATATCCAGCGCTTCGGAGCCAGCGCAGGGCCTCAAGTCCGGTCCAGTCGGGCAGGCGATAATCGCCCAAAACAAGATCGTAAGGCTGGCTTTGAAAATACTTTATGAACTGCTGGGAGTTGGTCACAACGTCCGCTGTTATTTCCAACCCCGTCTCTTTAGCTTTGCGTAGCGCCAGCTTGGCATCGATAGCGTTGTCTTCGAGGACGAGGATTCGGATTGTGCCTACCGTTTTGGCTAGCTTATCCACTGTTGATAGAAGTCCCAGCACAGCTTGGTTTTCGGCTGCTTCGCTTTTAATCTTTAATTGTTGGCTTGTAAGAGGTTCTTTGGCGTATGAATATGGGTTGCTCCCTTTTTTGAGTGTCCACGAGAACCCAATCCCCGGTACATTGGGAAAAGTTTTCAAGTCAAGGGTAAGTTCGCTTACCCGTACAAGTTCAAATTGGAGCAGTCTGTCGGGGGTCTTAAATACCAGGGCCGCATTTAAAAAGCGGAAAATCTTGATGATGTAAGTATTCAGCACATGTGGTGCAAAAGCAACACAATTCAGTGGACCGGTTGATCATGAGGTTGGCTTCAAGCGTCCAGAATCAGGAATGCGGTTCCAAGAGAGATCTTATTTTTGAACCCAACATCTGAAAAGTAAACGGCTTTTGCAGGAAACAAGTCGTTTCAAGAAAGATGCCATGGCGAATGATGGCATCATCTGCATAGCCGGAAATCACCAAAATGTTGGTTTCCGGGCGGGTTTTCTTGATATGGTCGACAACGCCCCGGCCATTCACCTTCGGCATGATGATATCGGTGATTACCAGGCCAATATGACCTTCGAACCGGTCAGCAATTTCTATGGCTTCTTTGCCGTTGCCGGCCTTCAGCACCCGATAGCCGCAATTTTCTAGGTATTCTCCAGCAGCATTTCGAAGATCGTCTTCATCATCGACCAGCAGGATGGTCTCGTGCCCTTCCAGATCGACGCGTTTCCTGCCCTCGATGCTTGGAGGTTTCAGCTTCGGGCTGGTGATGAGAGGCAGATAGATGTTAAAGGTGGAGCCGACATCCAATTCCGAATGGACCGTAATGTGCCCACCGCTTTGCTTGACGATTCCATAAACGGTGGAGAGGCCCAATCCTGAACCGTTCTTCTTGGTGGTAAAGAACGGCTCGAAGATACGTGATTCGATTTCAGGATCCATACCAGTGCCGCTATCGGTTACCGAGAGAAGCACATATTCCCCGGCCGGAACTTCCGAGGCGCCGAAACGGCTGATGTAATTCTCCATATCAACGGTCAATGTGCCGCCGTTCGGCATTGCGTCGCGCGCATTGGCTGCGAGGTTCAGAATTACCTGCTCGAGTTGTCCCTGGTCGGCATTCACCAGGCCCAGATCTGGCTGCGCGTGAACAATCACCTGGCTTTCCGGACCAAGCAGGCAATGGACCATGCTGTTGACCTCGGAAACAACTGCCGAAATGTCGAGCAATTTGGGCGTCATGACCTGCCGCCGGCCGAAAGCCAGCAGTTGTTTGGTCAACGAAGCAGCTTTTTGCGTAGCAACCAGAATCTTTTCCGCTTTGGAACGCTGGGCTTCATCGGTGGAGTTCAGTTCCAGAAGTTCGGCATAGCCACCGATAATCCCGAGAATATTGTTGAAGTCGTGGGCGACTCCTCCGGCCAGGCGGCCGACAGCCTCCATTTTTCGCGCTTGCCCCAGTTGTTCTTCGAGACTCTGCTGTTCCGTGATATCCCGCAGCACGCAAAGGTGACGCGCGGGCATGATATTGGCGTTGAAGCTGCAATCGATAAGACGTTTTACACCATCGTGGCGGCGAATCCAGAAGCGTGCGCGCCCGCTGCCGGTCTCCCGAAAGCCGCGCCATTCCTTTTCCAGGCCGTCGACGGAAAACTCAAACAGGCTTGATCCGATAAATTCTTCCCGGGTAAGGCCCACCAGGGCGGCCGCGGCGGAGTTCGCCTCCATACATATACCGCGATCTTCGGTTATTACGATTCCATCCAAAGAATTTTCGAAGATGGCTCGAACGGTCGATTCGCTCTGACGCAGTGCCTCTTCAGACTGCTTTCTTTCAAATGCATAACGGATGGCGCGGAGCAACAACCGGCCATCAAAAGAGCCTTTAACCAGATAGTCCTGGGCGCCTTCACGAACGGTTCGGATGGCGAGGTCTTCATCGTCGGAGCCGCTGAGTACGAGAATGGCAGCCTTGGCAGCCTGGGGCAAGATCCGGGAAAACGTCTCATATCCGGTGCTATCTTCCAAATTCAGATCAAGGAGAATCACGTCGAATTGGATAGCACGTAAGAGTTGCAGCGCTTCGGCAAGACGGTTTACGTGCCGGCACTTTAACGTCTCTGCCGGGCCCTTCAACAACCCGGAGATGAGCCGGGCGTCGATGATATTGTCTTCAACAAGCAAGACGTTCAGCAATTTCGTTTGCGGACCGTCAATAACTGAAGTTGCCATTTATTTCACGCAGGTCAAGAATCTCATGCTATCCCGGGGAACTCACATCACTGGCCGCTCGATGGCAATCATCCTGTTGAGGGCTTCCATCAACCGCAGGACTTCAAATTGAAGTGTCATCAGAACCTGGCCAGCGCCTTCGAGCGATCCTGTCCTTCCCATTTCTTCCAGTTGGAACGAGGCAGCCACAGCCGACTTGCCGGAAAACTGCAAGGCCGAGCCTTTCAGCTTGTGGCTGAATCTCTGAAGGTCGGTCGAGGATCCACGCTCGATTGCTGATTTGATACTTAATAATAACTCCGGATACTCCATTGCGAATAGTCCGACGAGATCGCGAAGCAGCTCCATGTCGCCGTTGACGCGCTCCCATAAAGAGACCGGATCAAAACTGTCGCTTGCCAAACGCTCGAAAGATTTGATTTGGCCGTTCATCTGTGCCTGCATTGTCTGCTGGTTTGCCGTTAACGCGCAATATTTTTCTTCGTTCATGTTCTTAGCCTCGTGAAAACGTTCGAAATTGCCTCTTATGACCGGCAAAATCTCGATTCCAAATTGAACGTCTGGTTAGGTTATCGGTAAAACCAGAAACAACATTAAATGAGACCCAATTGCAGGCAAAACCGAAGATCACTTGGAAATCTGCTTATTTTTTACCTAATCGCGCGTATTTGGAACAGAGAATTAAAGGTGCCAGATGTTACCGAGGTACTGATTTCATAAGTCTCATTCGTTGTCCTGTATTTTTCAACGAATCCGCGAAATCTCCATCAAATTAGAGAACTTCGAGATTCAGAAAAATGTATTGTTTGATCGAGTTGGTCCCGATTCTATAGAATGGCGCGCCATGTCCACAGAAGCCGTGGTCCTGCCAGCGCAGCCCCAGGAGCCGAGGGCATCACTTCGTTATTCTTGGTACATCGTAGGAGTCCTCACTTTTGTTTACGTATTCTCATTCGTCGACCGGCAGATCTTCAGCCTGCTAGTAGGACCACTTCGTCAAGACCTGCATATCAGCGATACACAGGTCAGCTATCTGATTGGCCTCAGTTTTGTTGTGTTTTTTGTCTTGTTCGGAATTCCTATCGGTAGACTCGCCGATCTTTACAGCCGCCGCATGATCATCGGCGTGGGGCTGTTGATATGGAGTTTGTTCACGGCTGCCTGCGGCGTAGCGCACACCTTCCCGCAGATGCTTCTGCTACGAATGGGTGTAGGCGCAGGAGAGGCTACCCTCTCTCCTGCCGCCTATTCACTGATTACCGATTATTTTCCCCGCAACC
>DASZFK010000761.1:0-1567 GCA_035939855.1 Candidatus Angelobacter sp.
AGCGCACCAACCGTATCCGTCTCCCCAAAAGAGTCACAATCACAGGAGAATCACGATGAACATCGCGGTCTACGTTCGCGTTTCGACACAACGACAAGCACAGACCCAGACAATCGAACAGCAACTCGACAGTTTGCGGAACTATCATAAAGCCCAGGGATGGCCATGGCAAGAGGAGCACATCTTTCGTGATGATGGCTACAGCGGAGCGAAGCTGCGTCGTCCAGGTCTTGAGCGGCTTCGGGAACACGTAGGGCGCGCGGCATTTGATCGGGTGGTCATAACCGCTCCTGATCGGCTCGCGCGCAACTACGTGCATCAGATGTTGCTCAGTGAGGAGTTTGAACGAGGTGGATGCCAGGTGGAGTTTGTGGATCGACCCATGAGCCACGATCCCCATGATCAACTCCTGCTCCCGCATTCGCGGAGCCGTCTCCGAGTATGAACGCAGCCTGATTGCGGAGCGCATGAGACGAGGTCGACGACAGAAGTACCTGGCAGGTGGGCTGCTTCCTTGGACCCGTGCGCCCTATGGCTATCGGGTTGATCCCGCCCATCCACGCGATCCGGCGGGGGTCCGCTTGGAGCCACCAGAGGCTGCTGTGGTGGCAGAGCTCTTCTCCAGCTATTTCCAAGAGGGAAAGAGCCTAAAGGCCGTGACCCAACATCTTATGGATCTAGGGGTCGCCAGCCCTGGTGGAAGAACGCGGTGGAATCAGGCGACCATCCGAAGCATGTTCACGAATCCCGTTTACACGGGGACAGTCTACATTGGACGGAGTCGTCCTACCGAGGCGCGTCAGCGGCATTCGGCGTTAGTGCCTATTGGTCGGGATCGGGGAGGACTTACCCAAACCACTCAAGAGGAGTGGACCGCCGTCACCCAGGTTCCCGCGATCATCACGCAAGAGCAATTTGACCTTGTCCAGGCGAAACTCTCGCACAATCAGCAATTTGCCCGACGCAACAATACCGCGTATCCTTACCTCTTACGCGCGTTGGTCAGTTGTGGAGACTGCCGACTCGGCTGTGTAGGTCGAAGCAGCCGAGGGGGCTACGCCTACTACGTGTGTCACGGCAAAAGTCATGGCATCATCTCCCGCCGGGACGAAAAATGTTCCGCACGCTCGGTGCCGGTCGAACAACTCGATGAACTGGTTTGGCAAGATGTGTGTAAGATGCTGACCCATCCAGACACCATTGCCGCTGCTCTCTACCGTGCCCAAGCAGGGCAGTGGCTTCCTCAAGAATTGCAAGCTCGCCGGGAGAATCTGCGGCATCCGCACGAGTCAGCCTTGAAAAGCAAGCAGAACGTTTGACGGATGCCTATCTAGCCAATGTGCTGCAACTCGAAGAATACAAGAGGCGACGGCAGGAATTGGAACAACGATTGTCCGTTATTGCTGCACAAAAGCGGCAATTGGAAGCGAATGTGGGGCATCACGACCAACTTGCGGCAATGGTGCAATCGATTGAAGCCTTCTGCCAGCGTGTGCAGCAAGGACGGAAGCCGGGCCACCTTTGAACAAAAAAGGCAACTCATCGAGTTGCTCATTGACCGCGTTGT
>DASZFK010000762.1:0-27090 GCA_035939855.1 Candidatus Angelobacter sp.
AGCGCATAGAAGATCCGGTAGGACCTAGTCTTCGATTTCACACCATGCAGGGGCTCAATCAGCCCAGGACGAAACATGTATGCTGCCGCGAACGGCAATTGCAGCAATGCGTTTTCCGTCTTTCCTTTGACACGCGCCCACATTATTCGTCCATGCTCTGAACTATCAGTGCCGGCGCCCGATACATAGATAAATGTCATTCGAGGATTCAGCCTGGAGAGAAGACGTGCGGCGTTCAGAGTGATCTCGTAGGTGATCCTGCTATATTCCTCTTCGCTCATGCCGCTCGACGCGATGCCAAGGCAGAAGAAGCAGGCATCAAGCCCCGTTAGCTCGGACTCAATATCCGCAAAACCTAACAAATCGTTCCGTAGAATTTCTCGAAGTTTTTCATGAGGCCTTCCTATTGTAGAACGGCTGATCGAGATTACCGACTCGACGCCATTATCGAGCAGGCTTTCACGCAACACGCCTTGACCGATCATTCCGGTGGCGCCAAACAAAAGAACTTTCATTCTAAGTTTCACTCATTTTCAATCAAGCTGAAAGCTACGATGGTTTTTCCGCGAACTCCGGTGGCGTTTTCCAGCTCTTCTATCAATTTAGGTTCAAGGCCATCAGCATCGACCTCCATTTCGCAGGCTGATATCTCTCCGGTGGAAGCGCCTTGAAAACAAAGCTCACAGATGCCGAGGGTATCGTTGTTCTCGGTTCGCACAGGCGGTCCAAAAGTGCGGCAGGTCATGGGACGTGAAGCATAGAGATCGCAGGTCCCTGTTTTGGGATCGAGAACTGGACAGGGTTCATCGTTGGCAAAATCGGCAAATCGTTGTTCGAAGTCGTCGCCTTCGTCCAATATTCCCGTAACCGGGTCACCAGGGAAAGACGCGGATAGCTTCTCAATTGCCTGGCGAGTGCGTTCGCGGACGCGGTTGGCGCGTTGCGGATCAGATTTTTCCAGCATAGCGAGGCCATTGCGAAGCCGGGCGGCATCAAGTTGGCTGATAGGGAATGGGCCGATGCAACATTGGGTGCATCCCGGGCGGCAGACCAGCCATGCGCCCGCCCGTTTTGTAGCATCGGACAAAGCGGCATCCATGATTTGGATCAGTTCTTTGTCGCCGACTGGAAGCGAAGCAGCCATTATGAGTAGTGTAGCTTCTTTTGTTAATGCGCTCTCCTCAAAAATCGGGGGCTGCTTGCAAGACCATTATTGTTACTTGCCCAGCGTTGAAAAATGCTCTAGAAAGGAATATTGAAAAAAATGTATCGACTTCTATGCTTCACGGCTCACCCTGATGACGAGGCAGGAGGCTTCGGTGGGACGCTGTTTCATTATGCTGAGCGCGGTATAGAGACGCATGTGATCTGCCTTACACCTGGTCAAGCAGCTACTCATCGGGGCGGGGCCAGATCGGATGATGAGCTTGCGCATAAGCGCCGCGAGGAATTTGCCGCTTCGTGCAAGCTCCTGAAAGTCGCCAGCGGCGCCGTCCTCGATTATCCCGATGGCCGCCTTGACCGGGAGGATCTTATGACAGTTGTGCAGGACCTTACACGGCGCATGCGGCAGTTGCGTCCCCACGTAGTCATGACGATGGGACCGGAAGGCGCGAATACAGCCCATCCCGATCACACCATGGTTTCAATATTCGCTACCATGGCCTTCCATTGGTCGGGACGGGCCAATCGTTTTCCCGAGCAGTTGCAATCGGGACTTCAAGCTCATTGCGCGCAAAAGCTTTTCTACAGCACTACGCTGTTTACTATGCCCGACCGGCCGCCCGTGGCCCAGGCTCCCTCTACAACGAAGATTGAAATTGGGCAAAATGGCGTCGACACAAAGGTTGCAGCATTCAAATGCCACACCTCGCAGTTGCCGTTGTTCCCCTACTTTGAAGGGATGGTACGCAAACGCGGCCGTCAAGAGTTGTTTCACCTGGCGGCGAGCCTAAAGCCAACCAAAGCCCGGTTCGAAACAGATCTGTTTGCCGGAGTGGTCGAGGACCACTAAATGCACCTGGCGACAATCAGCGTGATGTCGTCGAATTGTTCCTGCGGGCTGAACTGGCGCACGTCGTCCACAATCGCCCTCAATAATTCCTGGGGAGGCAGATTGCGACGTTTGTGTAAGGAGTCGATCAGGCGCTGTTGCCCAAATTCCTCTCCTGTGGAGTTGAAGGATTCGATGATGCCATCTGTATAAAGGGCGAGCGTGTCGCCTGGACGGAAGTGACATTCATCGATAGAGCAATGCCAGTCTTTAAAGAGTCCGAGCACGGTGCAGGTGGAGTCGAGATGCATGAAGGTTTGATCGTCGTGAAGCAGGAGCGCGGAAAGATGTCCGCAGTTGGCATAACGCAAACGCCGCAGGCGGTCGTCGTATTCTCCGAAAAACATGCTGGCGTAAGCATTTTCAGGGCTGTTCTCGTAAAACAATTGGTTGACAGCGCGCAATTGAGGGAGCGGTTCATCCCAGCCGGGGCCACACTGGCTGCGAAGGTTGGCCTGCAAATTGGCCATCAAGAGAGCCGCAGCGATTCCTTTTCCAGAAATATCGCCCAGCACCAGACCCAGCCGGTCTCGACCTAGATTGAGAAAGTCGTAGTAATCACCACCGACCTGGCGAGCCTGAATACAAAGACCCGCGTAGTCAAGCGTCCTCATGGGCGGACGAACTTGGGGAAAAAGCCTGGCTTGCACTTGCTTGGCGATTTCGAGTTCATAAGCGGCCCGGCGCTCAGCCTCAAGTTTCTCTGCCGCGGCGCGCCTCTGTGCTTCCACTGCGCGGCTCATTTCGTCGAAGCTGACCAGGGCAAAAGAATTCTTGTCGAGGTCTTCGAAACGGGTAAATACCCCACCCCATATTGGCGACTGCTTCCCGAACGCCGGGAGTTCCGGGTTCGCGCTCCGATTCGCACGTTGCTGGTATTTGATACGCCGCAATCTGGGCGTGTAGGAAAAACGGACTCCACGTTGCCGCCATTCTTTATATTTGGCCGCAACATCTTCGGCGACAAACGCAATACCGGTAGGCCGGCCGATCAGTTTATACTCCTCCGATTCGGGAGATGGGGCCACCAGAGTGAGCACCGCCGTACCGTCGGGAGGAGCAACGCCTACCCAGCGCTGCCCGGACTGAAGACAGACGTCAAAAGCCAAACTGAACCCAAGCTGTTCCTGGTAGAAGCGCAGACTTCGATCGAGATCACGGACAAAAACATTGACCGCATGGACACGCAGATAAGAGTTCTGCCGGTCGGTCTCGACAACGGATTGTTCCGCCAAACCAAGGGACACTGAACTAGCCATTGATGTGATTATAAGACTCCAGATGCCCGCGTGCAGTGGAGCTGCGGCGTATCAATGCGCCGGCTGATTGTTGACAGGACGTCGAAAGGCCTCTTTTTCATTGGAGTAGTAAACGTAAGCTCCATTTTCCACGGTAATCCTGACGGGATAGCGCACCTCGTCGTGAACAAAATCGTCGATAAGATCGTAGTGGCCGTCGCGTTCTTCAAATACGATGTATCGCTCCTTCTGCGCCCTTGGAATCTCGGTCAACACTGCGAAAATTTTATTGCCTTCCGCAGTGGTTCCTGGAACTGAGCCAGAGCCATACCCCGGGAAAATCGAAATCGAAAATCTGCACAGCATGGACATTCGGACCTCTGGTTAATCAAATGGCTCGATTTCCTCTATCTCATGCGCAGGGATCTGGCCCAGAATCCGGCGATATTCTTCGTCAATCTTGATCATCGGTGTCGTACAGTCTTTTGCAATGCGTACATCTGAGTTGTATCGCCATCCGAGATCCGCGCGCTCGGGGAAGTCAACAATGCGGATTCGCACACCAGGAAAGGGGGACGCAGCAACGTAATCACCATACCAGTAGCTATCACCAAGCCGCCACTGCCATCCTAACTGGTTCAGCCGCTCGTGCAGCCGATCAGTGGATGAATACTCACAAACAAATGAATACGCACCTGTCATGGCTTAGAAGGCAGAGACAATTGCACTTGAGAATCTTATCTGCTCCTAATTCTTTCAATCATTATCTTCATGACAGCACATGTCAATGACCACCGTGCTTGCCAGAATCAGAACGTCATCCTCGTCATTGATGTCCACACCATAGGTATCTGACCAAGTGAACCACTGTTTGGAGACATGCGCTACGGGCTTCCCGGCACGATGGAATTCGTACTCATGATCCAGAAAGTTGCCCGTTGCCTCCAGAGTCTCTACTCCGGGCACATCGATATCAAATCGGCATTTGAAAAATGTGAAGGCTTCTTTGTGGACTACAGCCCACAGTTGGTCATGTTTGTAAATCTCGTATGTCGCACCCCAGGAAAAAAGCTTTTGCTTGATGAACGCAAGCTCGGCACGGGCCATATTCTGAAATGAGAGTTGTTTGCCCAGACTAAATGCTTTGCCATCGACAAGAAAGACATCATCGCCTCGTTCGTTCTTAATAATGAAATCATCGCCCCAGGAGAACAACTTTTGCTTCATGATGTAACGCATGATTTTAGCTTTACCTTTCTACAGCAAGATTCTGCTACTTGATGCCGCCTTTCACAGCAGTCCACATAACAGTAAGTGACCGCCAGAAGGAATCCGTTACACAATCTCCCTTGAGGATTTCGCGGTCCAGTTCCCAAAGCGTCTCGACGACATCTTCGGTAAGGGGATGCTTTTTGTCTTCTTATGGGTAGAAGCAAACTCAGCGCAAAGAAATATTTAGGGGCGCGCCGGGCTTTCATCGACAGGAGGGGGAGGGGTGGATGGGGCTGATTCCTACCGGTGCGACTAGGACTTTCCTTTCTTGTATACGATTTTCTTCTTGCCGCCTTCACAGCTCCCGACGATCTTTTGGTCTTTCACGTTTCCGTTCGCTACGATATCCAACTGATAATTCTTTACCGCTTTGTCATCCAGCTTCTTGGCAATTTCGGATTTCAGTTCCTCGCATGACTTCTGCGCAAATGCCGAAACAACGGCAAGGGAAAGGACCAATCCCGCAATGAGTTTTTTCATTTTTACTCCCCTGATATGGAAATCGAGCGGCTATGTTAGCACGAAGACATCGCCTCTTCGTTTCACGTCAGGACAAGCCCTTTAGATATAGCGATTGGAGGAAGTATGGAGCCGACGATCGGACTTGAACCGATGACCTGTCGATTACGAAAAGGCCCAGCTTTGCGTATGTTGTTGTGCGACATCGAGTGGACGTGGGGTGTTCCGGGGTGTTTTGGGGCGTTCCGGGAAGGCATTGTGCAGCAGTTTGTGCAGCAGGACTGCTCTTGCCAATTGGATCAACGGAGATTCCGATCCTCCTGGCTAACAGCCGGATGCTGAAACACGGAGTGGCTGTATTCTCAATGACTTAATTGGCAGCCCGAGAGCAATCTTGGACTGCTTTCGGCGATAAACGGTTCCAAGTTCGGTCGCGGAGAGCCGTAAGATGCAACGTGCAAGAAGGAACCGTCGAGTAGAGGAAGCGCGCAGCAGCTTGTGCCCCTGACCATCGGGCAAACAGCGACACTGCCAAAGGACGCCATGGGGGCCAGCCGAACTGTGCCTCGGTTTGGACTCATACAAACCCTTGGCCTCGTGATCTCGGTACACTTTCATGTACCTCTTCACCGTGCCCATAGCCAATTCGGACATGCTTCCGACGCAGTACCCAAACCTCCCCGTGGCGGTCGAATCCTGAGAACAATGAAGGATCAGTGCAGGAGCGCTGGCCATGCGTTGATGCTGGATTGCCGCGAGGCACTCCTCTTCCCCACAAAATCTCCGACTCGACGAGGCAATAGTGGCTTCTTTCCCGGGACTTCAACTTAATTCAGACAACTCTAAGGAAATCCTGCGTATTCCAATGCGGCAATCATGCCTCAGAAGGTGCGGCGATTGAGATTGTGGCTGAGAATAAACAACTAGACTGTTCTTCACTGCGCCTCGCAGACTGATCTGATGCGGCAACCTAGTCCCATCGCGGTCAACACTCTCGTGATAATTCAAGACATATCAATCTTTTGCGAGTTGGCAGCTTGTTTGCATGTTGCACATCAGAGGTCTTGATGCCGAATGATGAAGCCTCGGCTCTCCTACAAAACATCGTGCATGAAATCTGGGTGTATCTGGTACGCAATCCTGAAGCAAAGGATACGGCCGAGGGCATCCGGCGCTGGTGGATTCCCCAGGGAGAAGAGCGCTTTACTCCCGAACACTTACAGGCTGCGCTTGAATACATGGTGATCAAGGGCTGGGTGGTGCAAAGCAGTATTGCGGACACGGTGCTTTACAGCACCAACAAGACGGGGCTCATGGAAATGGGCCTGGGGATTAAAGAACGGCCCTCGAAGGATTCGTAATGGCAAATGTTTTCGCAACACATTCAGTCGAAATTCCCTGATGACCTTCTTGCGCAATGCGTATCCGGAGCCCTTGCGCACCGACCATCCTATGGATTTCCGGCAGATTTCAAGCGGCGAACTGGCGGCCGCCGCGGAACCTACCAAGGCCCTTACCCTGTTTCTCTTCCGCGTCACGCAAAATGAGTATCTGCGCACCCGGCGCCGGCAGAACGATCCAGCAGATGCGGAAGCGCCCTTATCCATTGACCTGCATTACCTGCTTACGGCCTGGGCCGATGATGCCCTGGTGGAACATACCGTCTTATCGTGGGCCATGCTTCACATCCATCCGGTGCTGGACAGCTCCTCGAGGCCAAAGGTGCCCACAACCCATCGCTATTTCTGCGCACATCCGCGAATTACTTGGAGGCAATTTGCGTGAATTTCAGACCTGCCTTACTTTCCAGTCTGTGACAGAGACAAAGGTGCTGCAACCCAGAGAGGCTCTGGCGCGTACAGATGACCAACCGCAATGGCCCGACAGCACCAACTCTAATCGAGTGCGGCTCTGCGAAATGAGCTATCAACTGTGTGAACTTCGATCCGTGTTGGCTTGATTCCGTGGACGTGAACGCTATCCCAGTTGAGGTCATCGGCTCCCAGAACGAGGTAACCTTCCCTCGTTACGTCGATAACACACGATGTTGTTTCATTTTGTAGAGCAGAGCCTTGTAGCTGATGTTCAGCTTTTGAGCTGCAACCTTTCGGTTCCAATTGGCGTTTTCCAAGGCCCGCCTGATTTCCCGGGATTCGGCGTCATTTTTCAAATTTTTCAGCCTTGCTTTCAGACCGCTTCCGGAGTAACTGCTGACTCCATCCTCCATGATCTGCACATCTTCCGTATCCTGTATTCGCAATTCTTCCAGGACAAGATTTTCATCCTCCAGAACCAGATAGCGCTTCAAAAAGTTTCCCAATTCCCGAAGGTTCCCTGGCCAGGGATAGCGCAAACATTCCTGGAGCATCTTCTGAGAAATAGGCAGGGCCGGCTTGCCGATCCTGGCCGACATCGTCTTCATGAAATGTGAAAGCAGCGGAGCAATTTCTTCACGGCGTTCCCGCAGTGGCGGGATCCTTATGGTAAACGCGTTCAGCCGATAATAGAGGTCCTCGCGGAACGTGCGTTCAGAAATGGCTTTTTCGATGTCGATGTTGGTTGCCGCCAGTACCCGAACATCCACCGAAACATTGGTACGGCCTCCAAGCCGGGAGAAGCGCCCATCCTGTAAAACATGCAACAGTTTGGCTTGCAGTGGGGCCGTCATCTCTCCAATCTCATCCAGCAGGATCGTACCTTTGCTGCACATCTCGAACTTTCCAGGCTTGGACTTAACGGCCCCGGTGAAGGCGCCTTGCTCATAGCCAAAAAGCTCGCTTTCCAGCAAATCGACGGGCAGGGCGGCGCAGTTTACCTTGAGCAACGGACGTTGGGACCGCGGCGACATTCTGTGAATCAGCCGGGCCACGACTTCCTTGCCCACGCCGCTCTCGCCGAGGAGGAGCACTGGAACATCTACCTTGGCGATCAAAGAAACCTGTCCACGAATCTGTCTCATGGCTGGACTGGCAGCCACAAAGGCGTGATCGTCATCCACTTCGTGCACAATTTCTTTCGCACTGTGGCTCGTTTCCGGAAGATGCTGTGGTGGTGGCGCAGGCGCAGGACACAGCGTGCGGCGCACCGCGTCGTGTATCTGGTCTTCCCCAAATGGCTTCAAAATATAATCGGCCGCGCCCATCTTGATGGCTTGCACCACCTTGCTGGGGTCATTCAATGAGGAAATCATCAACACTTTCTGGTCTGGCCGGATTCGCCGGCAGCTTTCGAGCGTTTGCAATCCGTCCATGCCGGGCATCAACATGTCTAATATGATCAGGTGAGGAGAAAGGCCATTGCGAATGCGGCCCAGGGCCTCATTTCCGCTGGTTGCCGTGTCTACATTGTAGTTGGGTTCCAGTATCGTCTTCGTCTGGGAGAGTATAGAGGGTTCATCATCAACAACTAAGATCGTGAGGGCGCTCATCAGTTCTTTTTTCCTTGCGTTTAGAAATAGCAACTCGATGGATCAACTTCTTAGTTCTTTAACCTTATAAGCGTAAAAATTTCCTAAAAAGGCTCAATCTACGAGGAAAGGCCTCTCAGGAGACGCAATCATAAAAGGGTATTAAGGAAAACGAAGAAAGTGAGCACAGCCCTTCGGCAATAGTTATGTCAGGCCCGCAGTATGCCGGAGCTAGAGCTACTCAAAGATTCGCATTTTGGAAGGAACCGCCGAAGTTGTAACTATGGACTGGATAATACCCTATTATCTTAAAAGCACTTCCATAACAACGAACGACCTTGCCTACCCTACACACAGACGCGACAACCTTTGGTACCCTGGAGACAAACTGATAGACCCTTGATTCCTGGCAATCGTGGAATTCTTGAGGGAAAGAATTCCCACCCTACCAAGACTGTGTTCATTCACCTAGGCTCGAATGAATACAAAAATATGCCTCGACCAGTCTTTTTGCTGGCCATTCTCATCACTTTCGTTACATTTGTCCTGGGGGACAGCAGCAGGATAATACCATTAGATCGTAAAATAGCAAGTGAATTTAAGAAAAATTTCTGTTTTTGTGATGTGATGCGAGTTAGAAGAGGAAAATCTTTTCCCAATGTGAAAAAGTTTTCCACTTGCCGCCAACCTGAAACACCCTTTCTATGAAATTGAAGATATATCCTCATTGATCTCACGGATTCAACAACATACGAAAAATGCCGGCCCCGGCTCTCTACCCGTCCCTTTACGACAGTAAAGATGGTTCCTGAAATGCATAGACTGCTTCGTGAATGCTATTGCCATCAAAATCTTCTAACACATTCATGGAAAACGTTCCGATTTGGGACAAAAGGGAGCATCCCTTCCCATCCGACAATGTGATCTTTGGCCAAACTACCGTGATGGCGGCTGTTCAAGAGAGCATGAAAAGGCTGGCCGACACCAATGTTCCTGTCTTGATTACCGGAGAAAGCGGCACTGGAAAGGAACTCATCGCCCAGCTTGTCCATCGCCATTCCCAGGCTGCGCGCAAGCCAATGGTCCGCGTTAACTGTGCGGCCATCCCCGCGAACCTGATCGAAAGCGAGTTGTTCGGCTACGAAAAGGGGGCTTTTACGGGCGCATCGGGCGCAAAGCCCGGACGTGTAGAAACAGCCAACACCAGCACGCTGTTCATGGATGAGGTAGGCGAGTTGAACATGGCAGTGCAAGCCAAGCTTTTACAGGTGCTCCAGGATGGCACCTTCAGCCGCCTTGGCGCTCAAGAAGACAAGAAGGTGGACGTCCGCTTCGTCTTTGCCACGAACCGCGACCTCGAGGAAGAAATTCTGCTGGGCAACTTCAGGGAAGACCTCTACTACAGGATCAACGTAATCAATCTGCATTTGCCGCCCTTGCGCGAGCGCCTGGAAGATCTACCCTCGCTCGCTGAATATTTCCGCTGCCAGTACAACGATAAGTACAATCGCCGCGCGCCGCAGCTTTCCGGGATTTCCATCAGCCGCATGCAGCAATATCACTGGCCTGGAAATATACGCCAGCTTGAAAACGCGATGAAGCGTTACGCCGTGTTTGGCGCCGAGGAGTCGCTGCTTTCGGAACTTGAAGGACGAGAACCGGATTTATTTCGTTTCACGATTCCACCCAGCGGGCAGGTTTCTCTCAAAGAGATTACCAGGCAGGCGGTGCGCGAGGTGGAACGCAAGGTCATCCTGAAGGTAGTGGAGGCCAATGGCTGGAACCGCAAACGGGCCGCTAAATCACTCAACATCAGCTACCGGGCGCTTCTGTATAAACTCAAAGAGGTCCCCGTGCCTCCAGAGCACACACGTTCTTTCAAAAAAGACGAGGCCAAACGGACGGCAGAGGTTTCGTGACCAGATCGTTATGAATTCTATTGGTTGTTGTAGATGACGCCCAGAAACTTCCTGGCGCTCACGTGAGCGCACGCATTCGCCAGGGATGTGCGAAGTGTCTTTCTCTCGCAAGCCACCAGCAATACATGCTGGCAAGCCGACGCGATCAGGTCGAAATCAGCAAAAAGTAATACCGGCGGGGCATCGATCAGCACCAGTTTGAATTGTGCCGTGCTCCAGGTCACGAAACTTTGCCATTCCGGGCCTGACAATACCTCTGGCGGCCTGCCAGAGACCGTGCCAGCGGATACAACAAACAAGTTGGCCGTATCGGTGCGTACCAGGACTTGCTCGACAGGGTACCCGGTTTCGAGGACCTCTCCCAATCCCGGACTCTGGAGTCCGAGCATTCGCGACAGGCTTTTGGAGCGCAGGTCTGCATCTACAAGCAACACGCGAGCATCCTGGGTGTTGGCGAAGCACAAGGCCAAATTGAGAGCCGCTAGTGTTTTTCCTTCGCCAGGACCTGATTCGCTTACCACTAGAGTGCTCAGTTCGTGGTTCAACGCAAGCCTGGTGCGAAGCTGATGATAAGCCTCCGCCCTCGCCTTTTGATGAGGATGCTGCGGCGTTTTCGACAGGCAGATCTCCTCGTGTGCGGGCAAGGCGATACCGCGCAGATTTGCAAGGTCCTCATCCACAGGCGGTTCCCGGCGACGGGCCTCCGCAAAATCCCTTTCCGCAATTGAACCAGCCTGAGGTAAACCGCTATATGCGGGTGCAGTCATATTCGAAACTCTGCTCCTGAAGCTAACCTCAACAGCACATTAACTGCCAATTCCAGGAATCAACAGGTTAATCCGTTAAACCTGCGTCCAATGGCGGCTTCGGATGAAAACGCATTGGCACAATGTGCAATCAGTTGCATCTGTGCCATGGTTTGAAGTCGCGGCCACAGTCCAGCGCTCTGGCAATCAGGGCCGCAGTTTTCACGCAAACCGCTTTGAACAAAACATTTACCGGAGCTTTTTTAGCACGGGATTTGGTCTTCCAAGCCATTCGGCATCCAGCTTGCATTGATCCACCACGAAATCTCAACATCTCTCCCTTAAGGCGAGTCATGTCCAAAAGCGGCAAGTCCTCGATCTCGGTGGTCGTTCCAGTTTGGAATGAGGAAGCCGGAATACCGCAATTGCGCGAGGGCCTGGTGCAAGTGCAGGAGTTGCTGTGCGACTACGGAGAGATGGAATTCGTTTTTGTTGACGATGGCAGCACCGACGGAACGCAAAGCGCCTTGCACCGCCACTTTGAACTTGCAGGCAACTATCGCGTGGTCGCCCATGAACGCAATCAGGGCGTTGGGGCCGCATTCCGCAGTGGATTCCGTCATGCGACGGGGGAAATCGTTTGCACCATTGACTCAGATTGTTCGTATCGCCCTCATGGCCTGCAGCTTCTGGTTCAAGCCTTGGAGAGCGGTGGCGATATCGCAGTGGCTTCGCCCTACCATCCGCAGGGCGGAGTTGAAGGGGTCCCCTGGTGGCGCCTGGCGTTGAGCAAATGCTGCTCCTGGGGGTATCGCCGCATCGCTCCGGTGCCGCTATACACCTACACCAGCATATTCCGGGCCTACCGTCGTCGAGTCATTGAAACGGTTTCCTTTCAAGGCAACGGGTTCGTAAGCGCATCAGAAATTCTGGTGAATGCGGCCCGGCAAGGTTACCGGATTGTAGAAGTTCCAATGACACTGCACGCGCGCAAGACCGGACAAAGCAAGATGAAAGTGGCCCGCACAGCGCGCGCCCACCTGCAGATGATGAGATCGCTTATTTCGAAGGAGTCATACCGATGAAAAGAATTGGCATGGTTGGACTCGGCGCATGGGGCTGGAACGTGGCCCGCAACTTCGCCGAAATGAAAGACTGCAAGCTGGTCACCTGTTGCGATATGGACGAACGCCGGCGCACAGCCGCCGCTCGGGCCTGGCCTGGAGTGAATCCTGTAGCAACTTTCGACGAGATGCTGCGGCAGGACATTGATGCGGTCGTGATCGCTTCACCCGCGGTGACCCACTACGAGCTTTCCAAAAAGGCCCTGCTCACGGGCCGCGATGTTTTTGTCGAAAAGCCGTTCACTCTCAATCTGGAACACGCTGAAGAACTGGTGGAACTGGCGGAAAAGCAAGACAGCGTTCTCATGGTCGGCCATCTTCTCGAATACCACCCGGTCGTGCGCCGTCTTAAAGCGATGATCCAATCGGGCGAGCTTGGCCCGCTTTATTACATCTATACGCAGCGTGTAAACCTCGGAAGAATCCGGGGTGACGAGAATGCCTTGTGGAGCTTTGCCCCCCATGACATTTCGCAAATCCTTTACATGCTCGGTATGGAGCCCACCGACGTCAGCGTGCGCGGCCAGAGCTATATCCAGAATGGCATTGAAGACGTAGCTTTCGTCAGCCTGTATTTTGAAAACCGCATCATGGCCCATATTCATCTGAGCTGGCTCGATCCGCACAAGGTACGCAAGACCACCATCGTGGGCGCAGACAAGATGGCCGTATTCGACGACGCCGAAGCCACGGAAAAGCTGCGCATCTACAACAGCCATGCCGAAGTTCCTCCAGCCAAGACCTACGGCGAAGCCATTCAGGTACGGTTTGGCGACATCCTGATTCCCCGGGTCGACATGGCGGAGCCGCTGAAGATCGAGTGCCAGCATTTTGTCGATTGCCTGAATACGCGCAATACGCCGGTCAGCGATGGCCGCGACGGCCTGCGCGTGGTGCGCATCCTGGAAGCGGCGCAACGTTCCCTGGAAATGGACGGCATTCCCGTAAAAATTCGAGGAGATTATGGAAGCATACATCCATCCGTCAGCGCAGATCGGCGCTGGTACGCAGCTCGGGCATAACTCTGTGGTGCTGGAAGACGCGAACATCGGCGAAAACTGCCGGATCGGCCATGGTGTCGTGATTCATTCCGGCGCGATTATTGGCAGCCGGGTGCGTATCGACGATAACTCCGTGATTGGAAAGCTGCCGATGAAGGCGGCCCTGAGCGCAGTGACTCAAGACCGCGAGCTGCCGCCCTGCGTTATAGAAGACGATTGCCTCATCGGGGCTTTGACCGTGATCTACCGGGGCTGCGTGTTGCGCAACAAGGTGATGGTGGCCGATCTGGCTTCAGTCCGCGAAGACGTGGAAATCGGAAGCCACACCATCGTGGGCCGCGGGGTGGCCATAGAGAACAAAGTGCGTGTCGGGCAGAGATGCAAGATTGAAACCGAGGCCTACATCACCGCTCTCTCAGAAATTGGCGATGGATGTTTCATTGCGCCCGAAGTAACGTTCACCAACGATAACTTCCTTGGCCGGACCAGGGAGCGGTTCAAGCATCATCGCGGCGTGACCATGCTGCGGGGCGCGCGCATCGGCGCAAACGTTACCGTGCTCCCCGGAATCACCATTGGCGAAGATGCATTAGTTGCGGCCGGCGCCACCGTGACCCGTGACGTGCCTTGCCGCAAAGTCGTTCTGGGAACGCCCGCGCGAACGTTGCGCGACGTGCCCAGCGAGCAACTGCTGGAGAACCAATAACCCCAAGGGAACCGATCTTGAAAGTTCTATCAATAGTCGGAGCAAGACCGCAGTTCGTGAAGGCCGCCATGGTAGCGTCTGCCGTCCGCAGGCACAACGCCCAGGCCCCGGCGCAACGCCGCATACGGCACCGGCTTCTGCATACCGGGCAGCACTACGAACGCAATCTCTCCGACGTGTTTTTCGACCAACTCCCTTTGCCTAAGCCACACCATGCCCTGGGCGTAGGATCAGGCAGCCACGGCGCGCAGACCGGAGTGATGCTTGAGCGAATCGAGTCGGTCTTACAGCAGGAGAAGCCTGATGTCGTGGTTGCTTATGGCGACACCAACTCCACCCTGGCCGGGGCGCTCGCCGCAGCCAAGTTGCACATCCCCGTGGCCCACGTAGAAGCCGGTCTCCGCAGTTTTAACCGCAAAATGCCGGAGGAGATCAATCGCGTGGCCACCGATCATCTTTCCGACCTGCTTTTTTGTCCAACACGGTCGGCCATTGAGCACCTGCATGCCGAAGGAATTCGCAAGGGAGTCGCCTTGACGGGCGATGTGATGCTCGATGCAGTGCTGCGTTTCGCTCCCTTGGCCCAAAAGAAGACTTTGAGACGGCTGAAATTGCAACCCTCGCAATATGCTCTGGTCACGGTCCACCGCGCGGAAAACACCGATAATCCGAAGAAGCTGGCGGAGATTGTCACGGCGCTGGCCGGCCTCTCCGTGCCTTTAGTGTTCCCTATGCATCCGCGGCTGCGAAATCGTCTCGCTTCCGAGAAACTTTACGCTCCCTTGAAGAAAGAACTGGACCATGCGGCGCACCTTCAGATCATCGATCCAGTTTCCTATTTGGAGATGCTGGCCCTCGAAGCATCCGCCCGCATGGTGCTCACCGATTCCGGCGGAGTGCAAAAGGAAGCTTATTTCCTGGGCGTGCCCTGCATTACTCTGCGCGACGAAACCGAGTGGACCGACACGCTGGCCCATGGCTGGAACCGCGTTGTCCCGCCGGAGGCAAACAAATTAGTGCCTCTGGCGCGCAGTTTGTGGTTGCGCAATGGCGCCAGCCCTGCAGGCAAGGCCAACCTGCGCGCTTTCGGAAATGGGCAGGCCGCGGAAAAAATAGTGCAAGCCATTGTTCATCACCTTCGCCCGAATGGACGGAATCTACGAAAGGACCCATAACATCATGCCCGGGAAAACAGTCGTAATCACCGGCGCCGCAGGTTTCCTGGGGTCGCATCTCGCCGATGCCTTGCTGGCCAAAGGTCACAGGGTGATAGGCATCGATAACCTGTCCCGAGGCAGCATGGAGAACCTGTCGCGGGCCGTCGCCCATAAAGATTTTGAGTTCCACCAGGAAGATGTATGCGACCTGGGCGCGCTATTGCATTGCGTGGATGAAGCCTCTGCCGTCGCTCACCTGGCTGCCTTCAAAATTCCGCGATACGGAAAAGCCATCGACACCTTGACGATCAACTCTCAAGGCACATTGAACGCGTTGGAACTAGCGTCCCGACATCGGGCCAAGTTTCTACTGGCGTCGACCTCCGATGTTTATGGCAAGAACCCTTCGCCGCCTTTTTCCGAAACCAGCGACTGCGTATTGGGGCCCTCGACCATCGCGCGCTGGGCCTACGCTGCTTCGAAACTTTATGATGAGCATCTGGCATTGGCATTTGCCGAAGCGCATGGAATCCCGGTCAGCATCGTCCGCATCTTCGGGTCGTATGGCCCTCGCCAGAACTTAAGCTGGTGGGGCGGCCCGCAATCTGTATTTATCAGCGCAGTCCTGCAGGGCGAAAGCATTCCGATTCACGGCGATGGCAGCCAGACCCGGAGCTTTACCTATGTCAGTGATACGGTCGACGGCCTGGTGAGGGTCCTTGAACATGGGCCTTCCGGCGAAGTCTTCAATATCGGCAACACCCGCGAAATTTCGATTCTCAAGCTCGCGCACATGATTTACGAGCTGGCCGGAGAAAAAAGCAGCCCGAAAATTGAATTTATTCCTTACGAAAATATTGCCGGCCGGAAATACGAAGATGTTTTGCGCCGGATTCCCGATATCACCAAGGCGTCCGCCATGTTGAGGTTCACGCCGATGATCCATCTGGAAGAAGGCTTGCGGATGACCATCGACTGGCAACGGCAAATATTGTCTTCAAAAGCAGAGCTGACAGCCGCTTCTTAACCACATGGATAACGATAACCCACGCACCAGCGCAATTCCGTTTGGCCCGTCGTCGTCCGCAGTCGCGCCCAAGGCTCCTCCATGGACATTGGCTTTGCTCGGCGCAGTCGTCATGGCGGGCTGCGGTCACCTGCTCATCAAGCTTGGCTTGAACCAGATCCGGGGGGGCGGACCAGGCGGAACCGCACGCTGGCTTAATCCCTGGCTCTTCTTTGGACTAGGTGTCTACGGCGTGGGAACGCTGCTGTGGATCTTTGCCGTATCGCGCAAGCAGATCAGCTATCTTTATCCGATCACGGCCCTCAACTATGCGATTGTCGCGCTCGGCGGACAACTCTTGTTTCAGGAGTCAGTCACCCCCGGGCGCTGGCTGGGTATCGCCATCGTCATAGCAGGCGTGATGCTGATGCAATGGTCGGCAAATCGTAGGACGGAGTTGTCATGAATCCAAATGCCGCTTTGTGGACCAGTATCATCCTGGGCGGATGCGCCCAGGTCATGTTGCGCAAAGGCGTACAAGGCGGCAATGCTCGCTCGCCCCGCTGGTGGTTGAATATTTTGACCTCAGGCTGGGTCATAGGCTGGGCCATTTGTTTCATCGCTGCAACCATCTTATGGATGGTCGCGCTTTCGCGCATCGACATCTCGTATGCATTTCCTTTGCTAAGCTCCAGCTACGTTCTGGTGGCGCTTCTTTCCCGCCTGCTGCTCAAAGAATCAATTCCCTGGCAGCGATGGTTGGCCATTGCCGTGATCTCCATGGGTGTGGCCCTGAGTGCAGGCAAATAATGCGCGCCTCAACTCCACGGATCGGCATTCTCGGCGGAGGCATCACCGGCCTTACCGCAGCCTTCTACCTTCTGCGTAGCGGGTTCGACGTTACCGTTCTCGAGTCGCGCTCGCATCCCGGCGGGCTCGCTACCTATTTTGATTTCGGTCCATTCTGCTGGGACAAGTTTTATCATTGCATCCTCACCTCCGATCGCCCGCTTTTGACTCTGGTGCACGATCTTGGCTTGGATTCCGAGATGCGCTGGACCGAGACCAAAGTAGGTTTCTTCTCCGGCAGTCAACTCTATTCCATGAGCAGCACGCTCGATTTCCTGAAATTTCCTCCTCTTTCGCTCTGGGAAAAGTTCCGGCTTGGCTGTGGCGTGCTTTATGCCTCCCGCATCAGGAATGGCCGGCAGATGGAGAGCATCCCGGTCCGTAATTGGCTGATAAAGATTTTTGGACAGGGCAACTACCGGAAAATGTGGGGACCTTTGTTGAAATGCAAGCTGGGCACTTCCCGTGAAGAGGCTTCCGCAGCCTTTATTTGGGCCACGATCTTCCGCCTTTACTCCACGCGGGAGCGCAACGCCGGTCAAAAAGAGAAGCTTGGATATGTGCGCGGAGGCTACCGGGCCGTCCTCGCCCGTTTGGTTTCCGAAATCGAGCGCCTGGGCGGTCGGGTCCTTACCGGCGTTGAAGTGCAACGATTACGCGAGCATGACGATGGCATCGACCTCGACTCGAACCATGGTCCCCTGCGCTTCGATCACGTTATTTCCACAGTGCCCAGCCGGACCCTCGCTTCATTGGCGCCCCAACTGGACTCCGTCTACAAGCACAAGCTACAGCAGGTCAAATATCTTGGGATCGTCTGCGTGGTCTTGCTGCTTAAACGGAAGCTAAGCCCTTTTTACGTCACCAACCTGACCGACGAGTCGCTTCCGTTCACTGGAATCGTGGAGATGACGAACCTGATCTCATTGGAAGAAACCCGCGGAAGGCATCTGGTCTACCTGCCGAAATATACCTCCCCGGGCGACCCGCTCTTTGATGCCGGCGACGAAGAAGTCTGGCAATTGTTCTTGTCGAACCTGAAAACCGTTTTTCCGGATTTGCAACCGGGCGATATTGAGAAGCACTTGGTTTTCAGGGAAAAATTCGTGCAGCCGATTCCAGTCCTGAATTATTCAAGCCTGGCTCCTGAGATGCAAACCAGCATTCCTCGATTGCTGGTAGCCAACACCACGCAGATCGTAAATTCAACCCTGAACAACAACGAAATGGTAAAAATCGCCCGCCAGGCAGTTGAAAAGATCCAGGCCAAACATCCCTCATGCTCGCAAATGCAGGAGAACCTAAGTGCGTCTAAGGGCGAACCTCTTGTAGAAAACCTTGCGTAAGAGCCGACCAAAACGAGCTTTAACTGTTCAGTTAGGGAAGTTCTAATTTAAAAAATGGATCGTCATCCTGAGACTCGACACGTGTGCGCAGCACGGGTTGAGCGGAAGGGGCCTTGCTGATTGCCATTGCCAAGGGAGGCATTAAGAAACTTTAATCAGTCTTTCAGAAAAACTGCGCAGCGAATTCTTCTCAACCCGCGTTCTCTCTCAGGTGAGTACTTAGGTACTAACCAAAATGGGAAAAAGCACTAGACATAATTAGAGATTTCAATGAATAATTTTCCGATTTTTAAAATTTCAAATCTGCAACTTCAGGAAATCTCGTAGTTCCTGAAATCTGAATCGACGCAAAAGCCGATCAGGAATCTTTGTGGGCGCACAAGAGGTAACGAATCAGGGGGAAAGATGCAGGGAACACCCAGCGAGCGCAGTGTAAAAATTTTTATAGCTTGTGTAGCAATTCTATTTTCCATTGTCATGGCCATTCCTCCAGGGTCCGTAAGGGGCCAGACTGGACCATCCATCACGCGTGTCAGTCCCACGTCGGGACCGGACAACGGCGGAAACACGATTAACCTGCATGGTTCCGGATTTACCCCATCTACAACCGTAACCATCGGCGGCATCGCCGCCACCAATGTCACGTTCATCGACAGTACGCGAATTGCCGCCACTATCCCTGCCAACTCCATCGGCACCGTAGCCGATGTCGTTGCTACAGACGGCGCTATATCCAGCACATTGTCGAGCGCGTATACCTACCTCAACCGGAATGCCATCCTGTTTCAGGACAGCTTCAACGGCGATATCGCCGACCCCTGGACAACCGGCCCATTCAATAACAGCAACGGCGCCAACTTTACTTTGACCAATGGCGCAAAGGATTATCCTGGAAGCGGCGCGACCCAGCAGTTTGCCGGCAGCGCCGCCTGGACCGACTACACCCTGGAAGCCAAAGTTCAGGTGTTTTCGGGAAATAATTTTCCTGGCGGACTGCGCACGCGCGTGCAAAGCAACGATCAAACTTTGGCAGGCGGCGCCAGCTACGAGGTTTGGTTGCGTCCTGCCGACAACCAGGCTTTCCTCTTCCGCGTGGGCCAGTGGAATATCGATGGCGCCAGTCTGGGCATTTTGAATCCCGATCCCGGATTTCAGAATCCTGCCACGGTCACCATTACTCCGAATGTGTTCCACACGATACAAATGTCAGTCTCTGGAAACGTAATTCGAGTCAATTTTGACGGCACGCCAATTCTCGGCGCAACCGATACCAACAATCCATTTTTGCAGGGCGCCGTTGCTCTCGACGTCTCCAATCAGCACATTCAATTTGAAGATGTGATTGTGACGAACAACAATGCGGTGCCCACGCCAACTCCGACCCCGACCCCGACCCCTACACCAACTCCGACACCAACCCCAACACCGACGCCGACCCCTACACCAACCCCTACGCCTACCCCAACACCGACACCAACTCCCACTCCGACGCCAACACCGGTTGTAACCAGTCTTACTGTAAATCCCAGTGCGTTTACGCTGATAAAAACCGGCTCGACGCAGGCGCTTACCGTGCTAGCCAATTTCAATAATGGCTTCCAGCAGGACTTTACGCACAATCCCAATACTGCCTATCAATCGAGCGACACAACTGTGGCGACGGTTGACACAAACGGAATTGTCACGGCTACGGGTTCGACTCCCGGATTGTCAACGGCGACCATTACCGCCACCAATGGCAAGCTCTCGACCACTTCTGCGGTCACTCTCAACCTTCCGCAAGTGACTGTCACAGGGGTAATCTTAAGTCCGCCATCGTTGACCCTTACCGCGCTCGGATCGACCGTCCAGCTCAACTTCGAAGAGAATCTTTCCAACGGCACAAGCCAGGACCTCACCCATGCCGGAGGCACCACCTATCAGTCGGATACCCCCTCGGTTGCCACTGTCAGCAGCGGAGGTGTAGTTACCGCCGTGGCCAATGGGACCGCAACCATAACTGCCTCCAACGGAGGGTCTTCGGCGAAAGCCACCATCATCGTCAATGGTTCTAACGGAGGTGGCGGCGCTGCATTCTCGCTTTCCGCCAGCCCGAGCACGGCAACCATCTCTGCCGGGCAGAACCAAACCTACACCCTCACCGTTCAGGCCAACGGCGGCTTCAACCAACCGGTCGCATTGGCCTGTTTTGGCTTTCCGGCGGCCTCTACTTGCAACATCTCGCCTAATTCGGTCAATCCCAACGGATCAAGCACTACTGTCAATGTCACGATCACTACTACAGCGCACGCCGCATCCGCACCTGTAAATCGGGTATTTCCTCAGCCGCCACCTGCGTTGTTCGTGGCAGCGCTCAGTAGCTTTATGTTGCTGATGCTGACGCTATTGATGAAGCGCCGTTCGCGACTTGCGCTCCTGCCTACCTTCTGCCTGATCGCGCTGTTGCTGGCGGGTTGCGGCGGAAACGGCCAGACTCAATTGTTCAATAATAGCCTGACCTTCACTCCGCAAGGGACCTACACCATGACCATCACCGGCACCTCTGGAAACCAGGTGCAGGCCACAGATGTTGTGGTAGTAGTGAAGTAGCCTCGAAAGTAATTGCTGCAATAAAGCGCACAGTGATTTGACGATCATTGTGCGCTTTGCTTTTCCCCAGGTTCCGGATATTCAACTCCTGCTCTTGATCTAACTTCTGGTCGCGCCTACGGCGTTCGGTTTATCGCACTGCAAAACGACTAAGAAAACACTTAAAAGTAAGTGGCATTAACAAAATTCATCGCTCTGCGATGCCAAGCTAGGAGCTAATTCTCTGTGATCTAGATCACAACCATTCCGGATGGACTGTTCCATAATGAAACCAACAGGCGGAAAACAGAAGACGGGTCGCATCTCCTGTAGTTAAACGTCTCTCAAATCTGCCGATACCCTCTGCAACCTGAACATTTCAGGCCAAAGACAAAGGAAAACGCGATGAACAGCCTTCTTTCTCCCAGGTGGGCCTTTAGTTTGTATAGTAGTATATTAGTAATAATTACAATTTTTTCAGTTCAAGCAACTTCTCAAACTACCAACTTGACCATGGCAGTCCTGGTCGATTCTTCTAACAGCACCGGCTACAACGGCAATTCATCCAGCCCCGGAAAATACCAGTGCTATGCCGAAAGGTATTTCGAGCATTTGCAAATTCCTTATGAACTTTTTGACGTCTCGGCGGCCGCTCCGCCAGCCGATCTCAATTTGCGGCAATTGATTGTCGCGGCCCAGCCGGGCCTCGCGCTTCCGGCCACCTGGCAAGCCGCCATCGTGAACGCGGTAAAGAGCGGTTCGGGGTTTGTGAATCTTGATTCTTCCCCGCAACCCGCCACCTCTCAGCATCTGCTTACGATTTTTAGAGCGACCGGCTTCGTCTCCGGTACCGCCGGCACAACCATCATGGTCCCTGCCGCCTTGGGCTCCGGCGGCGCTAACACCCACTTCATCTCTGCCATGCAGTGGAAATCTCCTTTGGAAGTCCCTGGTGACTTTGTCTATTCTTTCCATCCCGACCAAAACGGCAATCTCAATTCCGCCACTGCCACCATTCTTCAGAACGCCACCGGCACAGTCATAGCCCGGCTGGGTAACGATCCTCTGATCATCGCCACCACCTTTGGGTCTGGACGCGCCGTCAACTTCGGCACGCTCGACTATCTGCAGGCCGACCGTTTCGGCTTCATGATGGGCGTTGATGATCTGTTCTGGAGAAGCCTGGTGTGGGCAGCTCGCAAGCCATTCGTCGTTCGTGGTTATCCGAAGCTATGGGCGCTGCGAATGGACCACAATGTCGACACCAACTGGTGGACGCGCGTCCAGGAGATGTATGATCCGGCGCTTACCGGCAACGCCGTGCCCGATGGCTCGCCCTGGGGCGTGGGCGGTCCGTGGAAGGTGACCGGCTCTGTCTATCTGAACTTCCTTCAGCCCGGACAAACTGGACGGGCCGAGATCATTAACGATATGAAGGCCGGGAACCTGCAACTCAGTCCGCATGGCTTTCAGAGCAGTGAATACGGGGATCTGTTTTGGGCTGGGACCGATAATCCTCCCGGACCATTGACCGATGCAGAAGAACAGGCCAGCATCCAGGCCATTCTGAACTGGGAAGGAAAATCCAGCGCCTATCCCATTGCCGATCCTCTTCCTGACAAGGGTCTCTCGCGCTGGCTGGTGGGCCATTTTTACGATCTCTCTGACAATCTTGGATATGATCTTTGGAACCTTGGATTTCGCTACGTCAGCGCCACCGAGCGACCCGGCTTCGAATACACGACCACCCCTTCCGACTCCGGATTCCAGACCGGACGCCTGTATGCATATCCATTTTGGGAATACGAGTTGCCTCCAAAGCTACCCGGTGTCTATGCCAGCGACGAGTCATTCTCTTTCTTGTTTGCCGACGACCTCACTATCCATAGCCGGGCGGGCCTTCCATCGCGAGACTTTTTCCTGGTCGGCTCACGGGCGCTCAATTCCAGTCTCGCCGGAACTCCTGATGTGGAATGGTGTAACTCCGCGGGCAACGGCATCGGTTTTTCCCAGGGCAAATTCGAGTGGTATACATGGAGGCTTTTTTCCAGCCTGGCGCCGGTCGAACTGTACACCCACGACGATTCTTTCTCCACCTGTGCTGCCGCGCCCGTGAATTCCGCCTATTCTCCGCTGCCACAGAACGTCTCGCTCCCCGGCGGACTCGCTCCCAATGCATCGCAACAGGTGATCTTTGGCGTCTCCAACTGGCTCAACGCTCACGGCGCTCACCAGGTCTTCATGGGGGACATGGCCCAATACTCATACGCCCGCAATAAATCGGTCTTGTCGCAAGCCATGTTCGATGGCTCCCAGATCAACTACACCTTCACCGGCAAGGCTGCTGATGCCGACGGCAATCTGGTGCCTACCCAGGTGCTGGTCTTTTCCGGCGACGATGAAGGCCAATGGCAGACGGTCCCAGGGTTCAACAATGGATTGGCGACAGCAATCGCGCCGCCTCCGCCCCCGGTTGTTGTCCCAGTTCCTCCCGCAATCACCCGGATGAGTCCAACTGCTGGACCGGCTTCCGGCGGCAATATCATAAATATATATGGCTCTTCGTTCACCGCCGATACTCAGGTCACCATTGGCGGCATTCAGGCCACCGGCGTAGTGGTCATCAATCCAACACTGCTCTCGGCAGTAGTTCCCGCGAATGCCACAGGGACCCAGGCGGCGGTCGCCGTCAGTAACTCAGGTGGCCAAAGTACCTTAGCTGCTCCTTATATATATCTCGATCCATCGAAGGTCCTGCTGCAGGACAGCTTTAACGGAGACTCAAGCGCCGGTTGGACTAACGTGCCGGCCTCGCTTGCGAATGGCTGGAGCAATGTCAATAACGCCAGGGACTACGCCGGCATCGGCGGCAGCCAGCAGTATGCCGGCCGGTCAAACTGGCAGGACTACACTTTCGAAGTAAAGATCGATCTGTTTACGTTGCAGAATTATCCGGGCGGCATCCGTGCCCGCGTCAATCCCGCGACCGGCGCAGGCTATGCGCTTTGGCTGTATCCCGGAAGCAACCAGGTCAAGCTCTTTCGCGCGACAGCCTGGAACATCGACGCGCCGGGTCTCGGCACCCTGGCCACAGCCTCATTGAATTTCGACACCAACACCTTCCATACAGTTCAACTGAAAGTTACGGGAACGAACATCCAGGCCATCTGGGATGGGACCACTCTCTTCAGCGTCACCGACGCCTCGTATGCAACCGGGGGCGTGGCCCTAGAAGGCTCCAGCCAGCACATCGAATTTGAAGATGCGCTGGTGACCGGCACGCCTGTTCCTCCGATCTCCATAACCGGCCTGACGTTGTCTCCTGCAAACCTGTCATTGGCCATCGGCGGCATTTCGCAGCAACTTGCACTGAGCGCGAAAATGAGCGACGGCTCCACGTTCGATCTTACGAGCAATGCCGCTACGGTCTATAGTTCCGGCAATCCTTCGGTGGCCACTGTAAACTCGAGCGGTCTGCTTACTCCTATCGCCGGCGGCACGTCGACGATTACCGCCTCCAACTCCGGTTTTTCGGCAACTGCTTCCATAGCAGTTACCTCTCCGTATGCACCCGCCATCACGCGAATCAGTCCGACTCAGGGAGCGACCGGCGGTGGCTACTCAATGGACATCTACGGCAGCAACCTCAAGACCTCAGATATGATTACCATCCAGAATCAAATCGCCGAGGTTGTGTCGGCCTCCTCCGACGGAAGCATGTTGACTGTAGTCGTCCCACCTGGGGTTGCAGGAGCAGCGGACCTGGTGGTGTCCGATGGCTCTGGCGTGCCCACAACCTTGGCGGCTGGTTTTACCTATCGTGATCCGTCAAGAATCCTGTTCGAGGACCCATTCAATTCAGCTTCTTTGACCAACTGGACTCCGTCGCCCCTTGGCTTGTTCACTGGTTGGACACCAACGCAAGACGCAGCCGACTACAACGGAGGCGGGCACACTCAGATCTTTGCCGGCAGCTCTTCATGGACAGACTATACAGTTGAGGTCCAATTCAAGGTCTTCGCAGCCGGCAACTATCCTGGCGGTCTTCGCGGACGAGTGAATCCCGTCACCGGAGCAGGCTATGAAGCCTGGGTCCTCCCTGCATCGAACCTGATCGTCTTGTACCGCACGGCAGCCTGGAACATAGATACTCCCGGCCTCACGCTACTGGGCACGGCATCTGTCACCGTTCCGGCCCACACCTTCAACAACCTGAAACTCAGCTTTTCAGGGACACAAATCTCGGTAATCTACAACGGCGCAGCCGTCATCACCGTGAATGACTCCGCCTTCCCCAGCGGAGCCATAGCCCTGGACGTAAGCAACCAACACATCCAGTTCGATGACGTTCTGGTAACAACGCCGTAAAGAAAAACGCGTCATCCCGGCGCCTCTTCGGGCAAGCGCGAAGAGGCTGAAGGGACCTTGTGTTGTCTTTGCGGCTTGGAGGAAAAAACGTTGCCTGTTAAACCAAAACTGTTCACTTGACCTCAAGAACTATTCTGGTTAAAAACTAAACACAAGGTCCCTCCTGCCTGCCCGCGCTGACGCGCGAGCAAGCACTCGGGATGACGGTTTGCTTTTATAAGCTTCTTTAATCGAACAGTATTGGGTTAACCGACAATGCATCTATGGGAAACTTCTTCGTTGTTCTTCCCTCTCAGAACGGACCAGCCGATGCGGACGCGACCTTCTCCCAGGGGACCGAACTCGCTCAATCATTGCTTTCCACCAAACCCTCGGACCAGCTTCATGCAGATTGGTTCTATGCGGCATCGTTCCCACGGCAGAATGGCTCCGGTTCCACCATTGCCCGCCATGAGCCGACAGGAAGCTGGCTCGCCGCCCTGGGAACATGGTTCCATACAGGCGGCTTTTCTTCAGGCGACGAAGCAAAGTTGCTCGACCGATATCTCAACGGCAATGCGTCCCAAATTGGCCTTGAGCTTGAAGGAAGCTTTGCCATCATTATCGGCGACGGCCGCTCTCGCGAAGTGGTTGTCATTACCGATCTGTGCGGAAACCTGCATTGCTTTATCAGGAGAATGCCGCGAGCGATTGCAATCTCCGGTTCATCGCTCCTGCTGGCCGCGCTCGACAGCATTCATCTTGATCCGGTGGCCTTGCACGAGTTCATCGCCACCGGCGTGATTTACGAAGACCGCAGTATCTTTGAGGAAGTACGAAAGTTTGGCCCGGCAACCGTGGAGCGCATCAGGCCCGGCGCCCACACATCGGCCACGGAACGGTATTGGTCGCCCGCCTCAGTTCCACCGGAATCGATAGGCGGCAACGAAGCTGTGCAGGCGCTTTGGTTGGGCCTGTGTACAGCGGCCCAAAAAATCGGCAAAGCGTTCCCGCGTCCTCTTTGCGACTTGACCGGCGGATACGATTCCCGCGCGGAAGTGGCCGCCTTCGTTGCAACTGGACTACCCATCGCTGTTACCGTCTCCGGCCTCCGTGACAGCGACGATGTTTCTGTATCGCAAGGTCTCGCCAGGTTAGCCGGGACACCCCACATCTATTTCGATCCGCCTCCGGACATTTCGCTGGAATTGATCCGTAGGGCCCTTCCGCTCACCGATGGGGAATATGACCTCGTCCTGTATTCACGCGTCCAGCAAATTCATGAGAGCAGCGTTGGAAAATACGACATCAGCGTGAACGGCTCTTTCGGTGAGGTTGCGCGCGGCTACTGGTGGGAACTTCTCTTCCCCCATATCGGCGAACACCTGCCGCTCGATGCCCAGATGCTCGCTGCCCGTCGCTTCGCCGCCAGCGCCTTCGATGCTTCCGTGTTCCGGGAAAAACCGGCCCTGGCCGACCATCTGGCGCGCGCCATCAAGCGGGCAAATTCTGGGATGGAAAAACTGCCAAATACCCTGCAAATGGATTCAGCGTACATCCTCATGCGGATGCAACGCTGGCATGGACGCATCATGAGCAGCAGCAATCGCCTCTGGCCCTGTGCTTCGCCGTTTATGTTTCGCAGCGTCCTCGAGGTCATGCTTGCAACGCGCGCCCAGGATCGCCAGCGCAGCCTTCTTATCCGACGCATGTTGGCAAAATTCCAGCCGAAGTGGGCCAATTATCCTCTGGAACACGGCTACCCTGCCGCACCAGCCACATGGAAGAACTTTTACCGCTTCGCTCCGCTGGCCCAATACTATGCAGGCCGTGTTCTCAGCAAAATCAAAAATCGGGTCGGATGGCGCAACTCTGCGGCGACCCTTCCCCCTT
>DASZFK010000763.1:0-4077 GCA_035939855.1 Candidatus Angelobacter sp.
TTGGCAAGCAAAAAACCGACTGTTTTCGCTGAGGTTTCTGTTAATTTTTGGCGTATGGCCAAATGTTTATGTGAGAACCATTACGGCTTAACAATCTGTGGAAGAAAGGGCATTCGGGTTTTAATTTGTATTTTCCCAAAACAGAGAAACGAAATCGATTTGCCCGTTTGAGAGCCGGGTTTTCAGCGTAAGCCATCTCGGAATCAACAACCCACCCTTCATCGAGACGTGAAAGGTGGCACCCCTTGTATTTTTGGGAATTAGAGAACGAATGGTCGGCTTCCGCTACTTACGAACTTGTGCTCCGCCCATGATTTGGAGGACTATTTTGCCGGAAGGACCTGGCGCGAGATTTTGCGCGCCCTGGGTGGCGTAATCCAAAACATGTCCCGGGGCCACGCCCAAATAGATGGTTGCAATCGCGGCCAGCACCAACGCCAACCCCATCGCGGGCGTTACGCGCACTGGCTCGATTTCCACAGTTGGCTCCCGCATATACATTACGACAATCAGCCGCAGGTAGTAGTAAGCGGCAACGGCGCTGTTCACCAAGCCAATGATCGAAAGCCAAATAAGGTTGGAGTTCAATGCGGCAGTGAAAACGTAATACTTCGCAAAAAAGCCGGCCGTCAGAGGAATGCCGATCAATGAGAGCATGAAGATGGTAAGCGTAAACGCCAGCAGCGGAGCGCGCCGGCCCAATCCTGCATAGTCGTCAATGGAGGTGAAGCGCTCGCCGGAGCCGGCCAGATGACTCACCACGGCAAACGCCCCAATGTTCATGACTGCATAAGCCGCGGTGTAAAAGATGGCGGCTGAGAGCCCCATCTGACGACCTGCGGCGAAGGCCACCAGCAGGTATCCTGCGTGAGCTATCGATGAATAGGCCAACATGCGCTTTACATTGTTCTGCAGCAAGGCGCCAAAATTACCCAGCGTCATGGAGACGGCGGCCGAGACCCAAACGAGCCAGAACCATCCCGGCGCGGCGGTCGAAAAGAGCACGCGCAACAGCACAGCAAATGCCGCCGCCTTAGGGCCGGTGGACATCAATGCCACAATAGGAGCAGGCGCACCCTCATAGACATCCGGGGTCCATATATGGAAGGGAGCGGAGGCTACTTTGAACCCCAGGCCAATCAACATGAGCGCGGTAGCTACAAACACCAGAGAACTGAGATTTCCAGCAGTGAGAGCCTCGGCAATTTTCGGAATGCTGGTTGAACCGGTGGCGCCAAACATCATGGCCACACCGTAAAGAAAGAACGCTGTAGCAAAAGACCCGAGCAGGAAGTACTTGATGGCCGATTCGGTGCTGGCAGCGGTGCGCTGGCGGTATCCAGCCAGGATGTAGGTGGCGATGGAGGAAATCTCCAGGGCAATGAAGATCAAAACCAGTTCAATGGCGGAAGACATCAGCACCATGCCGACGGTGCCAAAAAGGATCAAACCGTAATATTCGCCGGTGCGGATATTCTGCTGGTCGAGATATTCAAGAGAGAACAGGATACAAATCGCAGAGATGGCAGGAACCAGAATGTGAAAAAAGATACTGAAGCTATCGACCCGTACCATGCCGAACCATCCGGCGGCGCCAAAACTGGGATCAGAGGCCAGGCATGATGCTTGATAAAAACCGGCTGCAACAGCCGCCAGCGCCCCTACCAGCGAGAAGATGCCTATTCCTTTGCGGCTCGCTTTTCCGGGCAAAAATGGGTCGATGAACATGACCCCAATGCCAAAAATGGTGAGCACCAGTTCAGGCAGGATGCGAATGTAATCAACGGTTGAAATTGGATTCATCTCTTGTCTTCTTGTTCCTAATGACCACCCTGGGCTGTCACATGCGCTGAGTGAACCTGCTGCACAGGCTGAATTACCTGGCTCACCGCAGGGTCGATCGACTTCATCCAGAAAGGTGAAGCCACGCCCATGATCAATGCCATCGCCATTAACGGCCACAGCGAGATCTGCTCGCGGCCATTGATATCAGCCAGACGTTTGTTTTCCTCGTGCCGGATCGGACCGTAAAACACTCGTTGGTACATCCAAAGCAAATAGGCGGCAGCCCAGATCACGCCAGTGGTGCCCAACACCGTATACCAGATGTTGTGCGGCAGAGTGCTTTGGGCTGTGCCACTAAGCACCAGGAATTCACCTACAAATCCATTCAGCAGAGGCAGCCCAACGGAGGAGAGCACAGCTACCAAAAAGAACGTTGCATAGACCGGCATCGGCGTAGCCAGACCACCGTAGGCGCTCAACTCGTAGGTGTGCTTGCGCTCGTAGATCATGCCCGCCAGCATGAACAACGCTCCGGTGGAGATGCCGTGATTCAACATCTGATAGACAGCGCCATCGGTGCCGACCTGGGTAAAGGTGAAGATCCCGAGCACGACAAAACCCAGGTGGCTTACCGATGAATAAGCAATCAGCTTCTTCAGATTCGGTTGAACCAGCGCAACGAGCGCGCCATAAACAATGCCGATAAGCGCCAGCACGATAATCCACGGAGCATTGTCGTGAGCCTGCTTGGGAAAGAAACCAACATTAAAGCGGAGCAAGCCATAGGTGCCCATCTTCAGCAACACGGCCGCCAGCAGCACAGAGCCAGCGGTCGGCGCTTCCACGTGGGCGTCGGGCAACCATGTATGAAACGGAAATAAGGGCACCTTCACGGCAAATGCTATGAAGAAACCCAGAAAGAGCCATTGCAATGCAGCCGGGCTAAAGGCGTAGCTGGTGTGCCCCGTTAAGGCTTCCCGAATGGTCGCATAATCAAAGCTATGGGTCTGCGTATAAAGATAGATGATGGCCGCCAGCATGAAGACCGATGCCACCATCGTGTACAGGAAAAATTTCACCGCTGCGTAGATGCGCCGCTCGTGCCCGTACATGCCGATCAGCAAAGCCATGGGAATCAGCGTCGCTTCCCAAAAGACATAGAACAAGAACATGTCAAGGGAAACGAACACGCCGATCATGGCCGTCTCCAGCAGCAGGAGCAGCACGAAAAATTCTTTTACGCGATCGTGAATCGATTTCCAGGAGATCAAGACGCTCAACGGAACCAGAAAAGTAGTGAGCAGCACCAGCCACATCGAGACGCCATCCACGCCTAAGTGGTAGTGAATAGCCTGCCCTATCCAGGGATGATCCACAGAAAATTGAAAGCCGTTCTGATTGCCTTGGAAGCTGACTGGCAGAAAAATCGAAACCGCAAAAGCAACCAGAGAGACAAGCAGGGCAACGGTACGAATGATGTGGTCGTTGCGTGGCAACAGCATCAGCACGATCGCGCCGGCAGCCGGGATAAAGGTGATCAGCGTGAGAATCATTGAGTCGTTCACTTGCCCACCCCTCTCCAGATCATGTATGCGACCACTGCCGCTCCTCCGATTGCCACCCAAGCGGCATAAGAGCGGATATTACCGGATTGCATTCTGCGCAATTCACTTCCGATTCCCTTTGAGGCGGATCCCGCCCCGTTGACTGTTCCGTCGATAATAGTCTGGTCTATGCCTCGCCAGAGGACGTGAGTTGAAAGAGCTAATAAAGGTCTGACGAACAGCGCTCCATAGCCTTCGTCGACGTAGTATTTGTGATAAACGATCTTGTAGATTCCATGAATACGCGCCGTGAAGCGATCGGGAAGCTCAGGCCGCTTGTAATAAAGCAGCCAAGCCAAAATGAAACCTATCGCTGCCACCAGAACGGAAAGGCCGGCAAAGATCAATTCTTTCGAGTGCTCCGCGGCTTCTGGAACGGCGGCCTCGGCGTTGACCGGTGCGACGGCGGGCGCGAGGTAGTGCGTGATACTCCATTGGTGCGGCCCAGGCATGGACTCGGGTACACCCACCAATCCGCCAACGATCGAGAGGATCGCCAGAATCACCAGGGGCGCAAGCATGATCCAAGGGGATTCATGGACGCCACCGTGTTCGTGGTCATCGTGGCCATGACCATGATTGGCGGACGCGGCTCCATGCTGGCCGTGCGCGGGAGCGTCGGGTTTGTGGGCCTCTTCACCCACATCCACCTTACCCAACCTGAGTTCGCCGAAAAAGGTCATGAACC
>DASZFK010000764.1:0-4628 GCA_035939855.1 Candidatus Angelobacter sp.
CTGCCTCACGCAATGGGTTTGACTAATTCCTTCTGGTATCGCGGATATGATTCTCGCCTGCCGGAAATTGTGATCGTCGCCGGCTTCCCCCTGGAGGCAGGCAGACGATTGTTCGACAACTGCATTGTCGCTGCCCAGAATACGAATCCCTGGAGTATTGAAAACGAAGAATCCCGCGATCATCCTGACATTCTGCTTTGCCGGAACTTGCGCGCGCCGTGGCCCGAATACTGGGAGCACCATCGGCGCTTTGGTTGACTTACCATCAACAAGCTGGCGTATGATTAGGTGGTACCTCAGCAGTCCACAAACGGGAACAAAATTGTTGTGAAGTATCTGTTGTACATTCTGGCTGACAGGAGAGATCGAGATGGCCGAAAAGAATATACCTCTTACTGGCGAAAAATCGTCCCTGCCATTGGATCCCACGCGGCGAGGCATGCCGGCTCTGGATTCAATTCATAAAGTTGAGAAATTCAAATCCAAATATCACATCCTGCACACGACCGAGGTTGACACTTACGAGAAATCTCCAACAGCAATAGAATTTGCCCGGGTGTTGAGAGCGAAGCAGCCGCCAGTAACAGCCGTGAAGGCCGCGGCCCGCCGCACGGTCTCAACCGGCGACAATTTCACAGGCACCGATCGTAAGGCAGCCAAGCTTTCCATTGCCAAGGCGCCCGTCGAGAATTTCGCAGATGTAGCCGCCCTGGTTGCCTCGCTACCGTCCATCGATGCCATGAAAAAGCTAAAAATCTCAACCGCCGCAACCTCCAATCGCGTCAAACAGGAGATGCGCAATATCAAAGTCGCAGGTTTCCTGTATGCGGCAAGCCGCGAGGCAGACAATGATTTCCACTTGATTGTCGGAACAGGTCCGCAACATCCAAACGAAGTTTATATGACAATGGAGGTTTCGGGGCTGCCTCCGACGAACAGTCCAGCATTCGGACCTCTGAACTCCTCCCGGACTGCCTACAAGAAATTTTTTGGAACAAAGCTGCCCGGCGCTGGATACCACTACTATCAACCTCCAATTCCTGTCACCATCGAAGGCTCGTTGTTTTTCGATGCGACCCACAGCAACGGACAGCGGCCCGGTCCACCAAGCCTCAAACCCCGGATGCCAACGATTTTCGAGGTTCACGCTGTAACTTCGATCAAATTGGGCTAGCGCAACTAACCCACCAGGGTTCGGGGCGATTCTTGGGCACCGAACCCAACGCCGGGTTCCGTAGCAAAAACGATCGAGACCGCTCTGAGCTTGCAAAGGGGGCTACTGATTCCGTGTCTCCCAATCACAAAGAAAAATCTTCAGGTCCATAGATCAGGGAGGCTTGTCCTTTACATCTAACGATAAGGATTCGCGATGAAGGTAGCTCCAATGACCATACCGCCAAACAAAAAATCCTCAAACGGTAAAAAATCACAAAAAGGCGCGACAGCAAAGGTCGCAAATTCATCATTGGACCAGCGCCCACGGGGCATGCCCGCCCCTGAAAGCATTCGCGCTGTAGAAGAGTTTGTCTCCCCGCAAAATGTGAAGTACAAAATCTTAAAAACAACCGAGATGGATGCCTACGATCCGGTTCCGTCACGCTCAAGGCGAAAGAAGAAAACGTAGTGTGCCGCTATAATTACCGCACTTGATTCCCAACTTACCCAATTACCAACTTACTCAATTACCCACTCCCAGTCGCCCAATCCAACTCACCCAGTTCCCGTCGCGCTTTCCGCGGCCTGCGCTGCCAGATTGGCAAACCAACCGTGCGCGGCGATGAGTTGCTCTGGAGTACCTTGTTCCCGGATTCGGCCTTCATCCAGCACGATCACGTAATCGGCATCCTTCACCATCGAATACCGATGAGCGATGAGTAATGTTGTCGGGCGTGGACGCAATTGGCTGAGCGCCTGCTTTACCTCATTCTCGGTTTCGTAATCGAGATTGGCTGTAGCTTCGTCCAGGACGAGAATGCGCGGCTTGTCCGCCAGGATACGCGCGATCTGCAGGCGTTGCCGCTCGCCTACGGAAAGCCCCAGTCCGCGCTCTCCGATTTCGCTCTGCAGCCCTTCCGGCAACCGGCTCAAAGTATTTTGCAGGCCGGCAGCCAAGGCAGCGCTCTCCACCTCTTCGTCAGTGGCGTCGGGACGCTTGTAGCGAATATTGTCGGCGAGCGTGCCTCGAAAAATCGCGCCGTCCGCAGTCACCATGCCGATGGCGCGGCGAACCGAGGAGGGATCGATCTGCTCGAGCGCTTGGCCATCGATGAGAATCTCGCCCGATGTTGGCTCCCAAAGCTTGAGCAGTAAATCGGCGGTTGTTGTTTTGCCCGCCCCGGAGGGGCCCACAATTGCGGTCACCTGGCGCGGCTCGATCGCGAAGGTCAAGCCTCGCAAGACCTCGCGTTCCGGCACGTATTGGAATCGAACATCCTGAAACTCCACCTTGCCCGGACCAGGCAACAAGGGTGAGCCGCTTGCCTCCTCTGGCCCGGTTTCGAGCAAACGAATCCCGCGGCCGAGCGAAGCCAGGTTTTGCTGGATGTTGACGGCAATGCTGCTGAGCGAGTCAATGGGATCGTAAAGCCGGTCAAGGTATGCGACAAACATGACTACGTCGCCGGGAGTAAGTTGACGGTCCAGGACCATGTAACCGCCATAACCCAAGACCAGGGCCTTACTGAAATGGTTGAGCGTTCTTTGCAGAAACAGATATCGGTTGCTGAGCCGGGCGCGCTCCAGGTAGTCTGCGTAGGCCACCTGTGAAATATCTTGCAGCTTGTCGACCTCCCGAGGCTCGGCCCCAGAGAGCTTTACCGTTTTTATGGCGGCCAATGCATCTTGGATTCGGACGGATACCTTTTCCCACATACTGTAGTACTCGTCCATGCCGGATTCCAGCCGTCGCGTGGCCTGCCGGGTGATCACGAAATACAACGGTAAGATAGCAAGGGCCGCCAGCCCGAGCCGCCAGCTTTGAAACAGCATGATCGCGCAGATGCCTAGAATCCGTACTGCTTCGGGAGCGATCTGCTGTGAGAATGCTGAAATGATCGGCGCGACCTGGTCTGATTGATCGATGCGCTTGGCCAGGCCACCGCTCGCCTTCCTGTTGAAGAATGAGATCGGCAAACGCAGGACGTGACCAAAGGTGGATTGAATCAGTTTGGCCTCAATATCGCTGGCCACCACCACACTCTGATATTCAGATAGCAACGACAGGTAGTACCCGAGGACGCTGATTACGAACAGCCCCGCCGCCGCCCACAACAAAGTCACAAGCGTTTGCGAACTGGTGCGGGGAGCCACAACTCCGGGCGGCTTGGCAAAGCCCGTGTGGTGCTTCTGCTGGACCTTCAGTGCTCTGCGCTCCTGCTGGCGCTGCTTTCTTTCCGCAGCCGAAGGCTTGGGATGCTCCGGGCGGGGCTTTGGCGGCGACTGGACCTGAGGCGTGCTGTCCTCGTCTGCTTTGGTTGTATCGGTGGGACGATCGACAAAGAGGCCCGCAACGTCGTTGATCGCGATGCGATAGATCAACGGCTGGACCAGATCAGCAGCCGTCCCCAGCAAAGCCAGCAGCGCAATCAGCACAAACCGCTTCTTATAAGGGCGCGCCAGTCTGATTAAGGCACGCAGCGTACTCGACCTGTCACGCGGATCGGTTGAAGCCATACAGACCTAAAATGGTAACAGGCTGCCGCATGAACTTGATGTGCATTCAACATCGTCGAACGAACTTGCAACAGCTCATTTTTCTCTCCGGGCCAACACGAGTTCCGCAGGCCGGCCACGGAAGTTTACATCCCAACTCGTGATGGCCACCGGAAAGACCACACCATTCCGGTCGCGATGCCGCCAGTTTGCTCCGGTGCTTGGACCATTGGGCCGCAGCACTTCGGTCTGCCGGAGCAGCTCGGGAACATCTTCGGGCGGACGGATCTCCTTGATCGTCATACGCAAGAATTCGTGCCGGGAATAACCGTATTGCTGAACAGCCGCCTCGTTGACGTCGAGGAAGGCTAGAGTCTCACGGTCGAAGACCCACATCGGATACATATTTCGAGCAAATGGTATTCCCGCCACCTGAAGTTCAGGTGCAGATGGTATTTCCACTTCTAGACACCCCTCTCCTGTGCTCCCACTCCCAATGGAAATTGATCCCGGAGGGTGGGCTTCCTTCTTCAATCGTTGCTGGAACTGGGCTTTGTCAGAAGCATACCCAAAAACGAGAGGATGTCACGATTACATTCGTAAGCGGCGCTACAGTAGAACGTTCACTACCAAATCACTTACTTCTCCGACAGCACAAACTGATTTCCATCGGGATCCTTGAAAATGGCCATTGTCCCCCAAACTTCCGCCTTGGGATCCACGGAAAACTCCACCCCCTTGGATTTCAAGACCTTGGCGGTTGCGAACACATCATCGCACCAGAACGAAATGGACTGAAATTGGCCGATGCGCTCTTCATGTTCATCAGGCGTAAAAAGTGAAAGGCCGGAATCGGCGCCGGGAATCATGAGTTCAATCCAGCGTTGTTTTTCCGTATGGGGCTGGTCGGTAACGATCTTGAATCCAAGCTTTTCGGTGTAGAACTTCAACGAAATGTCCTGGTTACGAACGGGAAT
>DASZFK010000765.1:0-13295 GCA_035939855.1 Candidatus Angelobacter sp.
CGTGCCCAGGACACGAGGGCAGCGCCGGATGCAAAACCACTTCCACTTCTGGACGCTCCTGAAGCCATTGCGCGACGGCATAAGCTGAGCGCTCAACAGTTTTCAACCGGACGGCAAGCGTCTTCATGCCGCGCAGCGCAAGGCTGCAATCATCAGGAGAAGCGGCACACCCCAACAGTTGGCAGGTCTCACCTATTCGTTCATACATGGCGGCATCGCGTGTGGTAACTGAGCCGAGCAGCAGATCACTATGTCCGCCGATGTACTTAGTCAGGGCTTGCATTGAAATGTCGACGCCATGCGCGAAGGCATCGAAGTAAATTCCTGATGACCAGGTATTATCCAGGACGACGATTGCACCATGTCGATGTGCTATCTCGGCGATGGCCGGAACATCCTGGACTTCCATCGTGACCGACCCGGGAGTCTCGCACCAAACGACGCGGGTGTTTGCGCGAAATGCCGTTTCAATTTCGCGTCCGGCCATGGGTGGGTAATAGCTTGCCTCGACACCAAATCGCCGCAGGACATCATTCGCCAATCTTCGATTAGGACCATAAATACTTTCCGGCAAAAGGACATGATCGCCCGCCTTCAACAGCGCAAAATGAATTAGGGATATGGCGCCCTGTCCCCCTGGAGTAATGAATGTGCGGAAGCCCTTCTCCAATTCGCAAATCTTGGCCGCCAGTTCCAGGGTTGTGGGCGTCCCATAGAGTCCATAAGTGTAGCCGGCCTCGTGCTGGTTCCAATGGTCGTTGGCGATGGCGGCCTGGGAGAACAAGACCGTTGAGCCGCGATATACGGGAGATGCAAGCGAGCTAAAACCTTCAGGAACCTGGGCATCTGAATGAATCAGCTTTGTGGTCCAGTCTTTTGTCATGCAGAGATTTTAGTCGACGATGCTTGCCTGACTTGATTTGTAAGGGGATTTATCTCGCCGCGGGTTACAATGCACTCGCATTAACAGCACCGGCCAATCGGTGCTAACAGTTTGAACTGGTCTGGCCGGCCATAATTTGTTTTGTTCGAAATTGTTTTTGATCTCTTCGGGAGTATAGCATTACGCTATGACTACCAACGCGGAGACTATTGAAGCTTGCATGAAGTATTTCATTAGCCGGCTGGGGCAAGAGATTCCGCGATGGCCTCCAGATGTGTTCTGCATGGTCGCAGCCGTCCTTCATCGTTCAGGTGCCTATACGGTCGTAACAGATGATCAGCCGCCGCGAGCCAAGCTGCCGAAAGGCCAGAACTGGCCAGACTACGCGCGTGAAATAGGAACTCAGTGGCGGAATGTTGCAACGACAACGGAGCAGATTCCACCGGAATTGCAGAAGCACTGGACCCGCGTGGTCAAGACCTGGAAATTACCTCTAAGCCAATTACGGACAAAACGTGACTGCCTCGCCTCCTTGCTTTTTCTACTGGCTTGTTCCGATGAAGCATGCGTTGGAGTAGGAATATCTATTTCGCACGTTGCAGGCAGACCCGAGCGAGTAGTAAAAGACCCGTTCTTGTGGGATGCGGAGGAACGGCTGTTCTTCACTATCCCCGAAGGTTCGACCATGTGTAAGGAAATAGATCCTACAAGGGCACGGGTACTGCCTAAAATGCACACTCCGCAAAATGGCATGACCATAAGGTCCCTATCACACTATGCAGCCTATTGTCCGGCGACGGATTTACGACCGGAGTGGTACAGCTTCGGCACCGAGACCCAAGAGCACTCTCTTAATCTTTTGATCATTCCTTGGCCTAAGCGAATTGTCCCCAGCCAGTTTTTGGCGAACAAGAAAGTATTATTGAGCGATTCGGTTCAGCGCGGATCATACGGTTTGTTTACCTTCCAAGCTGCTCCCGGGCCATCCACGGCTCTAGTGAGGCAAATCATTAAGACTGCGGAAATGCAGATAGGAAGAATAGACGGTGTAATCCTACCCGAACTTGCACTTTCTCAAGGTGAATATCAACGCTTGGCACGAAACTTCGTCACCGACCGCCGCTTCTTAATTGCAGGGGTTGGTCAAGCCGCTCCTTCCTCAAGGCTGTGCGGCACCAACTCCGTTCACATGGACATGGTCTTGCCGGGTGATTTCCGAGTGCCTCTGCAGCAGCAGAAGCATCACCGCTGGAAGCTGAACAAATCTCAGATCATGCAGTATGGCATTGGAACAAATCTCCATCCAGAGGCCAATTGGTGGGAGCACATATCACTTGCCGAGCGCAAACTGATGTTCATCTCATTGCGTCCATGGCTCACAATGTCAGTTCTAATTTGTGAGGATCTAGCCAGACCTGATCCGGTTGGAGATCTCGCGAGGGCAGTGGGACCAAATCTGGTGATTGCATTGCTAATGGATGGTCCGCAACTTTCGGCACGTTGGCCCGCCAGATATGCGGCTTCCTTGGCTGATGATCCTGGTTCATCCGTTCTGACGGTAACCAGCACTGGAATGTCAGGCCTCAGTCGTCCCCACGATGGAGAGAACCGGAATAATGTTATTGCTCTTTGGAAGGACACCCGAACTGGGCGGACGAGAGAACTTCAACTTCCCGACCGGGCCAGTGCCTTGGTCCTAAACATTACGGTTGAATATGGTGAAGAATGGACCGCCGACGGGCGGGGAGATTTGGGAGTAAGCGGATATCCGATCCTGGCTGGCCATCATCCAATATTTGTAGAACAGAACACGTAATGATAGAGTATGGCTATGCCGACGATCAGTGGATATGAAGCTACACTACTTTCGTACTTGGCCCGCCACAGCAATATCCCGCCAGCCCAGCGGCGCCGGCTAATGTCGAAATTAAAGGGTGAGGCGCTCAAGGTCGCAAAAGAGCTCGAGTCGAAACGGCGGCCACGGCGTGCTTCTACGCGTGCCGGGCGCACAGCTCGTGGTCTTCGCTTGTGGGCTAGGACGAATGACAAGTTGGCCGTGAAGACTATGGTCGACATCTAAGGTTCCTCAAACTACTGAGGCTCGCTCCTCTCGCCCGAGATTAAATATCAAGCTGCTGAAAATCTTGGGTCCACAATGACTTGTCTACCCAATGACTTCACCTCCCCGGAAACTGAACAACAGTTTTGTTCGATTTGACTTCGTTCTCCTCGGAGCCGCCTTTGACCTTGTAGAGCAGGCCGGGAGCGACATTCCAATGGTGGCCGCAATCGGTGATCACGGTGACGGTCTTTTTGTTATAGCGCGTAATCGTCCCAAAAACTTCTGGACGGCCGGAGGGCTGGAACCGAACCCGCTCCCCGATTCGAAAATCCAGCATTTGCACATGAGAGCGCATCTCGCGCAAGAAGCGAATCCGGGCGACGACTTTGTGATTCAGTTCAAGCAGCTCTTCTTCAGAAAGCGAATCGATGTTGATGGACATTGGTCACCGGTTTTTTGAGCCATTGTAACATTGGCAATTCCACCTCGTTTCCAATTCGAACTGCAGCGTTTATATAATGGACCTGTCGCTCGCTGTGCCCAAGATTGCCAAAGAACGGACTCAAGAGAACCAGCGTCGTATTGAGGCTGCCGCCCTTGAACTGTTTACCAGCCAGGGATTTCACGGAACCAACAATCGCGAGATTGCAGAAAAAGTAGGCGTCTCGACTGGAACGATCTATACCTACTTTCCAAGTAAAGAGGCCATTTTCGCCAGCCTGGCCCAAAGATACCGCTTGCACATGAGCGAGTGGTTGCGAAAAGCTGTTTCTGGTTTGCAGGAGCCTCTTTCCAGACAGGGCCTGAAGAGCCTGGCTTCGGCAGTCCAAGGCCTGATGTACGACGATTCCGAATCCTTCCTGATGCTTCTGAGCGACGTGATCGAATTTAAGAACCAGCATTTTCTTGAGGTATTTCACGACGTGCCGGAACAATTCCGGAAACTGCTCGGCGCCGTGCTGGAAAAGGTGAGAGAGCAGCCCGGCTGGCGCGGCGAGGATCCGGCGTTTGTGCTGGCTTCTATCCATGTGTATTTCTTCACCTTCTTCCTGATGGAACGGCACATGCAAGGTGAGCAACACTTGGGCATCCCAAACGACCTAGCTACTGAGAAGTTCATCGACCTGCTCTTCCGCGGTCTGTGGACTTCGCCTCCCGATGATCGATCGGCGGGTTCGCCCGGCAAAACCAGGGAATACATATTGCAGCAGCCCACATTGCAGGCCGAGCGGGACCGCGTGGATTATCTCCGCTTTCTTTCGGGCAGGCTCTGGAGTTCGCCGCCCGACGCTCCGCCCAACAAGTCGAAGGAAAACGACGGACATCCGGCCAAACCTCCAATTCTTTTCTTGCCCGAAATTCCCAGGGAGCGAATCGACGAGAACCAGCTCCGCATTGAGGCTGCGGCCCTGGAGTTATTTACGCGCCAGGGATTTCACGGCACCAACATCCGCGACATTGCCGAGAAAGCGCATGTCTCCCAGGGTGCGATCTACATGTATTATCCCAGCAAGGAAGCGATCTTTGAAGGTTTGGTGCGAAGCTATCGCTACTCGATGCGCAAATTCATGGAACGCGTCTTCCGAGCCCTTGAAGATCCTTTTTCCCGCAGCAGCCTAAGGCTGTTCGCCGCTGCCATGCGCTCCATGGTGTATGACGACGCCGAGTACTGGCTTCTGATGTACATTGACGTGATTGAATTCAAGAACCAGCACTTCCTGAGAGCGTTTCAGGATATTCCCGAGCAGTTTCGGCGTCTGCTTGGATCAAAGATCAACAAAGTCAAACAGCAGCCTGGCTGGTGCGGCCATGATCCGGCCATGGCCATGGCCATGATCTACTTCTACTTCCATACCTACTTTGTCATTGAGGCTGTGATGCATGGGAATCATCACTTGGGCGTTTCCGATGATGAAGCAGTCGAGCGATTCATCGACATCCTTTTGAATGGCTTGTGGGAGACGCCGGGCGAAGTGCGATCCGTGCAGTCCGATGGCAAAAGTACAAAGTCACGCCGCATGGGGAAGACGCACTCCAACGGCGTGTAATAGAGGTTGGCGCAGGTCACAACATTTATGCCTGATTTGGGTTTAGAGTATCTGCATATCGACTAGGGGGCATGTGTGTGTCCAGGCAATCGATAACTTTCACGCTATTGTTCTTGCTGGCCGTTCCGCTCTCGCTTTCGGCAGACGGAAAGAAGCCTAAACCCTCGTCCAAGCCGCAGGTCTTGTCGGACCACGATCGCGCGCTGCACGCGCTGGAGCGGCTGACTTTTGGCCCTCGTCCTGGCGATATCGAGAAGGTACTCTCGGTGGGAGTGGACAACTGGATTGAGCAACAACTCAATCCGGGGCAAATCTCCAATGTGAATCTTGACAACAAGGTTGCCGCCTATCGGACGTTGCGCCTGTCTCCCCGTGACCTGCTCCTGGCTTTCCCTAATGGACAGCTAATACGCGAGGCTGCCGACAAGAAGCGCCCTCTCCCCTCTGATCCGGTGCAATTTGGTCTGTGGGAAGTACTGGTCTCCAAGTACAACGAACAACAGCAGAAAAACAATGCTGCGCAGCCGGCTTTAGACGATGCCGCACAAAAAGCCGCGCAGGACGCGGCGAAGGCTGCAGAGCAATCGGCCAAAGAGACAGCCAGAAATGTGGCCAACATGCTGCTGTCGTTACCCAAGCCTGAGCGCATGCCGACCTTGATGAAGATGCCCATGGGCGATCGCCGCGCCTTGGCACAGTATGGTCCGGGCGATCTCGTGGCCCGGTTGGCGGCCGATTTTTCGCCTGCCGAACGCGAAACTTACTACTCGATGAACAATCCAACCGGAGTTGTTATCTCTGAACTGCAGCAGGCTAAAGTCTTGCGAGCTATCTACAGCGAACGCCAACTCGAAGAGGTGATGACTGATTTCTGGTTCAACCACTTTAACGTTTTTCTAAATAAAGATCAGGACCAATACTTTGTTACTGCCTATGAACGCGACGTAATCCGTCCCAACGCTTTAGGCAAATTCCGTGATCTATTGGGAGCAGTCGCCAAGAGTCCGGCCATGCTTTTCTATCTGGACAACTGGCTCAGTATCGGACCTGACTCACAGGCCTCAGGCGTGAAGCCGGGGCAGCCTCCGAAGCCCGGCTCCAGAGGACTCAACGAAAACTACGGCCGCGAACTGATGGAGTTGCACACTTTGGGCGTTGACGGCGGCTACACCCAGGGGGACGTGACCCAGGTCGCGAAGGTCTTCACCGGCTGGACCATTCAGCCACTGGACCAAGGCTGGGGATTCATGTTTGACCCCAAGAGACACGAACCGGGTCCCAAGCTGGTGCTGGGAAAGCAGATCGCAGAAAACGGCATGAACGAAGGATTGCAAGTGCTCGATATGCTTTCGAAGAGTCCAGCTACTGCAAAATTCATCTCCACCAAACTCGCGCGGCGATTCGTGGCGGATGATCCGCCTCCGGCTCTGATCAAGCAAATGGCTCAAACGTTTTTGGACAGCGATGGAGACATCAAAGAAGTGCTCCGCACCATGTTCCACGCCAAGGAATTCTGGTCGCCTGCGGTCTATCGCAAGAAAGTAAAGACCCCGCTGGAGTTTGTGGTCTCGGCCATACGCGCTACCGGCACGCAGGTACAAAACCCCATGCCCATCGTACAGTCACTGAACAAGATGGGCATGCCGCTCTATCAGATGGCCCCACCTACCGGGTACTCCACCAAGGCTGAAACCTGGATGAATTCCGATGCGTTGGTCGAACGGCTCAACTTCTCCGTGTCGCTGTCGGGGGGAAATCTGGGCGGAGTTAACTTTGATCCCTTGCGTGTGCTGGCTCTAGGGCTGCTGGCGCGCGCCCCCAAGGAAGACGTTGTTCCGGTAAGCACAAACGGTGGAACTGATGCCGCCGTAACGCTTGTCGAAGATGCGCTAATCGGAGGAACGCTCTCCAAAAACAGCGATGACGCAATTCGCAAAGCCCTGGGCGATCCGCAGATTGGCGGGCATCTGCTTGATGATCCGGCGAAACCATTGGCGACGATTATTGGGCTGGCTTTAGGATCGCCCGAATTTCAGTTGCGATAAATGAATCGATGTGGGAATGGGGCGTTGATTCCGGCAAACAACAAATGAGCAAGACAGCTTCGGTCGTAACGATTTGTTTTGTCGTCGCATCCTTGTCTCTCCCGGCCGTCTCGGACAAAAAGGAGTCCGATCCAACCTGGTACTTTGCTGTTTCGGGGGATTCTCGCAATTGTGGTGATGTTGTGATGTCGGCAATCGCACACAAGGTCCGGGAAAGCGGCGCCATGTTTTACTGGCATCTTGGCGACTTTCGGGCCATTGGCTCTATTGACCAGGATTTCGCCAAGCTGCGCCCAGGTGCTGATAAAAATGCATACCTTAACTCTGCATGGCCAGACTTTATCGAACGCCAAATGGATCCATTTGCCGGTCTGCCCGTCTACCTGGCACTGGGGAACCATGAAACCATTCCTCCGAAAACCCGCAACCAGGCCTTGCAGCAGTTCGCAGAGCGGCTGGATACACCGTCGTTGAAGGCCCAAAGATTGCTCGATGACCCCAAAGATCACCTTCCAAAGTTTTATTACCACTGGATCACGGGAGGCGTCGACTTTATCACCCTCGATAATGCTACTGAAGACCAGTTCGACCAAGCCCAATTGAAGTGGTTCTCAGCCGAACTCAAACGGGCTGCCCAGAACACAGCGGTCAAGGCATTAGTCGTTGGGATGCATGAAGCCTTGCCGGACAGCCTTTCCGCCGGTCACAGCATGAACGAGGCGCCCCTGGAAACTCAGAGTGGCAGAAAGGTGTATCAAGACCTCGTAGACTTCCGTAAAAAGACCCACAAAAACGTCTACGTCATAGCCAGCCACTCGCATTTTTATATGGAAAACGTTTACAACACTGCGTGCCGGAAGAACTCTCCCGAGAGCGTTCTGCCGGGCTGGATTGTCGGTACTGCCGGCGCGGTACGTTATCGGTTGCCCAACGATACGGCTGGAGCTGGCATTGTGAAAACGGATGTTTATGGCTTCCTGCTGGGAGCTGTCTCTCCCGACGGAACGATTCATTTTGAATTCCGTGAAGTCAAGGAGCAGGATGTACCGGAGCAAACCCGGCAGGAATACTCGACGGAGTTTGTGAGAAGTTGTTTCCAGGAGAATAAGTCTGCGTATGTTCCTGCGGCGCCGATTCAGCCACCAAACTGTCCCTAAACTATAAAGATGATCACGAAGCTCCCCATCGACATGGTCCACTTCAACATGTTTGGCTAGTAGCTGGTAGCCAACAGCTAGAAGCTTCTCATTTCTTCTCCATGATCAACACGGCAAACGATCCTCCCTTGATCCGGCGGCGTGGCGGCTGTCCGGCACTTCCTGGCGACTGTTCAATTTCGGCGGTCACCAGATAGACCTCGTGGTTATTGGGGTTCACAGCCATGGTCCGGGCGTTCTTTTGGGTTTCTGCGTTTTGCACCACTGAGAATTTATCGGCGGATTCTTCCTGGATCACAGTCAACGTACCGTCTCTGCCATTGGAGCTGAACACCAGGTTGGTGCCCGGATCAAAGGCGGTCGCGTCTACGCCCTCGCCAATCGGTAGCGCTGTCACGACTTTTCCGGTGTCGGCATTTACAACTGCCAAGAGCTTGTTGTGGCAGCCGGAAAAGAGCCTGCGTTTTTTCGTATCCATCGACAGCCCCGAGGGAGATTCACAGGGCGCCAGGGGCCAAGAGGTCACAACTTTGGCATTGCGGGCATCGATCTTGGTCAACTCGCTCTTGTCTTCAATATTTACATAGACCATTCCCTTGCCGTCGGCAGCAGCGAATTCCGGTTTGCCATCCAGGGGAATAGTCGCCACAACCGTATCTTTGGCGGCATCGATCACCGTTGCATCTTTGCTGCGCCCGTTGAACGTAAACACTCGCTTGGACGCGGGATCGTAGAGAATTGCGTCGGGATTCTGGCCCTCAATCTTGATCTTGTTGGTTTCTTTGAGGGTCTTCAAATCGAAAACGGTGACTGAATTCTCACGGCCATTGCTGGTGAATCCCTTGCCCAGATCATGGGCCAGGGCAATACCATGGACACCGTCGGTACCAGTGATCTCCGTCATGGTACCCATATCTTTCGTGTCTTTGGAATCTTCGAGGGCGATCTTATCAGGGTCCATGACCATGACGCGATTATCGCGGGAGATGAAGAGCAGCTTGCTCGAAGGATCGTAAGTGAGATAGTCCCAGGATCCCTCGCCTCCAATTTTGTACGCGTGCTTCAGTTCGTACTTGACTGGAGCGGCCGCGCTTCCGCTCAACACCACAGCAAATACCAAAACCATCGTCAGAAAAAGCGCTTTGCGCATAGAGTCAAGTCCTCCGTCTTCTTGAGCATTGTAACCATGATGACAGGTTCTGTCTTTTTAAAGATGCAGAATGGAAAAGGCGGCCTGACCTGCGGGGATGCAGGAGTCAGGCCGCGGAATTTCTCAGCTATCTCGCGACGACCGGCCTAACCTCGATTGAACCAGTATGCACGGACGGGATTCGCGCAGCGATGGTCATGGCTTCATCCAGGTCTTTGGCTTCGACCAGGAAGTAACCGCCCAACTGTTCTTTGGTCTCCGCAAATGGCCCGTCTGTGGTGCTTTTCTTGCCGTTGCGAATACGTACCGTCGTGGCTGTTGAAACCGGCTGCAACTCATGACCGCCCAGATGGTTTCCGCTCTGTTTAAGGCTTTGTACGAGTTCGCGGTATTGCGCATAAATCTTCTGTTTTTCAGGCTCAGCGAGCTTTCCCCAGTCCGATTCGGCGCCGTAAATCAATAGAAGGTATTGCATGAAAGGTCTCCTTATATGGAATTTGATTGGAATCCGTCTTAAGGTCGAACAAGGAAGCTCAAAATCGACATTCGCCGGCTTTTTTCAGGAAATCGAAAAAACTTTAAATCTTCTCGTTGAGATTCAATGTGGCTCATCAAGATGGCGACGGCGGCCGTGGAAGATGCGGAGCACATACACCACTTCATCTTCGATGGTGAACAGGATACGGTAGATATGCGGCTTGTGCCCATAAAGCAATTAGCAGAAAATTGCCCACGGACCCGAAAGTCTGCGCCAGCGTTCTGTAATTTGTCCGATTGTATTATTTGGGAATGATACTCAAGATGTTGAGAATTAGCCAAGCGAATTACGATTCAATCCGGGAGCAGGGTGAGCGAGGCTATCCTCAGGAATGCTGCGGGATCTTACTTGGTAATGTGGAGGCCGACTGCCGAACCGTAAGTTCGATCTATCCTTGCAATAATGCCCACCCGGAACCATTGCGGCACTATAGCCTCGATTCTCTTGAGGTAATCACGGCACAGCGGCTGGCTCGTGGCGACGGCCTGGATATCGTCGGCTTCTATCATTCTCATCCGGATCATCCGGCCCAATACTCTGAGACCGACTTGGCCTGGGCTCATTGGCCGGGCTGCTCTTATGTAATCACTAGGGTGCAGGACGGACAAGCTTGCGAGACCAGATCTTTTCTTCTTGAGGGGCCTGAGGAAACCAAGATGTTTGCAGAAGAATCTATTGAGATCGTTTAGAAGAATTGAATTTTGCCCTGGTGTATACTTTTTTCGCTGGCCGGAACATTCGATTCGAGGGAGTCTCAATTATGCAAGGAATCCTGCGTCAACACGCGCGCAGCGTAATTGCTGTTGTTTTGGCTGTACTCTTTTTTATTCCCGCCGATCTTAAAGCCCAAAATCATGTGGTCAGCCCTGCAGAGCTCCAGAAGAAAGTCCTGGATGCATCGCAGACGCGGCAGCACAACCTGGAAGCGGTCCGGCAGTTTCTCTCCAGCCCAACCGCAGAGAAGGCCCTGAAATCTGCCAAGGTTGATACACAACAGGTAAAGACGGCCGTTTCCACCTTGAGTGACCAGGAGTTGGCTCAACTCGCGGCCCGCGCAGATAAAGCCCAGGCGGACTTTGCTGCAGGCAGGCTCAGCGATCGTGACCTGATCCTGATTCTTCTGGCGGTCGTGGCCCTGGTCTTGATTATCGTTGCCGTTCGTTAAACACATTCGCATCGATTGTGGCGTGCCGCGGAGACTCGCAACCTTTGTGTGTCTCTGCGGCATTGTTTTTGCGGCTCAGAGTTCAAGCATCTGGCTCGATGTCCCATTTATCAAGCAGGAGAAGGATGGTTGCGGCTCCGCCACCATCGCAATGGTGATGCAGTACTGGCAGAAACAGCAGCCTGCCGCCAACATCAGTGAAGCCGATCCCGATGTCATCCAGCTGACGCTCTACTCGAGCAAAGCACATGGCATTTATGCGTCAGACATGGAGCGCTATCTTCAGCAGCATGCCTTTGCCACGTTCTCTTTCCACGGGAAATGGGATGATCTCAAGCAACATCTCGAGAAAGGCCGTCCGCTGATCGTAGCGCTCAAACCGTTGCCGGCGGAGACTGCGCTGCACTACGTTGTCGTAGTTGGGCTCGACCGGGAGCAAAACGTCGTTCAAGTCAATGATGCAGCGCAACGGAAACTGCTGAAAGAGGACCGTAGCAGTTTTGAGAAAGAATGGAAGGCTGCCGGCAATTGGACGCTGCTAGCGCTGCCGCAGCCAACCACATCGAAAGCCACGAGGTAGAAAGATCGCAACTCGCCTCTGTCGCAATCTGCTGGTCGTCCTAATCGCCTGTTGTGTACCTCTTGCACAAGGACAGTCGGATCAAGACGCTGCCGCTCGCCAGCTTTTCCAGCAAGAGCGCTGGGAGGAGTTGGTCAAGCTGGGTTCCTCCGCATCCTCGGACGCTCATTCTGTCGATTTTGATTACGAATATGGCGTTGCTCTGTCCCATGTCGAGCGGTGGGAGGAGGCGCGTACTGTGTTGCAGTCGGCCAGCCGGCGAGCGCCTCACGACAAGAGGTTCCCGATCGAACTAGCCGGCGTTGCCTTCAAACAGCAGAATAACCCGCGAGCGATCTCGTATCTTCGCCATGCATTGCGTCTGGATCCTGAGGATGCTTACGCCAAAGAGTTTCTGGCCACAGTTTATTTTCTTCAAGGCAACCTCGAAGCTGCATTGAAATACTGGAACGCCTTGCATAAACCATGGATCGCGCAGGCCCGCATTGAACCGGCGCTTCACGTCCATCCAGGGCTGCTGGATCACGCATTTGCCTTCGCGCCCGAGAGTCTGTTGTCGTTTGAGGAGCTACGTACGACTGAAGCCCGGTTGCGTCAGTTGGAAATTTTTTCCAGCTACCGCCTTGATTTGCTGGCACGGACGGATGGAAAGTTCGATACGGTTTTTCGCGCGCAGGAGCTGAATGGTTTCGGCAATACTAAGACTGAAGCTGCATTGCGCCTGCTGCGTGGGTTGCCATTTCAGGAAGTCGATGCCGGTTATTTCAACCTGGCGCGCTCTGCAATCAACCTTACTTTCAAGATACGATGGGACCCGGATAAGCGCTGGACGAGCGCTGCTATGTCCCGCCCACTGGCTCACGATCCAAGATGGCGGTTCCACCTGAGAGCAGGCCTGCGCGATGAAAACTGGCAGATCGTGCCGTCATTTGCCGGACCGGCGACAATATTGGCGGCGTTAAATTTACGACGCGAAGAATTCAGCGCTGAAATCAGCCGATTGAGCGGCTCCCGCTGGTGTTGGTCGACGGGTGCTGAACTTTCGCATCGTGATTACCGGAACGTCTTTGCGGGAACTGCGCTGACAACCCAGCTACTGGCACAGGGCACCCAACTGAAGCAGACTGCGAAGTTGGGCTATGAGCTTTGGCGGTCTCCAGAACGCAGGATCAATCTTTCCAGCGAGGTCAGTTTTCAAGCAGGGCGGCTATGGTCGAAATCGGCGGAGAATTTTGAAAGAGCGCAAGCATCACTCGAAACTCATTGGTTCCCGAAATCCAGTGGAGATGATTTTGAAACCCTATGGCGTATCCGCACCGGCAAGACTTTCGGCCAGATTCCTTTTGATGAGCTTCTGATGGTGGGCTTGGAGCGCGACAACAACCTGTGGTTACGCGCCCACATTGGAACCCGCGACGGACGTAAAGGCAGCGCTCCCCTGGGCCGCGACTATTTTCTCTCAAACTGGGAAACCGATAAGAATATCTATTCCAATGGCTTCTTTAGCGTGAAGCTTGGCCCGTTTGTTGATGTTGGAAAAATTGGCGATTCCTCTGCTGCGCTCGGAGCCAAGGAATGGCTGTGGGATATCGGTGTTCAGACAAAGCTCCGCGTGTTGGGATTCGGTGTTACGGTTTCCTATGGTAAGGATTTGCGCAGAGGGAATA
>DASZFK010000766.1:0-10206 GCA_035939855.1 Candidatus Angelobacter sp.
CGAAACCGAGTAAGCGGCTGCACCCGGTAAAAATGTGAGACCACCGAATAACTGATTGTCATTGGCGGGATTGAAAGCCAACCCAAGCACACCCGGCTGGGCATCCAATTCGGCTGTGCGAATCAAGCGCCCATCAGGAGCAACACGAAAAACGTCGAGCACGTTCCCTACTCCGCGTGACCCCACAAGCAGTTCACCCTTTCGATCAAACAGTAAATCGGAAGGATGGTCTCCGATGTTCAGAAATATTGCTGAATTCTCCAGGGGTAAAAGCCCTTCGTCGTTCACCCGAAAACCCGCATAATTTGGCCGGGTTACGCTATCTCCTAGATTTGCTACATAGAGCAAATGGCCATGAATCGCGAGACTGACTGGCGTAATACCTTGTGAAGGAAACGGCGCATGGAGCAAGCGCAATTCACCATTTGCCTCGATGGCAAAGACCGAAATATCGTTGCTTCCTGGGTTTACTGCATAAAGACGATTCCCAACTGTGACGATTGCATGTTGCTCGGTGCCAACCACATCTGTCGTTGCCGCGCCTAAGCCAGCCGTCGGAAAACTGCCAAGGTAAGAAAGCTTGCCAGATGTGCGCTCCTGTCGATAGGCAGCCACGGCATTGAGATCGCTTGGGTTAGTTATCGTGTATACAAAACCAGCATTCCGCGCTGGCTCGCCCATCGCCACAGGTGCAGCAGCCATTACCCAAAGTAAGCAGAGTCCAATAAAGTGTTTTGTCTGATATTTCATTGCGCTCTCATCGTGCCGACTGTTGCCATTGAGTTCCCAGTTTGGTAATTGGAAAGAACATTACATAAACGTTATCTGCCGGGGCTTCCGATGCTGGTTGCCGAAGCCCAGACGCTTAGAATATTGAGATTCGCAGCTCGACAAAAAGTTACAGCCGGCACGGTGAAAATATCGGTGTTTTGTAATTTGTTGACAACAAATCCCCATGTGCGGCTTCCGCCTTTGCCTGTGATAGCAGTTTAGATATGGCTTCTAACAATGTGAGATTGCCTCTGAAACTTTTGTAGCAGTTAAGTATCACATCTATAGAGCGGTGGCTAGCATGGAACACATACGGACACGCAAAGCCAGTGACAAGTGAGACTTGACGCTTATAGTTTTTTGCTCTTGACGGCTCAGGAGTGTAAGTATTTATGCCGAAAGTATTTCATGAATATAATGCAACGACCATTACCCTGGATGATTTAATTAGAAAACTGCCGCAGTGCCCTGATACCTATGATTTCGGTTCAGACATCAATGAAGCAAACGTAGCTCTGTTGTCTCCTAACACGCCAGTGCCTCAAAAGGCGATGACTTTCTTCCGGTGGTGCGCGAGATTCCAGCCGTGCCTGTTTGGCCGCATGTCAGCGGGCGATCTTAAAGGCATGTCCTTCGACATTTGTTGGATTACGGACGAAGATATAGCTACTGGGGATTCATTTGTTCGCCGCAAGATCCAAAAAGCCCGGCGCACCTGGAAAGATCGCGCAGAGATCGGCGAAAGCCATGGATTTCTGGTTATGTTTAATGTTCGCCGCTTGGTCTTTGCCAAACCTGGGACTGAATTGCTGGAAGTGTGCAGGCACATTTCGGACCTTTATTTTGTTGAACATGCGCCGACAGAAGTTGACGTGATTTACACCGAGGCCATGCCATTACGCGACGGCAGCGGCAAAATGGTTGTGTTCAAGGCTGGGGCAAATATTTTTTATCCTACCGCCCACCTCACTCGCAATCATGATCGGCGTGTGCCTGGCGGGCTATTGATCTCAATTAATTCCCCTGGGCACTATCTGAATTCACTTGTAACGCGCGGGCTTGTACCAGCGTTTTCGCAAGCCGTCGAATATGTACGCAATCTGGCGTTGCGTTCGATTGGCAATGGGGGAATTGGGGATAAGGGAATGCACAGCCTGACTTGGCACAATCGTGATCCAGAAGGTAGTCAATTCCATTGCCCGGTGAAGAATCTCCCATCCTATGTCCCGGCAGATTTCTCGAGGGAACACTATTCAGGGTTGTACCATACCGATGTCCTGGTTCCAACAGCCGTTACAATTGATGGCCAACGAATTAACCACTTGAACGGAGACTACAGCAATTGTGAAGTGTGGAGCCACCTTAGGATCGACTATCTCGTTGAGACGCGTTTTGACGAAAAAAGTCAAAACTATGCCCTCTTTCATGGTCATCCGATTCCAGAAGTGGCAAAATATCACAATCCATGGCCCCCGGCGAGACCGGTAAATGCTCCGGGCAAGGCATACGGCGAAAAGATCTATGAGTGACCAGGCCCTGGCGATAAACGGCGCTTTGCCCGCGGAAAGGAGAAGGTTGCTTCCGTTAATCGCGGCCATCGCGGCGTCGGCGTGTTGGGGTTTCGGCACCGTTACCAGCAAAGAGGCATTGGAGTTCGTTCCTCCCCTGACGCTCTTTGCGGTGCAGTTGGTCGCCAGCGTTATTTTCCTGTCTATTGCCATCATTTTCCAACCGCAACGATTTCGATGGTCGCTCCGCGGAATCCTTGGAGGCGCGACTGGCCTGCTTGAGCCAGGCATCGCATACATGCTGGGAATGATAGGCCTGAATTTTACCTCGGCTAGCAATGCTTCGGTCATAACGAGCAGCGAGCCGATTATCATTGTTCTCCTCGCCTGGCTTCTGCTTAAGGAACCAATTCGCTTTCGGACAGTGCTTTCTGCTGCTGTGGCCATCTCTGGAGTATTGATAGTTACGAGTGCAGGCGCCCGGGATATCCGCTTCGGGGGCACTGAACATACAGGCGACTTTCTTATTCTCGCCGGCACGCTATCCGCGTCTGCCTATGTGGTGTTGTCGCACAGGCTAGTGCAAAAGATAGAACCGCTTCATCTGCTCGTAATACAGCAGGGATACGGACTCGTTCTTGTACTCGTGGTCTGGGGCCTGAGTCGACTGAATGATTTTGAGGCTTTGAGCGGCAAATTTCTCAGTCTGGACAGAATTTCCGCAGCGGGTTGGATTTGGGCGGCAACCTCAGGTATTGTTCAATATGCTCTTGCCTTTTGGTTTTATTTGCTCGCCTTAAAAAAACTCCGAGCGAATGTAGCGGCTGTTTCCTTAGCCCTGATTCCGGTCTTTGGAGTGGGAGGCGCTTGGGTGTGTCTCGGCGAACCATTGACGGGCGTCAAGATTGCCGGCGTCTGCACAATTGTTGTAGCTATGGTTGGTGCTTCCTGGAACTCTGGTAGCGACGGATGAGCTTGACTTGTCCTGCATGATAGGTGTCATGCAGGGCGATGCCGCTCACGAGATGCGCAATCTCCGGCAATCCCAGGCGGGTAGATGGAAGCGTAACAATGACCGCTTGCAAGTTTTTATGCTGCTCATCGAGAATCTTCATCTCACTGTTCCATTGGCTGGCGATTCCGCCGGTCCTGGAAAACCAATTCGTGCCCCGCAGCGGGAAACGAGGATATGGCCCGCTTGTCAACTGTCGCACGACCCTATATTTCCAGTAAGCACAATGTAAGGCGATTTCCCAAATATTATGCACGCGAGGCTCAGGCCGGAAGAGTGCTTCAACGACTGTTAAGCCTCTTAAGGTACTTTTCAATGCTGGTCCATGCCAGGCTTTACCCTGATATGCCGAATCAAGCATATCGAGAAATAGATGGGCATAAGAGTTGATTGGCTTTACTGGCATTTCTTGCTCTCTACCTCGCTCTTAGATCATATCTTCTTCTACTGTCCGACATATCATTTCAAGTACGGCATTCCAGTCAACGAGCTACTATATCCTACACTTCGTTGGCTACCATCGACCACGAGATATTATCTGCATATTCATATCTAAAGCGCTGGAACAATCCCTGCCCTCCGGTTCGGGTTACAAGACAAACAAGCAAGAACTCAGGCATTGGTACTGTTCTTCCCCCGGTTAGCGGATCCTTCGCCAGTCTTACAAATTCCCGCAACCACGGCTGAAAAGGAACTGGCTGAGTATTTGTTTTTCCATATCGAGTGTTGACTTGACTGTTGCACTGACATTAAACTCCGTATATCTGAATTTCTTAGACGACCCAGCTATGTCCAGCGAAGATCAGTATGCAATTCTAGTCGCCAAGACCAATTACCGCGAGGCATACAATACCGGCGACGTGGAGCGCCTGCTGTCGGCGTTTGCCTCGGAATTTACGGATTGTTCTGACGGTGAGCCAACTTTTTACGGCGACGAAGCGCGGCGCGCTTTGCGCGCCAGGTCAAAAAATCTATTTTGCTCTTACACGGTTGAGATGGCGGTTATCGTTGTCGATGTCGTGGTCGAAGGCAAACGGCTTGCCTACGACTGGGGTTGGCACAAGGTGCGCCTGATGGACAGGAACACGGGCAACGTCACAAACACAAAGTATCGCTATTTCGAAACTTGGGTTAAAGAAGGTGCGCAGTGGAAAATCAATCATATAATCACCAATCAGGATTTACCGCCGCGCATGCTTGCGGATGAGAGCATCCAACCGGATTGCGTAACAATAGCAAAACCCGGCCAGGTCTAATTGCCAAGTTTTCCGTCCAACCAGATCTTCAAAGATTTACTGAGCGTCTGGGGCAACTCAAATGCGCGTTCGTCGCCTACTAGGTGGATGACATTCCTGGTACCATCCAGAATAGCCTTGCAATGCTCACAGTTCTTGAAATGCTCTTCCATCCTGCGCTGCATATCGGGAGCAGTATCCCCGTCAAGATAGTTTGAAATCTCCTGCCAAACTTCGACGCAACTGATTTCGATTATGATCACGTTACCAGGGCCTCGTTTTCTTCCACACATTGCCTCCAGTTCTCCACGCTCCGTCGAAGCCGGGCGCCAAAGCATCGCGCATTTGCAATCGTGCCCTGAGGAGCCGCGTCTTCACTGATGCCTCACTGATACCAAGCATTCGGGCTGTTTCTGAGATACTCAGCTCTTCAACGTCCCGCAGCACAAATACCTCCCGATAGATCGGCTCCAGCGATGCGATCGCCTTTTGCAAAGCTTGGCGTAGCTCAGTACGTTCCAGACTCTCAGATGGAATTTCTCGCCAATCTGCAAAGTCTTTGGGGAAAACTTTGCCATCGTTAGCCTGTTCTTGTTCATCAATCGACTCGTAAGAGGCTTTGCGCTCCTTGCGTAGCTTCAGTTTAGCTTCGTTGATGGCAATTTGGATCAGCCACGTCCTGAATTTGCTTTCCTTGCGAAAGTTCGTCAAATCGCAGAATGCTTTGAGAAAAGCCTGCTGGATGACTTCGGCAGTATCGGCGTGATTTTGCAGAATGGAATAGGCTACGAGATACACGGATCGCTCGTAAGGGCTTATCAGATCGTAAAACAAATGCTTCTCGCCAGTGCAGATTCTGTCGATCAGCGCAATCTCCTCTTTCAGGAGTCGCGTTTCCAGTTCCGATGATACTGTAGTGAGCTGCATTGTAACTTTCTTTTGCATGACTTTTCAAACTTCAGCCAGGGTGGCTCGGCAACACCACCCTATGGCGAACGCTCCGGTTTCCACCGAATACTTCTGAAGGAAAGACACGTGCAGTGGTGTGAGAAAACGATCTCCACATCTTGCACGGCAAAGCCAATTTCATTCCGCCATCTACAAACTTAACTCCCATAAAATGAAATCCTGCTTGTACCAATGGTTCTTGATCTCGCAAAGAGAGCGAAAACCGTTCTTTGTCAACATCTTTCGCGATGGATCATTGTTACTCCGGCAGTCACACCAGATTTTATGGCCGCCAGCGTTGCGGATAAGTGTTTTGGCCGCCGCAATCAAAGCAGAGGCAACCTTTCTGCCACGAAATTCCGTATCAGTTACAATCCAAGCCAACCACCAAACACCACCCTCATCCAAGCGAAGCAAGCAAGCGCCGATAATCCGGCGTGGAAGCGGGAAAACCAGCAGCAGGTAGCGCACATCGTCCACAATTGCGCTTATGTCATCGGCTCGCAATGCTGCAATTTCTTCCTGCTTGGCCTGTTCGCTGTAATAGGACAGAGAGCGAATCACCCCAGCAAAGAGTTCTGACACCCGCTCAGCATCCTCCGAGTTGGCGGGGCGAACTTGCGTGTCAGCCAGGTCTATCGGTTTCAGCTTTGTTGCATCCATCCATCTGGCATCCAGGCCCTTAGACGGCTAGCCTTTTGATCATTGTGGGGCGCGAGTACTATAGGCCCCATTGCAGGGTTTTGTTTGAAATTGAGGTACAGAAATGATTGTCTCCTCAATGATTTGTTTTCTCCGATTAGAGGCCTAAGTGGGCAGAACCGAAATCGGGGTTGAGAGGAATCCATCGCGGCAGCCTGCTCGTCATCAAGTCAGACCAACGCGGTTAAATTATAAGTCCGCTGGCTGCGCCAGGCCGCCAGTCATCTCCGGCGATCGTTGCATACCACAAGGCGTTTCAGAGTCTCAAGTATACATCAGGGTAGGCGAATGATTGCCCATGATGGGAAAGGCAGAAGTCCGCGTACCCGCGCCGCACAGCATGACCAGGTTCGCTCATTTTCACGATTGCTTACGATCATTTGTGCGTTCTACCGTAGTATCAACCTAGTTCCGCTCCTTAATGCTGGCGGATCCGCAGTTGCGATCCACCATTGCCTCGCGGTTTCGATATCAACCATATTGTTCTATTTCTTCAAATATGAGTCCACCCACTCGCCGACGATCTTGTACCAGAGCTGGCTGTTTTGAGGCTTCAGGACCCAGTGGCCTTCATCGGGGAAGTAGAGCATCTTCGATGGAACTTTGAGCCGCTGCAGAGTAGTGAAGAGTTGGAAGCCTTCGGAGACATCGAGCCGGTAATCGAGTTGACCGTGGACCACCAGGGTGGGAGTCTTGAACTGGGAGGCATACTGGTGGGGCGACGATTTCTGGTAGAACGAACGATTGGTCCAGGGTTCACCCTTGAATTCCCATTCGTTGAACCACAGCTCCTCGGTGCTGCCGTAGGCCGATTCGGTGTTGAACATGCCATCGTGAGAGACCAGACACTTGAAGCGGTTGGTATGACCTAGTATCCAGTTGATCATGTAGCCGCCATAGCTCGCGCCCAAAGCACATTCACGATCTTTATCCACGAACGAATATGTCTTTTCGACGTAATCCAGGCCCTGCATCAGGTCCACGAAAGGCTTGCCGCCCCAGTCGCCGTTAATTCCGTCAATAAAGGCCTGGCCGTAGCCGGTAGAGCCTCGGGGATTGATCTGGACCACCAGGTAGCCATCGGCGGCCATCAGTTGGGCGTTCCAGCGGAAAGACCATTCGTCGCCCCATGCACCCTGGGGGCCGCCGTGGATCAGGAACTTCACCGGATACTTCTTCTGCGGGTCGAAGGCTGGCGGCTTGACCAAGAACCCCTCCACCTTGGCTCCTGCCGCTCCGGTAAACCAGAAGGGTTCAACCGGCTGGGTGGCAACCTGAGCAAGCACCGCGTCGTTGAGATGGCTGAGTTGCTCCGCGCCTCTTTTTGCGCGGTTTGGCCCGTTCGGAGAGAACTTATAGATCTCATTGGGCGCCTGCGCCGACATGCGGGTAAAGACCAGCGTCTGGCCATCGGGGGAAAACATCAGATCGTCATCCGCACCTCGGACGACCTCCTGCACAACAGCGCCTGGCTCGACGCTGATGCTGTAGATTGGCGCCTCTCCCTTGTCCTCGGCAGTGAAATAGATGGCCTTGGAATCTGGTGTCCAGGCCATGGTCCCCACCCAGCGGTCGAAGGCCTGAGTGAGATTTCGGAGCTGTCCGGTTTTGCGGTCGTAGACCACCAACTGAAAACGATCACTTTCATATCCTGGGCGATTTTGCATGCGCCATGCCAGGTACCGGCCATCGGGAGAGTAGAGGGGCGTCGAATCGCTGCCCGGACTGGTGCTGAGCTTCTTTGGAGTCCCGCCGGTGATAGGGACAACGAAAATGTCATTGTTGGTGCTGGTGGCCTCCACCTCGTCAACGTTGCTGGTAAAAGCGACCTCCTGGCCGTCGGGAGAGACAGCGTACAGGTCCTGTCCTCCAAGGCTGAAGGGCGGAACATCGTGATCGGCCGGAGTTATGTCTTTCGCTATACCACCCGCTGCAGGAACCACGAACAGGTGCGTGCGCTTGAAATGGGTATAACTGGACCAATGACGGTAGAGCAGCCGGGTAAAGATCATGGCCCTGACTTTGGAGGCGGCATGTTCTGCATCGCGGGCTTTGTCGCAGGCATCGTCGGGGCAGTCGGGATAGACCTCCGAGGTAAACACGATATTCTTGCCATCCGGCGACCAAGTGCCGCCATCGGCTTCGGTGGAGATGCTGGTGATCCTTCTAGGCTCCCCGCTTAGAGACCCGCTTGCGGAATCAAAGTTGACGGCCCAGATCTGCGAACTGCCATCGCGGCTGCTGGTAAAGATGAACTGCTTGCCATCGGGCGACCAGCGCCCCCGGTCTTCCCCCGCAGGATCGGAGGTCAACTGCCGGCTCTCGCCGCCAGCCAGGGGAATCAGCCACAGATGCGGAGTTTTCTTGTTGTCTTTCAGGTTCACATCTACGGCCGAGAACAGGACCCACTTGCCGTCGGGAGAAACTTCAGGACCGCTGATGCGCTTGAGGGCCATCATGTCTTCGAACGTGAACGGTCGTTTGACTTGGGCCGAGAGCTGAACAAAACTGCCGGCAATGAGTACAATAAGTATGATCGCGAAACGGCGCATCGGGCCTCCTGCAAGATAGGACAGTCTAATTTTTTTCGAGATTCAGGGCCAGTGCAGGTGGGTTGGGCAGTGGCTGCTGTGAATTTCGTTCATGTGCAGCGCCGAGCATTTTTTGCACAGTTTCTTGATTGAGGTAGATATGGAAATGATAGTGAAATCTGAACGACAGAACTCCTCGCCGTGGTCGTCAATCGCATCTTTGATCGTATTCTCATTTAATGTCGGATTTTTGATCTGTTTAGCAGTCCATCAATACATTAAGTCCCAAGCGGAATGGATGGGCTACTTGCTGCTCGCGTTCGGGTTTTGCGTGGTTGTCGCTGTTAATGCGGTCAGGCTGGGGCGCACCTTCGTTAAGACCAGTGTAATTGCGCAATAGCCGCTCGGGATTGATGCCCTAGCTTTACAACTCTTTTCAACGATTTGGGTCTAATAGAAGTATCCTGAGAAAAACATATGAACTTCAAAAAACTCGGCGTGTGGGCGACACTCGTATTTTTTGCTTTCTTGCTTCCTGGTGCCCTGTTCGCAGACACCAATTGTGATGATGGCGCCAGCCCATTGAACTCTGCAGCGCCACGCGGCATCACGGCCGAAGAAGTTATCCAGAAATTTGCGGCCAAAGAAGCCATTTTTAGGGAGGCCCGCAACAACTACACCTACACCCAGGACATCACCGTTCAAACTCTCGAAGGCAACACCGTGGATGGAGAGTTCCGGCGCGTGGAAGACATCACCTATGATGACAAAGGCACCCGCATCGAGTATGTCACCTTTGCTCCCCAGCCAACCCTGACGCGCATCGGTCTAACGAAAGAGGACGAAGATGATTTCCGCAATCGACTGCCTTTCGTGCTCACCACGCAGGACCTGCCGCAATACAGCGTTCTATATGCCGGCCAGCAGCACGTCGACGAGATTGACACCTATGTTTTTGACCTGGCCCCTAAGCAGATAGAAAAGGGCAAGAGATATTTCCAGGGACGCATCTGGGTGGACAATCACGATTTTCAAATTGTGAAGACCTGCGGCCGCAACGTGCCAGATACTCACGCCAAGAAAAGAAATGAACAGGAAAATCTGACGCCCAAGTTTGTAACATACCGCGAACAGATCGATGGCCAGTACTGGTTCCCAACCTACACGCGCGCCGACGACGTGCTGCACTTCAACAACGGCGATATTCATGTAAGGGAGATTATCAAGTACACACGTTACAAGCGCTTCGGGTCCAAGACCAAAATCACCTATGAAGGGGTAACCCAGCCGGACAAGAACGCGCCTCCGAGTCCGCCCAAGAAACCTTAAAAAATCGGGTGATCTTAACCAAGGAAAGAAGAACCTTGTTCAGCCGCGAATTTGCGCGAATGAACACGAATCGAGCACAGCGGCCCTGATAACGGTTTCCTAAGCGTGTGGATTTCGTTCTTTCTTTTTCTTCTTGTCTTCTTCTTCGTTTTTTCGTTGGCCTTTTGTTT
>DASZFK010000767.1:0-15130 GCA_035939855.1 Candidatus Angelobacter sp.
GCATTGTTGTGATGAAGCGTGGCACCGCAACCGTGAGCCGCGCAGAGCTGCTGCGCGCGGTGACGGAAAAATGAGTGCGGCTTACGAAGCAAAGCTCGTGGACCGCTCGCAACTCGCGGTTTTGGCACGGCAGTGGCGCGCCACCGGAGAAAAGGTCATCCTCACCAATGGTTGCTTTGATTTGCTCCATGTAGGCCACGTCCGTTACCTTCGCGCAGCCAAGGAGTTGGGCGGCAAGTTGGTGGTGGCTCTGAACTCGGACTCGAGCGCACGCGCCCTCAAAGGCGAGGGACGTCCACGAGTGCCCGCGTTAGAGCGTGCGGAGATTTTGGCCGCCTTGCAGTACGTGGACGCGATCACGATTTTTGACGAACTGGATGTCAGTGATCTGATCCGGACGTTGCATCCTGATATCCATGCCAAAGGTACGGACTACACTGCTGAAAACGTGCCGGAACGAGACACGGTGATTGCCTGCGGGGGAAGAGTTGAAATCGTCGGCGATCCCAAGGACCACTCCACCACAGAGCTGCTGAGAACTATGGAATGGCGAAAATCCTGATTGTGCGGCTGGGAGCCATGGGAGACATTTTGCATGCACTGCCCACAGTCACCACCATCCGCGCTGCCTTCCCTGATGCCCACATTGGCTGGTTGGTGGAGAGCAAATGGAGCGAATTGCTGGCAGCCCAGGATCAAACCTCTGGTCCCGCCGTAAATATGATCCACAGTGTGGATACCCGACGCTCGCGAAGGCGCGAGTCTTCTGGTGGAATTCTGGCAGAAATTTCCAAGACCTTGAGAGCAATTCGCGCACTGCATTACGATATCGCGCTGGATTTCCAGGGAAACATCAAGTCGGCGATATTTTCTGTCCTGAGCGGCGCCAGAATTAAGGCGGGATTCGTAAATCCGCGCGAGCCGCTAGCCAGATTTTTCTACAACCAGAGGTTTACTCGAATCGGCAATCACGTCATCGAACAGAATCACGGTTTGGCTGCGCAGGCACTCAATCATCATCTCCACCAGCCAGAAGCCGTGAAGAATCTCATGGCTCCCGAACTTCCTAATGATCCGGCTGCGACTGCCTGGGCCGATGCCGAGATTCAACGTTTGGGCATTGCCAGCTTTGTCATCATCAATCCCGGGGCAGGCTGGGGGGCGAAACAGTGGCCACCGGACCGCTACGGCGAGGTTGCAAAGGCTCTTTCGATGCATGGCTTGAAGACTTTGGTAAATGCAGTTGCGGGAGAAGAAGCCTTGGCGGCATCGGTAATTCAAGCCAGCGGAGGAAACGCTTTCGAACTGCATTGCACCGTGGGCCAACTCGTTGCCCTAACCCGCCGAGCTCGCCTGTTTGTTGGAGGCGACACCGGTCCGTTGCATCTGGCCGCCGCGCTGGGCGTGCCTGTTGTGGGACTGTTTGGCCCGACCGATCCGGTTCGCACCGGCCCTTTCGGAACAAAGGCAATCGCTTTGCGCCACCCCGAGAGCAAGACAACATTTTCACATCATGCGGAGACCGAAGAAGGCCTGCTGAAAATCAGCGCTGAAGAGGTAATTTCCGCGTCGCGATGGCTTTTAGGAAGCGGCCATGCCTAGTTGGTCCCGTATTGCCACTCGCTCACGCGTGCCTCTGGGATTCCTGTTCGCGGCGGCATATCTGTGGTTTGCGCGTCCAACCGGGATGTTCCTGATCGCTGGCAGCGTGGTCATTGCAACTGGCTTGGCGATTCGCACGGTCGCCTCCGGACACATACACAAAAATGCCCAGCTTGCTGTGACCGGCCCTTATGCACGCACCCGCAATCCACTTTACCTCGGCTCCATCGTGATGGCCCTGGGCTTCATCCTCGCGGCGCGCAGTATTTGGCTTGGCGCTGCTGCGTTGGCCATGTTCCTTTTTATCTACGTTCCGGTGATTCAGGCCGAGGAGTCTTATCTCCGCTCCGCCTTTCCTGAATACCTCGAATATGCCGCGCAAGTACCCAGGTTCTGGCCGCGGCTGACTTCCTATCGTGCAGGTACCGACGATAGTCATCCGGGGTTTTCCTGGGAGCTTTATATGAGGCATCGCGAGTACAATGCAGTTGTGGGCTCCGCATTGATATTAGGCGCTCTGATCCTGAAAATGGTGCTGGTGTAGCCTTTGCTTCGACTCCATAACGGCCTGTTCCTATTTCTAGTGTTTTTTCTGGCCGCAGTCCCTGCCCAGATCAAACCAGCGCTGCCGGGCGCGCCGCAACAAGATGGAAACGGCAAGTCTGGCAACCCCGCTACTGTCTCGGCGCCTGCGATGCCCAAGCCGGAGACGGGATATCATCTTCCCTTGAACCAAACCCTGGTGTATGGAGCGCAGTGGCGAGTCTTCAACGCCGGAACGGCAACTCTAAGAATGGAGCAGGCTGGCCAGGAGGTTCGCGTCCTGGGCAACGCCAACGCCGTTGGATCGGTAGCGCTTCTCTACCATGTCCATGACCGGTTTGAATCGTTTGCGAGCCTCAGCGATCTTTGTTCGCGCAGTCTTACCAAGAACGCTGAAGAAGGCTATCGCAAGGTGGATACAACGATCACCTTCGACTATCAGCGCCGCAAAGCCGTTCTCGATCAGAAGAACATCAAGAAAAAAGAAAGCAAGCATACGGAAAATGACATCCCAGCGTGTGTGACCGATGTAATTTCTGCCATCTATTATGTTGGCTCTCTGCCGCTGCAACCTGGGAAGACCTTTACTTTTCCGCTCAACGATGGCGGCAAGACCGTCTACGTGGACCTTCATGTAGAAGCGCGCGAGCAGGTCAAGACTCCTTCGGGAACCTACAATGCATTCCGGGTGCGGCCCGAAGTCCCGGAAGGGGTATTGAAAAATAAAGGAAATATATGGGTGTGGTATTCGGATGATGCGGCCCGTATCCCGATCCAGATGCGCGGACACATGTTCTGGGGCACGCTGACCCTCACGCTGCAACGAATCGAGAAGAAATAGAAGTTGAATTCTACGCTGGATTGCCATTTATCTTTATAGTGTTAGATTGAGTGGTCACAAAAAGGGAGGCACGCGAATGACGACTCTTCCACAAGGCGATCCTGAACTGGTCACGGTTTTCGATACGATGCAGGAATCGGAAGCTATGGTGATCCAAAGCTTACTAAGTTCCGCCGAAATCGAATCCATCGTTACTAATCTCCAGGCTCCGCAAGACGTTCTGCCAGGAGTGGGTGGCGTAATCGTCCAGGTAAATCCGAACCAAGCGGAAGAAGCCCGCCGCGTGATTGACGATTACAAAAACAATCCAGCGCCCGAAGAAGAAGAGACGGGAGCAGCTTAGGGACAGCTACCGCATCTAGGTTCTATCGCGCTTCCATCCAACAGAAATGTGATCGCACCCAACATATCCGTACGATAGGTCTTTACCTGCGCTTCTTGCAGGCGTTTCAGCACGGCCAGGCGTGGGTGGCCAAAAGGACTGTGGAAGCCGGCAGAGATCACCGCAAAGCGAGGATGCGCGGCATCCAAGAGTTCCGGTGTGGTCGAGGTTGCGCTGCCATGATGCGCGACTTTCAATAGTTCCGCTTGAGGCGATTCAGCGGCTACAAACTTTTCCATCTTCTTTTCCAGATCGCCGGCCAGCAGTGCGCTGGTGTTTCGATATGAGATCAGGAAAGCAAGAGAATCGTCGTTCTTCGGTTCCGGCTTTGGATGCCAGTCAGCCGGCGGCGAGAGCACGCGGATGTGCGTTCCTGACCAGTCAAGAGCATCACCGGCCACGTGGCTGCGAATCTGAACGCGGTTGGAAGCGGCAACCCGGTAGAGCCGTTCCAAAGCTGGAGTATCCGGGTTGATGCCAACCCACAACTCCTGCGGATGAAAGTTTTCGATGACCCGCGCCAGCCCGCCGATATGGTCGTCGTGAGCATGGCTGAGGACCACAACATCCAAACGATAAAGACCTCGGGACCACAGATAGGGGGAGACTACGTCCTCGCCGAAATCGAATTCTCCCCGAAATGGACCGATCGTGCCGCCACCATCAATCAGCATCGCCCGGCCTTGGGGTGAAATCACCAGGAGCGAATCTCCCTGCCCGACATCAATCGCTGTAACTTCAAGCTTGCCGCTCACGATTTGGGGAGCAGGCCGGTAGAGGGCGGCAACCGCTCCTGATGCGAATAAAACGATAATGCCCGTCCAGGCAAGCCTGCGTTCTCGGCGAACTGCAAATACAGCCACGAGAATTCCGGCAGCCGAGATGAATTCAATGGCAATCGTCGCGTCAGGAATTCGCCATTGGGAAATTGTCCAATGGGAGATGGATGTAATACAAAAAAGCACCAAGTGCAAAGTAGCGCTTGCCAGCTTGCCTGCAATTCTGGCCGGGGGAAGAGAAATATAGCTAAGCCCTATGGCGGCGACTGCGGAGTTCATTAACAAGCCGGCTAACGGCAGCACCAGAATGTTCGCAGGTAACCCTACCAGCGCCGCCCGATGGAAATACATGCGCATGGGCAGCACCACCACGGCTTGGGTAATGGATGAAACAATCACCAGTTCGCAAGCCGCCATTATGAGGGCGAACAGCGCGGTAGTCAGAATCCTGGCTGGGACCTTGCCGAGAAAACCGGCCATCCTTCCGGCGATGAGCCGCACGTCCAGGCGAAATTGCGCCAGTCGCGGCGGCAGCGCCAGATCGTAGTTGGTTGAATCCAAGTGCCGCAAAGCCTTGCGATAAGGCTCGGTGGTCCGTTCCACAATTGGCACGCCTATGCCGAATATAGCCAGCAGCGCCAGGAACACCAATTGAAAAGCAGGCTCAAACCAGGCGTCGGGAGACCAAACCATCACGACCAAGGCAGCAAAGCCGGTCGCGTTCAGAGTGGCTCGCTCACGATAAAGCAGGCGGGTCATCAGATAGACTGCCAGCATCAGGACCGCTCTCTGAATCGGCACTCCCAAACCTGCGATGTAAGCATAGAAGCCAGATAAGAGAATCGTGACCACTGAAGCTGCCCACGCAGGCGCGCGCAGGCGACGGGCAAGCCAGAAGATGGCAAAGGCCAGTATGCCAACGTTCATGCCTGATACAACTAACAGGTGATAGACTCCGGTTTCCTGAAACTCTTCGCGCACGTGGCGCAGCAGCAGAGAATCATCGCCGACAATCATTGCGGCAAATAAGACGGCGTCTTCGTGGCTCCATAGGCTTGAGGTTCGTTGGCGGTCGAGTCCAAAAATATGATCCAAAATGCTGCGGCGAACACGGCTTCGCCACCCACCCAGCCATGAGCCTTTGTATCCCGGTAAGACCTCCAGCTTGCCGGCATGAACGGAAGCGAGAGCGGAGAGTCCAAGGCCGTGTAGATAGCCGACATAATCAAAGGCGCCAGGATTGCCAAAGTTGTGCGGCGGTTTCAGCTTGGCTGTGAACTTGATGCGTGAGCCGTAGACGAGTTGAGGGAGCTCCTGCTGATGATTCTCGTCCTCCTCCTGATCTGCCTCGGCTCGTTTGGCAAACAGCGTGGCGCGAATGCCAACCGGCTCAGTGAATCTGGTCTCGCCAGCCTGAATAACCTCGGCTTCGAGATCGAATCTCTCCCGCGGCTCCGAACCGGCCCGCAAAGATCCGTCATTGATGACATGCCCAACGATTTCAACTTCCTCACCTTGCAGGAATTGCCAGGGTGGTTGAACGATGCGCGGTGATGGCGTAAACAGCCGCGCAAAAGCGCCAGAGCAGACCAAGGCCAGCAGTACCGACACATAGCCGAGACGAACATTGGCCTTCGTTGCGGCCACAATGGCGCATACAGTCAACAGCGTCGCAGCCACAGCCCACAGGCCCGCTGGACGGTGCAGATGCCCGGCAAGCCATACACCGGTCCCAAACGCCACCGCCGCCACCGCCAGCAGCGATTGGGATTTTGATCTTGAGATTGCAGATTTCGGCTGCATCATGCGCTTGGAATCATCACAACGATAGAGTAAGGAGGTACTTGCGCAGCAATTCGTAAACCACAATCCCGCCAGCCGTTGCGACGTTAAGAGAACCCTTTCGGCCCAACATAGGAATACGCACGTGTGTGTCGGCCATTTCCAACAGTTCCGGTCGTAGACCTTCTACCTCGTTCCCAAAAGCAACACAGACCGGAAACTTGGGTTGCCACTCAAACAAATTCACCGAATGCAGGCTGGTTTCAATCGCCGCGATTTCAAATCCACTGCGGCGCAGCCCTACTGCCATTTTGATGGCATCCCAACCATGTTCCCATGGAACGCTTTCCTCCGCGCCCAAAGCCGTCTTCGAAATCGCTTTCTTGGGTGGATGCGCAGTAATGCCGCAGAGGCACAACTTCTGCAATCCTGCCCCGTCCGCCGCGCGAAAGAACGCGCCCACGTTATACATGCTGCGCACGTTGTCGAGCAGAACGGCAACAGGAAGGCGCAGTCGTTCATCCCTCGCTTCCAGAGAAGCGGTTGAAGTAAAAACACCATCCCGATCAAGCGGAGCCTGGAAAGAGGTGATGGGAGAATTCTGATTGGCCATGGATCAGCCATCAACATATCATCTTCTCAGGCCAAAGTGGATGAGGCATGACCCTAGTAGACTTATGGTTATACGACGCGGTCTCTACGGAGGAAGCAATGCGTAAAGCTTTTCTGTTGTTTTCGCTGATGGCTCTGTCAAGCCTGCTGGGCATCACTCAATCCCAGACCGGATCTTCAGGCAATACACCGAATGATCTTTCGGGGCGCTGGATCGTCACTTCAGAAGTCTTCGGCACACCCGTTTATTACCGCCTGAACCTGACGCAACAGGGAGACAAGCTTACCGGTAATTTCGTTGGCAACAATCTGGAAGGCACGGTCAACGGCAATACCGTGCAGTTTCATGCTCAAGACGAGCAGGGAACCGGATGGGAAGACTGCAAGGCGACTTATAGCAACGGCGTGCTCTCCGGCACTGTCACCTTCGTGGATGCTTCCGACCAGCAACATCCCCAGGCGCGGCCATTCTCGGCCAAACTGGTTCCTGCCAATAAACCCAACACATCGCCGCAACGGCATGAGTTCACACCCACTAATTTCTACCGCCGCTTTTCGTCAGAAACCAAGCCGGTGCTGACCATTCAGGCTGGCGACACCATTCACACCACAACCGTTGACGCAGCCGGCGTGGACGAGAAAGGAGTCCGGCGCGTGCTCGGCGGCAATCCTGAAACCGGGCCGTTCTATATTGACGGTACTTTTCCGGGTGACACCCTGGTTGTTCACATCGTCAGGCTGAAGCTGAACCGCGACTATGCCATCAGCGATGACGGAATTGTCGATCGCGGCCTGACCAGCGATCTCGCCATCAAGACCAAAGACAACAACAACAATCTCCGGTGGCATCTGGACCTGCAACGCGGCGTGGCCACGCCGGAAAAGCCGGGCGAGCACATGAAAAACTACGCCGCCCCGTTGCGGCCCATGCTCGGCTGCGTGGCTACTGCTGTGCCTCCGTCTGGTGCCCCTCCGAGTACCGGTGATTCCGGTCGCTACGGCGGCAACATGGATTTTAATGAGATCGTCGAGGGCGCGACCGTGTATCTGCCGGTTAGCGTGCCGGGCGCACTGCTTTACTTCGGTGATGGCCATGCGCTACAGGGAGACGGTGAACTCAACGGTAACGCTCTGGAAACCTCAATGGACGTTGAAGTGACTGTGGACGTGCTCCCCGCCAAGCCCCTGCGCGGGCCACGCGTGGAATCCGCCACACACATCATGGCGATGGGCCTCGACGGCTCGCTCGACAGCGCCTTCCGCAACGCCACCGACAACATGGCCAATTGGCTGATGGATACCTATAAGCTCACGGCGTCTGAAGTCGCGCAGGTGATAGGTACGGCCGCAGAATACAAAGTCAGCGAAGTGGCTGATCGCAATGCCGGCATCGTGCTCAAGATCAGCAAGGAGCGGTTACAAGGCTTGGCAAAATAACGAGGAGCCTATGGCTTACTCGTCTGTGACTTTGATCATCAGCTTGCCCAGATTTTCGCCACGATACAGCTTGAGCAGGGTGTCGGGAAAAGTGTGGAAGCCTTCCACGATGTCCTCATGTGATTTGAGCTTGCCCGCTTTTATCCAGGTGACCATTTCACGTGCTGCTTCGCCATAGCGCGACGCGTAGGTGAAGACCACAAATCCTTCCATGCGCGCGCTATTGACGAGCAGGCTCAGATAATTCGACGGCCCTTTGATTCCTGTGGTCGAGTTGTACTGAGAGATTGCGCCGCAGATGACCACCCGTGCGCCCCGAGCCAGGTTGGCGAGTACCGCGTCCAGAATATCGCCCCCTACGTTATCGAAATAGACATTCACCCCCTGCGGACAATGCTTACGCAGGGCTTCGAGCACATTTTCACTTTTGTAATCGACGGCGGCATCAAAGCCGAGGTCTTTCACAATGTAGTCGCACTTCTCCGGGCCGCCGGCAATACCCACAACGTGGCAGCCTTTGATCTTGGCGATCTGGCCGGCCACCATTCCCGTAGCCCCAGCCGCTCCGGATACCACAACCGTGTCTCCCGCTTTGGCCTGGCCGACTTCAAGTAGTCCGAAATAGGCTGTCATGCCGGTAGCACCCAGCGCGCCAACATATACCGGCAGAGGAACCAGCCCGGGATCCACCTTGGTCAGCCCTTTTACGGCTTCAGCGCCGATCAGGGCGTATTCCTGTGCTCCCAGGAGTCCGGTCACGTGGTCGCCTACGGCAAAAGCCGGGTTCTGGGAAGCAATCACCCTTCCTGCGCCGCCTGCGCGCATGACCTCGCCGATTCCAACCGGGGCGATATACGACCGGCCTTCATTCATCCAGCCGCGCATGGCCGGATCGAGTGACAGGTAAAGCGTCTTAACCAGAACTTCTCCTGCAACCGGATCGCGGACCGGCTCTTCAACATAATTCCAATCACTACGCTTGGGCAGCCCTACCGGCCGCGCCGCCAGACGAAACTGGTGGTTGGTAAGATTCATAATGAACAAGCTCCGTTCGAACAGTATACGATCATCGGACTAACGCAGGGCATCCGATGATGGTCAGATACTCGTAATCTATGGAGTCAGGCAATGACCGCAGCAGACTTTCGCAGGATTGCATTGAGCCTGGAGGGCGTTGAAGAGTACTCCCACGCAGGATTATCGGCTTTTCGTATAGGAGGCAGGAAATTTGCTTCGCTGGTCTCGCAAGCAGACGGATACGGAAATCTGATGCTTACACTGGAGCAGCAGGCGGCATTTGTGGAGGAGGCCCCCGAGATTTTCCTGCCGATTCCTGGCGGCTGGGGAAAGATGGGACACACGCATATTCGCCTGGCAGCGGCGACCGAGGATGTACTGGCGGGTGCGCTCCGAACAGCGTGGAAGCTGCGAGTTGATAAAAACGCAAAAACAAGCCGTAAAAAAAACAATGCGGCGGAGCGCAGCGGAGCAACAGATAAGCAACGCGGGAAGCGACCACGATGAGAGCAACAGGAGAGCGGAACATGAAGAGCAATAAAAAGGACTTGTCACCCGAACAACGTGAAGAACTACTCAGAGCATTGAAAGCCCGTTTTGAGAAAAACATGAACCGCCATAAAGGCCTTGAATGGGCTAAAGTTCAAGCAAGACTAAAAGCCAATACTGAAAAACTGTGGTCACTCAATGAAATGGAAAGAACTGGCGGTGAACCGGATGTTGTTGGCCATGATAACAAGACGGGCGAATACATTTTTTATGATTGCTCAGCGGAAAGTCCTAAAGGCCGCAGAAGCATTTGCTATGACCGTGAGGCGCTGGACTCAAGGAAAGAGAATAAACCACGAGATAACGCTATCGGTATGGCAGAGGCGATGGGCGTTGAGCTTTTAACAGAAGAACAATATCGAGAGTTGCAGAAGCTCGACAATTTCGATACGAAAACGTCGAGCTGGGTGAAGACACCTTCCGCTATAAGAAGACTCGGCGGCGCCCTGTTTTGTGATCGCCGCTACAACGCTGTTTTTCTATATCACAACGGTGCGGAATCTTATTATGCTGCCAGGGGGTTCCGTGGCTCGCTTAGGATATAGCCTTCGTAGATGACTCGCGCTATCGAATAATTCGAGTGACCAAATGAATGAACCGATCAGTTGACATGGTCGGTTGGCTTTGCATCGCCTGATTCTTCAAAAGTGGCCTTCATGACCATGAGGATTTTGTCATCCACATTCATGCTGGCTGTCGAGTATCCGGCTACGTCTGTGAGCACGGCATCCACAATCGCCTGCGCGGGTTTTTCCCGGTTGCGCCGGACCCGCTCGGCCAGGCGCAACGGGCCGTATTCGTGCCCATGTTCATCGGAGATGGATGTGATGCCGTCGGTGCAGCAGACCAGCACATCGCCGGATTCCAGCTTGATCGATCCTCGTTTGTAATCGGCTGCCGGAAAGAGACCAATCACGGTGCCTCCTTCTTCCAGCAGCTTGATTTCACCGGTCCTGCCCCGCACCAGGGCCGGAGGAACGTGGCCGGCATTGATGTAGTGAATCACGTTTTTCCTGGTATCGACCAGCCCAAGAAACACGCTCAAATATTTTCCCGACCTGGTGTTGTTGTAAAGCATTTCATTCAGGGAGAAAGCCAGCACCTCCAGAGAATGCAGGTGCATCACCAGAACCCGCAATGTGGCCTGGAGATTCGCCATCACCAATGCGGACGAGACACCCTTGCCTTCCACATCCGCTATGACCAGCAACAACGATTGCGGTCCGAGATTCAGGAAATCGAAATAATCGCCGCCTACTTCAAAACATGGGTCGTTCAAAACCGCGATATCGTATCCGGGAACGATCGGCGGTGATTCCGGCAACAGGCTGCGTTGGATCGTCCGAGCCAGCGCAAATTCTTTTTCCGTGCGCTGCTTTTCAAGAGAGTCACGGTGGACTCGCGCATTCTCGAGGGCCATAGCCATGTGGCCCGTCAGCCGGGAGAGGAACTCAACATTGGCGGAAGAAAAACGCCCTTCTTGTGAATTCAAAAGTTGAAGGACCCCCACGATATGGCCGGAATGATGGCGGATCGGCAGGCTCAACAGCGACTTGGTGCGGTAATTGAATTTCTGGTCAAAACTGGAGTCGAAAAATTCCAGGCTATAAGCATCTTCCACGTTGATGATTTCACCGGTCTTCGCTACCCGTCCGGCAATTCCCTCGCCCAAAGGAATGCGGATCTCCTGGTGCTCCAGGCCTGAAGCCACAATCGACCACAGCTCGTTGTGTTTATGGTCGACCAGAAATACGCTGCCCCGGTCGGCCTTTACTTCAGTCCGGGCAATCTTCAGGATCAGCTCCAATAATTCCGTAAGATCAAGGGTCGAGTTCAACAGGCGGGTGGCTTCGAACAACAGGGAAAGCTGGCTGATCACCCGGTCTTTTTCCTGCGATGACAATAAGCTCTGCAGCCTGGCTGCGCTCATCTGCGCGTAGAGCCGCCACCAGATCAGGCGATCTTCGGGAGCCTCAACACGGCTGTAGGCTATCAGGACGCCAGCGGCTTCTCCGGCAGCCACCAGGGGATAACCGCTGATGTATGTAAGACCTGTCCGCCTGGCGAAATCCTGGTCGTCGCCGCCAAACGTGGCCAGCACGATATTCTCGATGCTTCGTCGATTCTGGGCGATCTTGCCCACCACTCCGGAGTCCGCGCGAGCGTAGTCCAGGCGGTGCTGGCCATCCACGCCGGCGGAATTGGTGAGATAACAGGAGCCTGAGGCCTCGTCCCACAGCCAAACTTCGGCACGGTCGGCGTCAAATTCTTCAACCAAGAGAGCGGACACAGTGGCCATCGCGTCCTGGTCCACGCGCGCAAACTCGGCTGCAGCATTCGCAAACGCGCTCACATAGTCTTTGGGTTGTACTTTTGCCTTTAACAAGCCAAGCCGCCCAATCCGGTAATTTTTCAGCCCGTAGCCCTCGATGAAGCAGGCCACTGACGCTGATGCTGTGGGGGAAGTCGGACTAGTTTATGAAGAAGTTACCCTAAATGTAAAGCGCAAGAGGCTTGGAACAAGCACCACACTAACACTTGTGTAACCGCTCAAGGAACTCATCGCGGCTCATATTGTCAGCAGTGCGCATCAGGGTCTTAATTAACTGGTCCGCCGGAAATGACAGACCATCCGAGTTCCCGAAGCGCCTGCTCCAAGGTTCCCCGCTCAAAGCAACTGACCACAAAAAGTTCCGTTGCTTCAATCAGATTTTCCCTGGTTGCTTTTTCGGTTCGTCCCTGGGTGGTTATATCCAAGGGTGGACAATGCGCGATATACCAACCGTCCTCTTGCTTCAGGGTGCCGAACAGTTGAAAAGTTGCTTTTACTTGAACCTGCATAAATCATCGAAGGAACGAAAGGTTTCAGCCTTTCACTTTATAAAGAGCTAAATGTGGAGTCAATCGTTGGGCCTCATTCTCACTTCATCCTCACTTCCCCCTATCGAACATGCATTTAATTACATGTCCGAAACAGGAGTGTTGAGAGCATTGGGGTTGTTGGTTTCTGAAGGCAAATTCGGGACGTTTTGGGCACTGTCTGGGACGGATCTACCCCCGTCTGGGACGGTTCCACCCTCATTTGGGACGGATCCGAGGCCATTTGGGACGGCTGAAGCCTCATTTACCACCACCTGACCTGCGGCGGAAATCGGGCACGGCAATCTGCGGGAAGCCAGATGCGGCAGATAGGATTCCCAACTCTCAACGAAGTGCTGAAAAGTGAAGCCTTTGAACTGCTGATCGCCGATACGCTGATTCGCGCTTCGATGAATGGGGTAATCCTGGAGGATGACACGCAACTTGTTGGGCGTGAGGTTCTTCCAGGGGCGCTCTTCGAGTCCGTTGAGATATTCCAGCAGAGGAGCGGTGTGAATCTTGGGCGGATCGTTTTGCAGGGTAAAGAAGTCGCGGATGCCGGAGAGCAACTGCAGGCCGGTCGAGGAAGTGTGAGCCTGTTGCGCAGCAAATATCCGCGAGAGCGCGAGCCGAAGCTTGTATTCCCAGTTACGGCCTGCGGCCAGGGCCAAGGTCAGCAGGGAGATAAGAGCATCGCGGCGCAGGCCGGGGGCAGAGGCGATGTGGGTATTGGCCAGATTCTGCACGGCCAAGTCGCGGATGGCTTCTGAGTTTTCCTCCCCCCAGACGGAAAGAGACTTCCTGAAATCGTAGACCTCCCACTGGGTACGGTCATGCCAAAAAGAGTTAATACGTTCCTTGGCTTTCTTACGGCGAAGGACGATGGGGATGCAGAGGGCGGAGAGCGCGGCGGGGAGGCGTCCCTGGCCGGCGAAGGCTTTGGGACAGAAGACCTTGCCATCCCAGTCTCTTTCCTTGGGATACTCAGGATAATAACTGCCGGAGCGGGAGCCAGCCTTGAGCAGAGCCAAGAGAGGCTGGGTACCGGAAGGCCGAAGGACGGTGTGCCAATCGTCGAGCAGGAGGGTGGGCTGGTTGCTGGCGAGGCGGGTGGTGAGACAGGCGGCGGTGACGCCACCGGGCATCCAGGAATTTTTGGAAAGCACTCGGAGCAAGCCCAGGCACGTGGACTTGCCGGACTGGGCCTCGGGAGAGCAGATCTCGAGGTAGGGCGTCACGGGGAAGCGCTCGAAACAGTAGGTATGGACGACCCACAAAGCGAGGATTGTCCGGTGATGGATGGAGCAAACGAGATACTTCTGGAGGAAGGCGTCGATATGGTTGAGGGCCTGATCGAGGGAGAGGGACGGGTTATTTTGCTTTTCATTCGTAGCCATAAGCGCATGATGAGGCCTGGTTGGTAATTTTGTCAAATCGAAATAAATAATTTATTTTCAGTAAGATACAAGTATATAATTCAGCATTTCTATGGTATTTTTATCATATTTCTGTGGCAGGAAGCCAGAATGATATAATAATAGTATTATTATGGACCCAAAAACGGTACATAGTAATAGTGGTAAGGGCGAAAGTGAGTTATTGGGGAAAGTCATTTTGGGGCAATCTTGGCACGGCGGACGCATTGCAGAAAATAAAAAAATTTTGGGTAGGAAGAATTTCAGGGCTTGTGTCTGGGCAACAGATTGAATCTGGTGGACTTAGTGGACAAAGTGGACTTCGTGGACATAAGCAAGAGAGACGGTATGCCGCGCTTTTCTACTCTTGGATATAACCGCCCAAGGACGAAGCGAAAAAGAAACCAAGGAAAATCTGATTGAAGCAACGGAACTCTTTGTGATGAGTTGCTTTGAGCGGGTATTCTTTCCTGCCATGACCTTGTCTGTTTGCATCATCACCTTCAATGAAGAAGTGAACATCCGGCGGACGCTGGAGAGCGTGAAAAGCATCGCCGATGAAATCATCGTTGTCGATTCCCAGAGTACCGACAGCACTGTGGCTCTGGCGCAAGCTCTTGGAGCCAAGGTCTTTATCGAGCCATGGAAAGGATTTGCTCCGCAGAAAAATTCGGCCCTCTCCAAAGCAAGCTGCGATTGGATTCTTTCGCTCGACGCCGATGAGGAAGTCAGTCCGGAGCTGGCCAATAGCATTTACGCGTTGCTCCACTCGTCAACACCCCCACCATTGAACGGCTATTTTATGGCGCGCAGAAATCTCTATATGGGCCGCTGGATCAAGCGAGGCGGCTACTACCCTGACCCCAAGCTCAGGTTGGTCAAGCGAGGAGTGGCCCAGTTTGAACTGCGAGCCGTCCATGAAGACATGAAGATGGAAGGGCCAACCGGACACCTAGCTGGAGACCTGATACACCATGCGTATCCAACGCTTGAAGGTTATATCGAACATGCAAATCACTACTCCAGCCTGGGAGCAGGAATGGTGGTGGAGAAGCGCAAGGTGGGATTCAGCATCATGAATATTGTGCTCCGTCCCTTGGTGGACTTTATCTCCGCCTACTTTCTTCGTCTGGGATTTCTCGATGGGCGCGAAGGTTTGCTGGTTTATATGACCCACGCTATGTACGTAAGCTGGAAATATGCGAAGGCGTGGGAGATATCGAGGCAATCGGGTGATCGCTCGTGATCGGGTGATCGGGTGATCGGATTTTTGGAGCAGTCATTGATTTCAAGCACCTTATCGTTGCAGTTA
>DASZFK010000768.1:0-4810 GCA_035939855.1 Candidatus Angelobacter sp.
CGTCAGTGAACAACATCCACGGCATGGCTCAAGCTCATCAAGCTTTAGGATTGCGTTGGAACGCCACCGGCGAACCTCAAAAAGCCATGCATGAATATGACCAGGCCCAGCCGATTTTTAATCTAGTCGGCGACCGGGACAGTGAAGCCATCATTCTCAATGGCCGCGGCGATGTAAGCGTGACCATCGGAAACTATGAAGATGCCCTTCGATATTACAGTAAGGCGCAGACCATTTTTTCCGCCATCCACGACCTTAGGGGAAAGATCGCGCCCATTGATGGCTCCGCCCGCGCTGAGTGGGCCCTGCATCAATCGACGCTGGCGCGAAAGTCGAACCAAGACAAGTTGCAACTGGCGCAACAATTCGGACTGCCCCGTTATCAGGCATCTGCAAAGTCGGGATTGGCGGACTTCTATGCTCTTCAAGGTGATTACAAGAAGGCTGAATCCTTCTACCTTGACGCCTGGGCCTTGTTTCATTCCCTACAAGAAGCAATTTGGGAAGCCGACGTCCTCATTCGTCTCGGACGCCTTTATTCTCAACAGAAGCAAGATCAGCAAGCACTCAATTATCTTCGCCAAGCCCTCGATATTGTGCAACATCGCGACGCGCCTTCTCAGATAGCCAGGGCGCACTTCGAAATTGCGGCTATTGGCCAGCGTCAGCACCGGCTCGAAGATGCCAAAGACGAAATGGAGACGGTTCTCAAAATCATCGAGTCTCAAAGAACAAAGGTCTCCGATTTCGACGACCGCGCATCCTATTTTGCATCTGTCCACGAATACTATCAGCTCTATATCGAAATTCTGATGCAGCTTGATCAGCAAAACCCAGGCCAGGGTTTCGCCCAACGAGCATTGGAAGCCGCGGAGAAAAGCAAAGTCCGGTCGTTATTGGATATGCTGGACTTCGTGCATGGCGCCCTGACTCTGAGCCAGATACAAGCGGAAATCAAAGGTGATGATGTTGTCCTATTGGAGTATGCCCTCGGCAAAGAGCACAGTTATTTGTGGATTGTCGATGAAACAGGAATGACCCCGCATGAGATTTCGCAGTCAACCGGCCAACTCTCTCGCCTGGTAGATAATTTTCGCAGCTCTCTCCTGGCCCGAATACCGGCCGAGGAAGAGACAGTGGAGCAATACAATGAGAAAAGGAAACAGGCCGATCTGCGCTATCCCCACGACGAGCTAGAATTGGCAAGAGAACTCTTGGGTCCAGCCGCGCATTTGCTGAACAGAAAAAGAGTGATTGTCGTCCCCGATGGAGACCTCCAATACGTTCCATTTGCCGCGCTCGTTACCCGATTTACTCGTAATCGAAGTCAAACGAATGCAAACGATCGCGAGCTGGTGAGTCTACCTTCAGCTTCAACCCTGAGAGCACTGAGGAATGCGGCCCAAAGACGGTCCCCGCCGACTGCCGGGATGGTAGTTGTCGCCGACCCTGTCTTTGAGGCGGATGACGATCGCTTGGCCCGTCGCTCGCCTTCTCTGCCAAAACCCAGTAAGCCGCCGGATTTGAAGGCGGCGTTACGGGATGTTAACCCTGGATCAGGGTATATCCCAAGACTGAAGCAATCGCATAATGAAGCCGAGGCTATCGTCAAGGCCTTCGGCAAAAAAAACGTATTTTCGCTGGAAGGGTTCAAAGCAAATCGCGAAACAGCGCTCCCGGTGCTCGGGCCATACCGGTTTGTCCACTTTGCCACTCACGGATTGCTGGATACCCGATATCCCCAACGTTCGGGACTCGTCTTGTCTCTGATCAGCGCCAGGGGAAAATCTCAAAACGGCTATGTTCGCCTGAAAGATATCTACCAGTTGAAGCTGTCTGCCGACCTGGTCGTTTTGAGCTCCTGCGAATCCGCCTTGGGTAGAAACCTGGAATCTGAAGGCATGATCGGGTTGACCCGGGCTTTTCTCTATGCCGGATCCCAGCGGATCATATCGACGCTCTGGAAGGTAGATGACAAAGCTACGGCCGAGTTGATGAAACGCTTCTATCAACGCCTGAGAAAAGGTGAGAGTCCCAGCCTGGCCCTACGGGGCGCGCAGGAGGATCTAGGAAAATCCGCGGAATGGAAGTCTCCCTACTATTGGGCGGCTTTCGTCCTGCAAGGGGAGTATCGATGGACTAACGAAAAGGGAGACTAAGTTGTAGTATCTTGTTCTGTCTCTTCTGCAAACTCCTTCTTAAAGCTGCCATGCAGAGGCATTTCTCTCGATGAAGAACAAGTGGACGCTAACACCCGATGCTTTCAACCGGCTGCTCGCCTGGCTCTCTCCCGACAGGGAAGAAGCCGGACGAAAATACGAGGAAAGCAGGCAGAAGCTAATCTACTTTTTTACCAAGCGCGGCGGCCACGACCCGGAGGGTCTGGCCGACGATACGATCAATCGGGTTGCCAGGAAGCTTGAACTGGGAACTATGGACTATTCCGGCGATCCGAATCGGGACTTCATAGGTTTCGCCAAGAAGGTTTACCAGGAGTATGACCGGCGGCCACGACCGGACTTGATAGAGGATATGGAGGTCATACCGAGCCCCAAGCCGGCCGACCGGGAATTGTACTTTCGGTGCCTGGAGAAATGCATGGCCAGCCTGCCGGAGCGCAGCCGGAACATGGTAAGCCGCTACCACCAGGACCAGGGGCGCGAGAAGATTCGAATCCGGCAACTACTGGCCGATGAATCAGGGATCGGGATGAACACGCTAAGAATCCAGGTCTGCAGAATTGTTAAGACCCTGCGTGAATGTTTCTTTGGCTGCATCCAAAAGGAAACTGCCAATTAAGCCGTTATAGGATTTATAAGGGGGCGCTCAATGAACTCTAATCTTTCCGACGAGAGCGTGATCAGGGAGTATCTGCTCGGAACCCTGCCAGAGCAGGATTGGGACGAAATTGAGCAGAAGATGCTGTCCGACAAGGAATTCGCAGATTTTGTGGATTCCATTGAAGATGAGATCATCGAAGAATATCTGACGGTCCAAAATCATTTCTTGCGCCCTCCGGCGCGCCAGCAGAAGCTCTTATTTGCAAAGGTGTTGCGGTCAAATTTGCGCAAGGGCCAGGAAGCCCCCGTTGAAGTTCCGCGCTCTTTGCATGTGGCGCGCACCTCACGCCCCTATTGGGGAGCCATCATGGGTGCGGCCGCAGTCTTGGTGTTCTTGACGGCTCCATTGACTGTCTATACAGCCATGTTGCGCAGCAATCTGACCATAGCGAAGGCAAAGAACAACAATACTGAATTCGCCCTGGCACAGGCCAACCAGGTAGCTACCAATCTGGAGAAGGAACTCGCGCTTCTTGGCAACCAGGATACGGTGAACTTGTTTTCCACGAGCCGCGATGCCGGGAAGGTCCATATTTTTACCACAAGAGCGACATCCAGAGAAATCCATATTTCCCTGAAAGAACCAATATCCCGGCGCTACCGCGTCGATCTACCAGCTATCGAGGGTAACGCTCCTTGGTTCCAAAATGACGTGCTGCCAACCGACTCTGGCGTGCTGGTCTTCCGCATGCCCTACTATGGTCCTGGAACCTACAAGCTAACAGTAGCGGGAAGCGATGGGAAAAACGCAGAAGAATATTCATTCAAGGCCATAGAGCAGATTCCAGGAACTTCATCCGCACATTAGAAGTCCCCGCCTTTTTGCAAAGAACGAGAAAGAACACGCTACAACCTGCCGCATAAATGGCTTTAATAGCGTGGGGCACGGCTTCAGCCGCGCCCGGAGTCTTCTGCAATTCTGCAGACCGCCGAGCCAGCAAAGCTGGTGATTATACCTTTAGCCCACAGCGCAAGCTGTGGGTGCGAGTTCAAGCAAAACCCCAAGCCCGCATAGCGGGCGGCATATGAAAGCAACAGATGAACATGGTCCGCCACGCCCCCTACAGCCAGCGCCACGATGTTATTCTCACGAGCAACTCCTCCCAAATACGCATGAAGACGGTTTTGCATGTCTTTCCGAATTAGAGATCACCGTTCCTCGGTGCTGAAGACTACGTGAATCAGACAGCATAAATGGCTATGCGACATAATTTCAGTCGTCCCTTCCGGGACTCTCCTCAATGATGAACAACTTTCCCACCATTGGGTTCGGCCCCAACTGCTTAGCAGTGTCCAGTTTTTGGCGGGCCGAACCATGGTGGGCTACTTTCATACGTCCCTGTCGGGACTCATCACACAGATGCCTCAAAAATGTAGAAACTCCACACCCACAGCTTGCGAAGCTGTGAATGAATTGATCTTTTTGATTCTAAAGGTGTCAGTTTTTGGCACAAAATGTATGTCCACACTTCAAAAATCGTCTATAGAGCCTTTAAACAAGAAGCTTTCAACGTGGAAATTGCCAAATCAATTCATTCACATCTTCTTGCGCTGTGGGCTATTGATATGATCGCTCAGCTTCGTTGGCTCTGGCGAATGTCCCTTTGGTTGTCCTTGCACCCTGCCTAAACTGTAGAAACGCCAGGAGCACGGCTTCCGCACTGCCAAAAAATGCTGAAATACTTTCCTGCAAGAGTCATATCAAGTTGAAGCTACTTTATGACATCTATATCTACCTTATCCTCACCCAGCGATTTGGCAATGTCCACGACGATGGATGCTATCCGTGGAATAGGGCCTGAAATTCACAGCAACAAAAACTATCAAGCTCTGCCAGTGGATGAACTCCTGCAGCAATGCGCAGAAAACCCTGCCGGTCATGCATGGAGGGAATTCATCCAGCGTTTTGACCGGCTGATCGCCGGTATCGTAGGCCGCACCTGCCGGGAATGGCCGGGAACATCGCCTGA
>DASZFK010000769.1:0-3288 GCA_035939855.1 Candidatus Angelobacter sp.
AAACCGGAGCGGCTTCACCGTTCATCATGAAGGTGTGCCGGTTAAAGATAATCCGGTTATCAAGGCAGACAGCTTCCGCGACGGCACCATCGACCACATGCAGAATTTTTTCGATTGCATTAAGACCCGCAAAGATCCCAATGCGCCGATCGAAGCTGGAGTCGCCGCAGCGCGTGCCGGTCAGATCGTCAATCTCGCTTACCGCGGCACTGGCCACGTCACGTGGCCGCTGAAGACTCCCGCCTAAACCTTCGACGGGGGCAAATCTTTACCACTTATGATAACGAGCGCGAGACGGTCGTTATTACAAAACATGCCAAGCCGGTGGCAAAGCTCGTTCCGGTCGAGCCACAAGGCGACGACATTTTCGGTTTTCTTCGTGGGCAGGTTACGATCACCAGCGAGGTGGTTTCCCCCGCGTTGTCACGCCATGAATGGGACAATCTCAAGTGATAATCCTTGACACGATGTTGTGCTTTGGTTGACGACGGACCCGGCGAAGCTATCGGGCAACGCCAAATCGGCCATCGAGGATGCTCGCAGGGTCATCGGAGCAACCGCACGGGTCGAGGAACTGTCTCTGCCTACCCCCGATGGGGGGCATTCGACGTTCGCGAGTCGTCGGGACGATCTGGTAGCAAGGACCAAAGCTACAAACCGAACATTGAGTTGACGCCGGCGCGCGGGGTTTCGGCTGAAGGCTCTCGAAGCGCGGGCAGACGCACGGACGGTGGCTCGGCGGCAGGCGGAGTCGCCGGTTGTTGCTCTTGAGTATCGGTTTGATGCATGGGAGCCGCGGCAGCGGGAGTTGTGACGCTTGCAGCAGGGACCTTTGGCTGAGCAGGGAGCTGCTGAAGGTAGGCGAGATCTCGCGGCTCTTCCGTTCCAGGCTGAACAGCGGGAAATGACAAATTCCTTTGCTGTTCCATTGCGCTCGCGATGCGATGTAACTGCCAAATGAGCTTTTCGAGCTCTTTAGAACGGCCAACGTTCAAGGTGCGGTCCCAGAGAAAGCGGATTGCCAATACCATGAGAATGGGCAGGCCAATGGCCAGTGTGGCCAGTACGACGGTGACAAGGAGCGGATCGGCGGATGCGAAGGATTGGGTCATAGTGCCTCCAAATTCGGCTTCTGAAGGCAGCATAACAGCAGCCCCGGAGCGGTGACAATGTCTGCGCTCTCCAGTTCGCCTGAATGCAAGTGAAATAGGTTGAAGCCGGGTTCGCATTTATTTTTTGCCATCGCTTGAAGCTGAGAACCGCGCTCGCGGAAGGTTCTAAACAGCCTGAGTCCATTGCTAGTTTGGCAATGCTCTTGTGCTTGCTTCGGAGTTAGTCTTTCAACTACTGGCGCACGCAGTATCAGAAGGTTGGACGTGCGGTAGTCGGCAACCATTGGCTTCATTGGGCAGCCGGCTGGTTTTTGTGCAACGATTTGTGCAACGAAAGGAGGTTTCTGCTTTTCAGGGATTACGACGTATGCGACATACAAAAAAATATTGGAAAAGAACAAGAAGGGTTCTTGAGCAGTGGGCGACATGGAAAACTCCAAACCCTAATCCAATTGGTTTCTATGCCACATCGGAGCCGATCTAGCCGGAGAGCCGCTCCAGGATTCGGGCGTACCGCGTGCGCATCTCGGCCGATTCGGCAGTTCGAGCCAGTTCCGCTAGTTCGTGCTTTGACGGCTTGAGGCACAGCGGCAGTCTTGTCCAGTAGTACTTCAGCTCGTCCGTGGTCCATTTGGCATAGGTGCTCTCCCAGGACCTACTTCCAGAACCCGTAAACACAAGGGCCGCAGGGTTTACTGTTCGCGCGTAACTCTGAAAGCGACAATCCTGAGAGACGCGAACCCGATTCGACCGATTCGGCGTCGCTTCATGTACCGTCAAACTATGGAAAAACAGCACATCGCCGGCGTTGATCTCACCCCCCTTCCAATCCTCCCCTCGCTCGGTGCCTGGCGGAATATAACCAGTCTTGCCTGCGGTCGGCTGCAGACCAAATCGATGAGAACCATCCAGAATTCGCAATGGCCCCTGGACTGGAGGGCAATCGTGAAGCGCTATCCATGCTGTAAAGGTCTCCTCATCTCCAGCTACGGCCGCATAGTCTTGGTGGGCGTGAATGATCCCGCGTTCGAAATTCGGGAAGATGAGTCGGGCTTCTGATTTGGGATGTATCAGAAGCTGCTCTCCGACGAGCAACTTCATCACTTCTTGCAACAAAACGTGATGCGGCAAGGCATGAAAGGACTGGAGACTGAAAACCCTGTCGCGGGTGATCTTGTATGCTGGGTCACCGTCAGCACACGCGGCCGCGGCATTGGCGACGCGTTGGATCGGATTGCTGTTCGGCTGAAGCCATCCCGCATCGCGCAGAACTTCAGTAATATCTTTCAGAAGCGGATTCAGATCGTCCGAAGAAAGTAGATTTCGGATCATCACATAGCCGTGCTGATCCATCTCCTCCCTTATGTTGGCGGAATGAACTTCATGTGCCTGAATCTCTCGAAATGGCTTCATATATCTCGGAGCGTCTCGAAGCAGAGTTAGCGCCGCGAACATACCTCTTGCGTTCCAATTTGGTGTCACAGAATTGTTATTCGATTGTCATTCGTCGAGAGTTTACGTTTATTGGCACTCTGCTGTTGATAAGCTGATTTGGCCAATACCGCTCGTGATAGTTTCCGTGAGTCCAGCGGGCCGGACGAAATGGCTGCCCCTCAGCCCAAACTTGGGCGCAACTTGGGCAGAAAACCACGATTTTAGGTTAACAAATTGCAGGGTTGCGGGGTAAGAGGGCAACTGATTCAGCCAGACTTGAGTAGTTTTGGTACATTGCTGACTTGAACGACGAATGCAATGGTTGGCATTGCGTCGCCAAGAGCGCAACCTTGACCCGCAGCGCAAATTCCTGAGGCACGCATGCAGATTGCATCACAAGAAAGGCGGAGACGCGCACACACCATCTCATTGGACCGGGTAAGTGTTAGCGCTTTTCTCCGCCCGTGGAGGACGGAAACATACGCCCAGTACGCTGGGTGTCAATCAGATCTTCATTACTGTCATTACTGCTACCCGCTGACGGTCACCGATCACGCCAGCCGTTATCTCCTCACTTGTGAAGCCCTTTCCTCGACCAGAGAGGATTACGCTTTTACTGTATTTGAGCGACTTTTTAAGGAGCGCGGCTTGCCCGCCAATATTCGCAGCGACAATGGTGTACCCTTCGCTTCTGCTCATGCTCTCTTCCATCTGAGCAAGCTCGCGGTCTGGTGGTTGCGTC
>DASZFK010000770.1:0-5741 GCA_035939855.1 Candidatus Angelobacter sp.
GACCCAGCGACCGGGCAAAGCTCACGGCTTTTTCGGTGGTGCGAAGGAGGAAATCGTCAGTCCAATTCTCGGCATAGCGACGGATGGGGCTGGAGCCGAGAAAAGTGGCAGCGGCAATCGGAACACCGGTTCGCTGGGAGATTTCGGCAATGGGACGGATATCATTTTCATGAGTCCGAGCGGCGCAGTTGGGCCTGATCTTCATCCTGGCATCGGCAATCTCACGTGCCAGTCTTTCAACGTCAGCCACTACGCGCGGGCCTGCCCCAGGAAGACCGACATCGGCCATATTGATGCCCAGGTTTTCCATGAGATGCAGAATCCTGAGTTTGTCTTCAATGCAAGGATCTTTTACTGAGGGAGATTGCAGACCGTCGCGCAACGACTCGTCATCGAGCAGTACCTGGCCTGCCGGCGGAAATTGTGCCCCTGGTGTAGAGTTCCAGTCATAGATGAGGTGAGAATGCTTTAGGGTCACAAATAGTCTCCAGCACGATTCTACCGCCATTCGAATCTTTGACGCGTAAACAATTTCTGGTTTTCACATGATGAATGAAAGGACTTTTCTCGGATTTGTACAAGAAATTAAATCAATTTACCGTTTTTTCATTTCCAATAGGTAGTAGCTGGAGTTCGGGAATGCGCTTTCTATCAATAACGCGCGGCGTATGCATTTCTTGCGACCATCTTTGGGGCGTAAAAGGCAGAATGGCAAACTACACACCAAATCAATTCTTCTCTGCATTTTCTCTGCGCTCGCGGTTGGATGTTTTTTGATTTCTTTTGCGTCCTTAGCGTACTTTTCGGTGAAATGTGTTTTGCCTCTTCTTGAATTCTAGAGCAGCTTCCGTCGAAGATATGCGCCAGTTGATTGCATCCCACCTCGCAGGCGCGCCGACATCTTGCCCGAGAAAAGGAAATCCATGAAGCCCTGCATCTGTTGCAGGAATTGGGGACCGTATCCGTACCACCAGAGTTTCTTCATGCGCGGAAGACGATCGGAGTCCACGTACTTTGGCCAGACCATCTCTTCGAGGCCGAGTTTGCCATGCGTGCGTCCGATGCCACTGGCTTTTACGCCTCCGTGCGGGGCTTCACTGATGCCGAAACATGCGATCACGTCATTGACCATGACAGTCCCAGCCTCTACGCGAGCCGCCACTTGCTCGCCGCGCTTGCGGTTGCTGGTCCAGACGCTGGCTGCCAGGCCGAATTCAGAGTCGTTGGCCAGGGCCACTGCCTCATCGTTGTTCTTAAAGCTACGCACAGGCAAGACCGGACCAAATGTTTCTTCGCGCATAATGCGCATGGAATGAGTCACGTCGGCAAGGATTGTAGGAGCATAGAAGTTGGGGCCAAGCTCGGGCAGCGTTTTGCCTCCCGCTAAAAGTCTCGCGCCGGCCGCGATGGCATCTTCCACATGCTCGCGCACAATCTTCAATTGAGGCTGATGGATGAGCGGACCGATATCAGTGGTGACATCGTCGCCATTGCCGACGCGCAGCTTGGCGGTCTTTTCGACACATGCTTTCAAAAACGGCTCGTAAATGCATTCATGTACGTAACAGCGCTCGATCGAGAGGCAAGTTTGTCCGGCATTCATGAAGGCGCCCCAAACAGCAGCGCTGGAGGCCACCTGGATGTCGGCATCCTCAAGCACGATCATGGGATCTTTGCCGCCCAATTCGAGCACCATCGGCAAAAGGCGCGCTGCGGCTGCCTGCGCTACTTTCTTGCCCGTCGCTACACTGCCGGTAAACACCACCTTCTGGATGTTCGACGAAAGCAGGGCAGCTCCAGCCGAGCCATCACCGGTGATTACCTGGAACAGTTCACGATCCAAGCCTGCGGCAAACAGCAACTCTTGCAGCTTGAGTGAAGAGAAGGGCGTAAACTCCGAAGGCTTCAGGACAACCGCGTTGCCGGTAATCAACGCTGAAAGGGTCTCCACGGCCGGCACGCTGAAGGGATAGTTCCAGGGGCTGATGATGCCGATCACGCCATAAGGTTCGCGCAGGAGCCAGCCGCGCTTCAGCTTCATGATGGGATTCGAGTGAGGCACCGGTTCGGGCTGCAGGAACATCGGGGCGTAGTCAGCCAGGAAACCAACCGTATCCAGAATGACCATGACCTCTGTGGCTAGCGCCTCGGACTTCGGCTTGCCGGCCTCTCGCGTAATGCACTCGGCGACTGCATCTTTTTGCTCGCACAAAATGCGCCGGAAATCTTTCAGGACACGAGCTCGGCGCCCGATGGGTGTTGCCGCCCACTTCTTTTGCGCAGCCAGCGCACGCTCGACACATGCCCAGACCGCGGGCTTTTCATATTGAGGAACCTCGCCGATGCGCTGCTGGTTCGCAGGATTAAGCACCGGAATCACGCCGGGAAAAGAAGTTGTGGGGATCGTGGTCATGACGGATTTTCCGGTCAGTATTCTACGCCCAAAAGAAAAAGCCCGCTGGCAGGAGCAGTGGCCGAAGCGGTCGAGCGGTCGCGTGCTTCGAGGATGCGTCGCAGATCATCCTGGCTGAGATTTCCTTTGCCGACCATGAGAAACGTCCCTACGAGGTTGCGTACCATGTGGTGCAGAAAACCGCTGCCGCGCACCGTGTAGATCAATTCTTCGCCATTGCGATGCCAGGCGGAAAAATAGATGGTCCGTACATTGTTTAGGGGCGCCGGATCTTTCTTGCGCTCCGGCTCAACAGCCGCAAATGAAGTGAAGTCATGCTCGCCTAACACCACTGTGGCAGCTTCGATCATCAGAGGCTCATTCAATGGATAGGGATGGTGGTACACATAACGAGCGAGAAATGGCGGACATAGTTCGCCCCGATAGATTCGATATTCGTAGGTTTTGGCGATCGCCGACTTGCGTGCATGAAACTCCGGTGGCGCTTCTTCGACCGATAAAACTCGAATGGCCGCCGGCAGCAGGTCGTTGAGCGCCTTGCGAAGATTCACAAGAGGAATGGGCGAGTGCAGGCTCACGCTGGCCACTTGCGCACGGGCGTGTACTCCCGCATCGGTCCTGCCGGAACCCTGAGGGAGAGTTTTTTCACCTGTGATGTGTTCGATAACGGACAGTAGAGTGCCCTGAATAGTAGGGCGATCCGGTTGAATCTGCCATCCGGCAAAATCGTAACCGTCGTAAGCAATCGTGAGCTTAAGATTACGCTGCATTCACCTAACACTTTTTAACACGACGAAAGACTGCGTGAGTCGATATACTAACGTGTTCGTACACCATGCCATCTGTTGGTCTGTTTCGGAACCGCCCAATCGATTCTCGCGTATCGTTAATTGTCAGAACAATAAACTGTCAGAACAATTAAAACGACAGAACAATGACAGGACAAGGTGACGGAAATCTGCAATCAAAGTCTGTATAGCAGTCCATCAAAATTGGAGAACAACGAATGTCAGTGATTGGTATATTTCGGGAACCGAAAAAATGTCTAGCTCTTAGTTTATGCATGTTGCTGGTGGTGCCGATGTTCGCGCAGCAGGGAGGCAACCCTAAACCCCAGCAGCAGGCGACGCAAAATGCTTCTGTACAAACGGGCGCGCCGGGGACGTCCGTGCCGGATATCAAGCCGCTGCCTTCGCCCACCAGTGTCGATTACTCGAAGGCGGCGCCATTTTTCCCGAATCCTTTCAAGATATACACGCCACGGCTGGTTCCATTGCCAACTTTCACCAATACGCCGCGAATCGAGGAGCTTATGAAAGATGGCAAGATCATGCTCTCGCTCAACGATGCGATTGGCCTGGCGCTTTCCGACAACTTGGACCTTGCCATTCAGCGCTACAACTTGCCGATTGCCGACACCGATCTGCTTTTGACTCGGGCTGGAGGCTCTCCGCGCGGCGTAAATACTGGACTGGTCTCCGGAACTCCCGGCGGCGCGGGCGTGGGGGCTACCGGCTCTCAAGGTTCGGGAGCTGGCGGAACCAGCGCAGGAGCGGGTGGCGCGGGAGCGGGAGCTTCAGGCCTGGTGCTCAATACCAGCGGCGCCGGTCCTCAACCTGATAGTTTTGATCCTTTTTTGACCAGCACGTTGCAGTTGGAACGCTCAAACTCGCCTTCGGCCAACACCTTCATAACCGGCGGAGCGGCCAATACACTTTCGAATACATTTGTCGCTGATTTCACCTTTTCACAAGGATTCGTAACCGGAACCGAAACGCAATTGATTTTCAACAATCAGCGTAATGCCAATAACTTTCTATCGTTGCGGCCTCAATTGAGTTCTAATTTTCGCTTGACGGTGCGGCAACATCTGCTTCAAGGATTCGGCCCTGGCATCAACGGTCGTTTTATCGTTCAGGCCAAGAACAACAAAAAGATCACCGAAGAAGCATTCCGGTTGCAGGTGATTGTTACGGTCAGCCAGATACAGAACCTATATTGGGATCTGGTCAACGCCTACGAAGATGTGAAAGTAAAAGAACGTTCGCTGGCTCTGTCGCAAAAGACGCTTTCCGACAATAAGAAACAAGTGGAAATCGGCACGCTTGCGCCCATCGAGATCGTGCGTGACCAAAGCACGGTGGCTCAGAACCAGCAGGATTTGATTACCTCGCAGACCAATCTTCAGCTCCAGCAATTGCTGATGAAGAATGCCATCACCCGAAACTTGCCGAATGATTCGCCCATCATGCAGGCCGATATGGTTCCCAGCGATACCATTGAAGTTCCTCAACAGGACAATCTTCCCCCGGTGCAAGACCTTATTCGACAGGCGTTGACCGACCGTCCTGACTACATTGAGGCGAAGATCAATCTCAAAAACAGTGAGATTGGCATTAAGGGCGCTAACAATGGCTTGCTGCCTACCGTTGATCTACTCGGATTCTACGGTGGTTCCGGCTTGGCAGGCGTTCCCATTGATCCGATCACGCGAGTTCCCGTACCGGCCAATGCAACTGGGTTGGGCGACGTTTTGACCAATACATTCAACAACACCGGTCCCGACAAGGGCGTGGCCCTGTCGCTCTCCATACCGCTTCGTAACCGTGCGGCGCAAGCCGTGCAGGTCCGCTCGCAATTGGAGTATCGCCAGGCCCAGTTACGGATCAAGCAGCTTGAGAACCAGATCGGGATTACTGTCCGCAACGATCAGTTTGCGGTACAGCAGAACCGGGCACGGGTGGCTACCGCTCAACAAGCCCGGGAATTGGCGCTCCAAAGTCTCGATGCAGAGCAGAAAAAATATGCGTTGGGCGCTTCGACCTACATCCTGGTTCTGCAAGCGCAGCGAGACCTTGCCCAGGCCGAATCCAATGTCGTTAGCGCTGTCACCGCTTATGCGAAATCGCGCGTAGCACTCGACCAGGATACTGCTCAAACCCTGGAGCGCAATAACATCAGCGTGCAAGATGCGGTTTTAGGACAGGTAAAAACCCAGCCAGCAGTGCCCGGGCTCAAGCCTTACAACCCTGCACAGGATAATCCGCCAGCGCAACCCGTGAAGCCTCCACAGTAGGTTGCAAGAATCAAGAATAGTTGCATAAAACCAAACGAGCCGGCTGGCAGCGCAGCCGGTTTTTTAATTGGTTTAACCCAGGCACGTCCACGAAGTCCATTTTGTCCACTAAGTCCACTAGGAGTCTGTCGGGAATAGATTTCACGAAAATTATACAAAGCGAATCAACCGAGTAGCTTTCCCCAGAGCTGTTTCGCAGTAAGATGCGGCTATGGCTAAGTGCTTTCGCCCTGACAACTTGAAACAAGACCT
>DASZFK010000771.1:0-3101 GCA_035939855.1 Candidatus Angelobacter sp.
GAAGCCTCGACGCCCAATTCAGCAACGGCGACCGGCCCAGAGGTCAGATTTCCAAAAACATGGGCTGGCTTGGGCGCAATGAAGGTGATGATGCCATCGCCAATGACGGCCGCTTCCTCTTCATCTTCGGAGGATGGCTCCAGGCTATCAGCATCAACCCCGGAAGGCACGTCCACACAAACGATTTCTCCCTCGAACTCGTTCATGATCTGCACGGCCCGTTTGGCCACGCCCTTCAAAGGCGGCTTAAAGCCGATGCCGAAGATGGCATCGATCATCAGGTCGGCGGCCAAAGCCTGTTGCACCGCCTTGGAATTGAAATCCGACTCTTTAGAAACCCACAACGGTTTCACCGAGAGACGTTCGCACCAATGGGCTGCGTCTGTGCTCAGGTCATCGGGTCCACGCGCCAGTACTACTACGTTGACCTGTTTTCCCATCTCCAACAGGCCGGAGGCGGCCACAAAGCCATCGCCGCCATTGTTGCCTTTTCCGCATATCACGCAAACGGAGTCGAACTTGAAATTAAGCAGGCAGAATTGGGCCACGGAGAACCCGGCCCGCTGCATGAGAAGCAACGTGGAGAGTTCCTGCGTCTCGACTGCTTCCTGCTCGGCATGCCGGACTTCATCGCTGGTAAGTATTTTCATGATGGAGAAGAAACAGCCTGGGTCGCCAGCGCCTCCAGACGGGCGAGTTGCGCCGGTTCGCCCATGGCGATCAAGTAGTCACCGGCATTGATGAGGTCATGGGCCCTGGGATTGAAACGAGTTTCGGTTCCGGCGCCACGAATGGCCAGGATCATGATTCCAAATTGATGATGAATCCCGGAGTTGCCGATGGTGGTTCCGGCCAGTGGAGATTCTTTGGAGACGAGTATCTCTTCGATGAGCAGCTTGGGCGTCCCGGAGCGAGTGGTGGCCAGATCAAGGAAATCGACGACGTTGGGGCGCACGAAGCTTTGAGCGATGCGGTGTCCCGCGGCGACATAAGGCGAGATGACCATATCTGCGCCGGCGGTCTTCAAATGTTTTTCAGCGCTCTCCTCGCTGGCGCGGGCAATGATCTTCACTCCGGATTTGATGCTCTTGGCAGTGAGCACAATGTAAATGTTAGTGGCGTCGGTGGTAGTGGCCGCCACCAAGCCTCTGGCGCGTTCGATACCTGCCTGGCGGAGCGTCTTCTCGCTGGCCGCGTCTCCGATCATCGCCAGCCATTGGGGATCGAGATCTGTCAGGCTCTTTTCATTGCTTTCGACAATCACAAATGGATAGGGCTTGCGCGCAAGTTCTCGCGCCACGCTGCTGCCGACGCGTCCTGCGCCACAGATGATGTAATGGTCTTTCAGATTGGCGATTTCGCGTTCCATCCGCCGCTTTCCAAACAACTTGCCAAGCTCGAATTCTAACAAAGCCTGGGTCAGTGCCCCGATCATCAGGAAAACCACGGCTACGCCGGCAACGATCAACCCGATGTTGAAGACGCGTCCAGCGTGGGAAAGGGGATGGACTTCTCCGTATCCGATGGTGCTGAATGTGATCACCACCATGTAGAAGGAATCGAACCAGGACCAGTGTTCGATGTAATGAAATCCAGCGGTCCCAACGAGGGTGAGCAGCAGGATGGCGATACCGCAGATTTCCAATGCGGGAAGTCGTTTCAAACCAGGGAGCGCTCCTGGGATTCGATTTTATATCCAACCGCAATGGCCGCGAAGGCTAACTGCTGAATGCTTGATTCATAAAGTTCACGCTACCTTTGCAGGCTGGTTCGTGGGCTGATTCGTTGCGCGCCCAGGGATTAGAGGTTTGCCCTCGCGCTTTCGTTTCCAGACATAAACGCCTGCGGCGATTCCTGCCAACACGGATAATCCCACGAAGGACCATAGAATCGGCTGGTAATAAGCCTTGAAGAAACCAAGAATCTGCCTGCTGTACTTTGATCCCAGATACGCCACAGCGGTATAGCGGATCGCTCGCCCCAAGCCTACCGCGACAAAGAATTTTCGCCGTGAGTATTGCAATGCCCCAGCGGCGACTAGAAACGGTGAAAACGGTACAGGCGGAGGCAACACGGCGGGCAGAAGCAGGCTCCAGAAGCCATAGCGATTGAAAATCGCATAAATCTTTTCCGCCTTCTGTTTTGGCAGCTTCCTCTCCAGCGATTCTTTGCCTCCTTTGCGTCCAAGGGCGTAGGTTACATAGCCTCCCGTGATTCCTCCTATAGTTGCCATCAAGGCGTAATAGGGCCACCAATTTTTTTGATGGGCGGAAAGGATGATTGTAAGCACATCCATGCTGCCGGGAAGCGGAACTACAGAGTTGTCGGCAAGAGCCAGCAAGATCAGGCCGGCGCCTCCTAGCCGTTCCAGCCAGGACGACAATGTCAACAGGAAAAGAATGCCCATTCACTAGGTTGGATGCGATATCGCGAGAACGAGAGGAACGAGAGTACCTTAGGGACGCGACCTCGCACGATGCTCGGTTATTTTAAGCGGGAAATGTTGGCTAGTTCATCATGACCTGCAGTCGGCATAAAAAAACACTTTGAAACAATTGCGAAAGTATTTCGATGCGTCCAATGAGTACCAGATAACAGATGTGCGAGTGATCTATTTGCGCGGCTGCTTTAGGCAATGTACATTTCAATATCGCATCCACTGCCCCTTTCCCCCTTGGCAATCCCTCGTGCTTTGTCCGATAATCTAACTAACTGGTTAATTAAATGACTTCCACACTCTCCAAGCCCGGACGCGCCGGCTCTCGCGGCGAGCCGGAAAAGACTCGGGCCGCCATCCTCAAAGCGGCTTTGGAAGAATTTGCGTCTGAAGGTGTAGCCGGAGCTCGTACCGATGAGATTGCACGCTCCGCCCGCGTAAACAAAGCCCTCCTTTATTACTACTTCAAAGACAAAGAAGGCCTGTACAGCGCCGTCCTGGAGCAGGTGTTTTCGGGTCTCTACGCGCAGGTCAACGCTGTGCTCGACCGCGAAGATCTGGGCCACAGGGAAAAGTTGCTTTCCTACGTCGAGACCCATTTTGACTACATCGCAAGCTCGCCGCTTTATCCCCGCCTGGTGCAGCGCGAATTGATGCGGACTGG
>DASZFK010000772.1:0-37994 GCA_035939855.1 Candidatus Angelobacter sp.
GTCCCACCAGTACGAACCTTAGCGCTCCTCAGTCCTTTGCTTTTGGAATACCGGTCGACGTTTTGGCCGGATTCAACAATCCCAAGTGGCAGGGATGGGGGCACTATTTTGGCAGCTATATCCAGGATTCCTGGAAGATCAATAACAGGTTCACCCTGAACGGTGGAGTCCGGTTCGATGTTGACGGCGAGCCTTCTCCACTGGGTACCAGCTTCTATGCCTCGCCCCGCCTGGGCTTTGCCTGGGATCCCTGGGGTGATCACAAGACGGTTGTGCGTGGTGGAGCGGGCATCTATTACGCTCCCATCGATGTGCTCATTCCTTCTTATGGCTCCCTGTTGGATGGCAGCGGGAAATATATCAACGAAGTCCTGCAAGTGCTAAGTCCCACTGATCCCAGGGTCGCCGCTCTATGGCAGCGTGGCGTAGCCAAAGGCGAGTTGCCTTTTGGACACCTGACGCCTGCTGATTTCGCTGCGGTGGGCATCAACACGACTTCTCCCGGAGCGACCGTAGGCTACAGCGTCGATCCTAAGTACAAAAATCCTTACAGCTTCCAATCCAGCTTGAGCGTGGCTCACGAACTAGCCAGGAACATGTCGCTCGAACTTGGATATCTTATGTACCATGGCGTGCATCTGCAGATGCCTTTGGAAACGGCCTATCATCAGATTAGCGCCGGGGACCCAGCTTGCCCCCCTGCCGCCAGTGCACCGGGTTGCACCGATATCACAGGCGGACCGCTCTACGCCCAAAACACTCCGGTTAACGGGCAGCTCCAACATACCGCCTATGAATCGATCGGAAGCTCGCTTTATCACGCGCTGACGGTCTCGCTTACCAAGCGCTACAGCAGCGGCTTGCAGTTTCAGGCCAACTATACCTGGAGCAAGTCCATTGACAACGTGATTGACTTCGCCAGCTTCCAGAACTGGTTCCGGCCGAGCCTGCTCAGTCTCTATCGGACGACCTCCGTTTTCGATATACCACATACTTTCGTAGCCAATGCGGTGTACACAACTCCGTTTAAGACCAGCGACGGCAACTTCCTGTTCAAAGCGCTTGCGGACATCTCCGTTGCTCCAGTCGTGACCATTCGCAGCGGGTTGCCGTTCTCGATCAGGACGCCCAGCCTGCAAAACCAGGTAAGCCTGCTGAATCCCGCAAAACCCGCGCTTCAGTCTGGGCTGGACACTAACTTCGCTACCCCCTTTGGTGTTTCCAGAGACACCCTCCGGGGCGCTCCCTATGCCACCACAGACCTGCGGCTCACGAAGTCGATCTTTGTCAACCGTGATCGTGGCGTCAAGGTCAGCTTCATCGCTGAAGGCATCAACATCTTCAACCGCATCAACTTCAACAAGGTCAGTGATCAGTTTGATATCAATGGATTTTCAAATAATGTCAAATTGGCCAATGGACAGACCCTCAATCTGTTCACTGGTCCTTTCACTAACTTGCACGGCGTAAAGCCCACCAATATCAACCAAGTACAGTTGCCTCTGTCTTTTGCGTCAGCCGATCTTCCGCGCCTGATCCAGTTCGGACTCAGGTTTGGGTTCTAAAAAGACAGTTAACAACAAGCCTAATAGGGGCATGAAGCTTTGCTTCGTGCCCCTAAAGTTTTCAGGTGGATTTTTGAAGAGTGCAAAGGTCAAGCGGTACCTAGCCTAGCGCTTCTTTGATGTTGACGGCTTCGCCTTCTCCCGCTCTGCTGCCTCCTTTGCCCGGAATTTTGCGATCTGTCCAATCAACTTCGCAGGAATTGGTTCGGAGAGCGGAAAACGAATCGTGCCCTTACTGAGTTCATAGCGTGCGAGATCCTCCTTGAACGCCTCAACGAGATGGCCTGACGCCGGATAAAGAGAGTAGTGATTCTTCCATCCAGCGAAATAGAGCACCACCTTGCTGTGCAGTCTGTACGCCGGTATCTGGTACGAGATTACTTCTTCGGCCTTGGGCAGAGCTTTACGAATAATGCGCCGCACCTGTCTTAGCACATCTTGAATCGTCTCAGGGCGTGAGGCGATATATTCGTCTATAGATTTAAAATCAGTTTTAGCCATGACAATTGTCAAGCTTTCCCCGGTACCGGTAGATTTCGGGGCTCGACGAACACCCTAGACTGTATACTTTTCTCATAGGAGTCACAATCATGAAGGTTGAGATCAAACGCTGTTTTATGTGATCTGATATCAAGCAACAGGCCGGGAGCCTGAAGGAAGAGATTGACCGCAAATTCAACCTTACCTCAAAGATTCGCATGGGTGGCCCGGGAGTACTCGACGTGATTGTCGATGGCCGCACAGTGTTTTCTGCCAAGGCAGCCAAGCGAATGCCGACCGCTGCTGAAGTTTTGGGAGCCATTGCCGGCCTGCAAAGTTAGAAAGTTTACTGCGCCAAAACGTATGTTCGTTAGAATGAACCCATAATGCCTCCCACGATTGCCAACGGCAAGATTTGTTACTTGGAGATTCCAACCACCGATGTATCCCGTTCAGCCGACTTTTATCGAACCGTCTTCGGATGGAATATGCGGAAACGTGGCGACGGCGCTACTGCTTTTGATGACACGACCAGCCAGGTAAGCGGCTCCTTTGTGTTGGGGCGTCCGCCTGTCTCGGCGCCGGGTCTTCTGGTTTATGTAATGGTGGATGATGCCGCGGCCACCATCGACAAGATCAATGCCAACGGAGGCAAGATCGTGCAGCCGATTGGTGGAGACGCGCCTGAGATCACTGCAAGGTTTCTGGATCCGGCAGGAAATGTATTCGGCATTTATCAGCAACCAGCCTGATGGTCACGGATCAATCACTGCGCAAAAAAGGCACCGCAAGCGGCGCCTTTTCATTTGAACGAATTCCTCTTTTAGAAGCAAGGAGTGGCTGCATGCGGAAGCGCAGTCGTATCGGGAAAGCTGAATGCGCCGCCGAGGGCATCCGACGTCGGCAACTGTTCAAACCACTGCAACAATGCCTCCGTCTGCGGATGAAATGTGAACACTTCATGCCGCTCTCGAATGGTGACGTTGACCACGCTGTTGGGCAATACCTCTACCGGATCGCCGGTTTCCAGCGTGTTCTGGCAGGCCCCAGGAATTCCAGGGAATTGCCACACTGGGACGAAGTTGTCCACAAACGGATCATTGACGGCTTCCGTAATCTCGTGGGAGAGAGGCGTTATATCCGCAGCGCCACCAGAAAATACTCCGGGGGCCATCCAACTGGCAAATCCGAAAACCCAGCGAGGAGCAGGTGTTACGGTGGTGTCAGCGAAGAACGTATGGAATCCCAGCGTGCAGCAGCTGGCGATATTGCCCTGATTGTCGATCGAGAACAAGAATGTATTCGGATATACGGCCAGGTTCAAGGCGTTGGTGGTGAAATTATTAGCGTTGATTTCATTGACGACCGTATTGGTATTAATGAAGTTGAAAAAGAGATCGAGCAAAAAGATGAATTTTTCGCCGTCGGCGGCCGTTCCCACAAAATAATTCTGCACTGACTTTACCGATCCGTCGGGGAATTGAACGTTGACGAATCTCGGTACCTGGTTCGTAACCCGGTCAACCACCGTGGGATGCAGAACTGTATGCCAATCATCGCCCATGCTGTTGAAGAACTCCGCCCGCTGGACGGCGTCGGTAAATTGGATTTGGCGGCCCGAAGCGTAATTAGCTTCTTCGAAGTTAGGCGAGTCCAACGTGAGATCTTCAAAGGGCGCATAAGGCAAGCTTGCTCGTAAAGTTCCATCCGGGTTGAGCAACTGAAGGGAAACAGTGGTGATTTTTGCAGGTATCACCGTGGTGCCGCCGAGGGCGGGATTTCTTCCCATCATGATGAACGGAAAGTCGTTGAATCCCTGCGCGAATACGCCTGTAAACACAGGTACAGTTGTCGCACCGCGAATCTTCCCTTGAGCAGCGCGATTGTCACCGTCGGAGTCGTCACTCTTGCTGTTGCTGCCCTTGGTGTTGCTCGACGCACTCCCGCTGTTACTCTTCGCGGCGCCACTCGTCTTTGTCGTCAGGGCAGCACGCGAAGTCGTTGCATTGGCTGGAAAAACCAAAGTCGGCGATGCGCTGGCTGGCTGGGCCGGTCCCGTCACAATTGAAGTCCCAGGCACTCTGGGATACGAAGCCGAAGGAGAAGAAATAAGCTGGTTTGCTTCCTTATTAGGATCTGCTGTTTGGCCGAAACCTGTCGTCAGCCCAATGAAAAACAGCACTCCTGAAAAGATCACGGTAAACTGCAATACTCGACGCATGGATGGTGCTCCTACCCTCACTAAAAGGGTCCCAGTACGATACATCTACTTGGAATCTAAGTAAATGTTATTGATTAAGTTTTTTTGAGAAAGGCGCTCCTCGTATGTTTCGGGCGGCCTTCTAGACCTGTCATTTAACTGCCCTGTATTCTTTTGTTTATGCTCTTTTATGCTGCCTGATCCTGGGAGACGGACTGGCGAAAGCCTTGCATGGTTATTGTCTGGAAGCCAATTACCGACGGTCTCTGGTGAATGCACTCACCCTCTGGAGAAAAACCCTATAATCATCCATCCATGTCATCCATTTCAGAAAGATCGTCCACCCCCATGACGTAGTGATAGTTACCTTCGCCTTTGCACCGCCGTAGCTGCTCAACGATTGCTTTGGCGCGGGCTGGCTTTTCAAAAGGTCCGGAGATGTACAAAGGCTTGCCTTCACGCCCGTACTCAAACTGCTTGGTGCATTCGGCGGCCTGCACATCGCCGAATATCTGGCAAGCCTCGGCATAGTCGGCATGGGGCTTGAATCCAAGTTCACTGGCGTAGGCGACGCCACCCTCCACCAACTTGCGGAAACACGTGGGATCGATCGGCTGAAGCTTTTCGGGCCCGAACGAGTTTCGAATGCGTCCATCATATTCGTATTTTTCTACAATTCTAAATCCGGCGTCCTTCACTCCAAGACAGAAGATGTCCAGCAGGAACATGCCGAGCGCGATTCTGCCATCGGGCATCCGGCGGCTAAAAAACAGGTTTCCCATGCCCTGCTCAAACAACGTGTCCGGGACCAGGCATTCATGGATCGGGCTGCTCAGCGCCAAAGCCATTTCCATGTCTTTCGGCATCCATGTTCCGGACCGGGTCTTTGTCTCCTTCTTTTCTCCCTTTTCACGTTTGCGCGCCAGGTATCTCTGATATTTCGTGGTCACGGGTATTACACACTCCTTGGAACTTGTGCAGAGATTATCAGGAATAGCTGTGCAAAAACGCGGAGAGTCGATTTTTTTACTTGCCCCGGGATAAAGGGCACACGGGTTAGCTTCTTTTCTTGATTGTGGCTGCGCGAGGCGATAAAGTTTCAATCAGACCCCTGCACAATGCAAACTTTTCGAGCCTCGAAATCGAGAAGTTCGAGGCGTCATTGATGTGATCTCCAGTAGAATTCGGCTGATCAAGAGCACTTCGTTTCGTCGCGTGGGTGTCATCGGGGGCTGGCGGACAATCCTTTCCCGGATAGCTAGGCAAATGCGGTGTGGTTGTGTTTACATTAAAGCAGCAACCATGAAAAAAGCGCTGGCTCATCTTAAAAAGTCCGACGTCATCCTGGCTTCCATCATTGAGCGCGTCGGTCCCTGCCGCATCACCTATCGTGAACCTACTTTTGAGGCGCTGGCCCGGTCCATTGTATTTCAACAACTCAGCACCAAGGCAGCGCGCACGATCTACTCCAGGTTTGAAGAGGCAGCGGGCGGCGTGATTACGCCCGAGGCTATCCGCAACCTGACTGTGGGCGAGATGCGCCGCGCGGGGCTGTCCAAGCAAAAAATTGGCTATATACGTGATCTCGCCGAACATGCTCTTTCCGGCACAGTGGATTTCGAGCGCCTTCCTGATATGTCGGATGAGGAAATCATCGTTTCTTTAACAAGCATCAAGGGTGTTGGAGTATGGACAGCGCACATGTTCCTGATCTTTGCGTTACGCCGGCCTAACGTGTTGCCTGTGGGTGATTTTGGTGTACGCTCCGCCATCCGGCGCGCCTATAAGAAGCGCAAATTGCCCACTCCCAAAGAAATCGAAAAGCTTGCGAAGAATTGGCATCCTTATTGCAGTTTTGCCTCCTGGTACCTGTGGCGCAGCCTGGAATTCCCAGTGGAGAAAATGGCTGCCAGGAATGGTAATCTTGCAAAAGCTGCAAGAGGAACCAAAGCGAAGTAGAACTTAAGGCGAATACTCTCTTGCGCCCTTAACAACCTCGTTTGTCCGACCAAGAAACCAAAATTTCCCGGACCTGCAAGTAAACTGAATCGCAAGAGGCTTCGCGAATTCTTATCACGAACTTGTGATAAAATTTTTATTCAGCACTGAATCTTATGCGTACAAGAGATCTTCGAGAAGCAAGAAAGAGTGCCGGTTGGACTCAGCAAAAGGCTGCCAAAGAACTTGGCGTATCGCAAAGCTATCTCTCGATGATTGAAACGGGCGAGAGACCTCTCTCCCAAAGACTTTCGCGCAAGATGGTTCGCGCTTACAAACTGCCAGCCTCGTGCCTGCCATCACCGAATGAGCGATGGATTCCGAAGCAACTCGGTCCCCAATATCTTGCTGAAGAGCTGTCTACGCTGGGATACCCTGGTTTTGCTTATCTCCGCAAATCGCGCACTACAACAAACCCTGGTGAAGTATTGCTCACTGCCTTGGCGGCAGAACATCTAGAGGCCCGAATATTGGAGGCGCTTCCGTGGTTGGTCCTCAAGTACTGGGATATGGATCGGAACTGGATCGTGCAACAGGCAAAACTCCACAATCTGCAAAACCGACTTGGTTTCATTGTGACATTAGCCCGTAGTATTGCCCACCGGGTCTCTTCGGTGGATATTCAACGAGACGCAGCTCTCGAGAGCATGGAACTGGCTTTGAAGGCCAGCTTGCTTGCCCAAGAAGAACCTTTGGGGCAAGCGCGACTCACTGAGAAAGAACTTAACTGGCTAAGGAAGTATCGTCCGAAACAGGCCAAACAGTGGAATCTTCTGACAGCTTGGAGGCCTGAATTGCTCCGCTATGCTGCCTGACCCAGAACAATCGCTGCCACCTCGTTGGCTGCAATTCTTACGAAACGTTGATGAGCAGCTTGATGTTTCCGTAGAGCTACATTGCCTTGGAGGTTTTGTGCTGGCCGCTGTTTATGGGTTGCCACGTCCGACCGCAGACGTGGATTACATCGCGGCAATCCCTTCGGATAGTCTCGAGGAACTCGAGCGAATCGCCGGTCGACATTCTACCTTGGCCAAGAACCAGGGCATCTATTTACAATACGTCACGGTGGCCGATATTCCAGAGGATTATGAGCAGCGTCTCACAGAACTGTTCGCGGGACAGTTTTCTCACCTGCGATTATTAGCTCTTGACGTACACGATCTCATTCTGGCTAAGCTCGTTCGTAACAGTCCAGTCGACCTGGAAGATGCGAAGTTTCTTGCAAACGCTGGAGTGATTGATGAAGAGCTTCTCAAAAAACGCTATGAAAGAGGGTTGAGGCCCAATCTCTCCAACGAAAAAAGGCATGATCTTACGCTCGCGGTCTGGCTTGAAGCGTGCTTTCGGTAGAAAAACTGCTAGCGACTGGGAGTCTTTCGCCGAGCTGAGGCAACAAAAGCTTTGAATTCGTCCTCTGATAGAATCTTCAGTCCATGCCACAAGATCGTAAAATCCGCGTACTGGTCGCAAAACCCGGCCTCGACGGCCATGACCGGGGCGCCAAGGTAATTGCCCGGGCATTGCGCGATGCGGGTATGGAGGTCATCTATACCGGGTTGCGGCAAACACCGGAGATGATCGTTAGTTCTGCCTTGCAGGAAGATGTGGATGTCATTGGCCTCTCCATCTTGTCCGGCGCGCACAATGCGATTGTTCCGCGCATATCCGAGATGCTGCGCCAGCACAAAATGGAAGATGTCCTGTTGCTGGTCGGCGGGATCATTCCGGAGCAAGATTTCGATACCTTGAAAAAGAATGGAGTAGCAGGAATCTTCAATCCTGGCACCCCTATGGATGAGATCGTGACCTTTATCCGCAAGAACGTAAAGCCCCGAGGTGTTCCCACCGCCGGCTAAGGCGATTTGGATGCAACCCAACCATGTCCGGCATCCCTGCTCATTTTGGCCTAACCACCACTCCATCCTACCGTCTAATGAGCCATTGAGAGGTGCTTCTATGAAAAGAGTCGTATTTGGACTTCTGGTGGCCGCCGTGGGAGCGATGTTGATGTACGGTCGAGAACACCGGGTCGGCAATGCCTCGCCCACGAGCTTCGCAATCGCGACCAGCGGCGATTGCAGTGATCACTTTCGGAATCATAACAGCAGGTTTACCGCCGTAGTAAACAGCGAAGAAACCCATTCGATAGCGAACCAGCCTCTAAGCATTCGGGCTGAGAAAAATGGGGGAATCAGCGTAACCACGTGGGATGGGCCGGAATTCTCCGTAACACTCTGCAAGCAGGTTGCGGCCGATGACGAATCCGCAGCGCGCAAGATTCTCGACGAAACCAGGCTGGCAGTGGAAGGATCGACAGTCTCCGTTGCTGCTCCTGAGCGATCCGACTCCTCAAACGTCTCCACCCTGCTGCTGGTGAAAGCGCCCCAAAATGCCAACGTCAGTCTCAAGGTAAAGAATGGAGGCGCATCGATTTATAAGTTCTCCGGCACAGCCGAGGCTGAAACCACCAACGGCGGCATCTCATTGAAAAATAGCACAGGAAAATTGACGGTACATGCAAAGAACGGTGGCGTTTCCATCCGAGATTGCGGAGGAGATGTTAACGCCAACGTAACCAACGGCGGATTGTCGATTGCTCTCCCAGAGCGGTGGGAAGGCAAAGGTCTCGAAGCTCATACTCAAAATGGAGGCTTGGCGATCTCGGTCCCCAAGAACTTCAGTTCCGGTCTGGAGGTTGTTGCTTCCGAGTATGTTGGCGTCGTATGCAGGGGAACAGCCTGCCAGAATGCGCAAAAAACCAAAGAGGATGGCCGCCAGACCCTGCGACTGGGATCAGGCGAGCCGCAAATCCACGCCAGCACCCAAAACGGCGGTGTCGTGATCAAAGATACAGAACGGGACTACGCGAACGCCAAGCAGTAGAAATCTGCAGTTCTCTGCGTTTCCTCTGTGCTTTCTGCGGCTGGTTGATTCGGGGTTCCCTTTGTGTCTATTGCGCCGTTTGCGGTGAGTTGGTTTTGGTTGTTGCACCGCTACGTTGTGTCCTCTGCCTGCGGTTAATTTTGAAGTTTGAAGTCCAAAAGTTAAATAAAAATTAATTGAAAGTTAAGCAGGGGGGTGGGCCCCCCTTCTTGGATTCTTCGTGGCCCCACGCCCAATCTTAGTCAGGGTTGCATTTTTGCCGCTACATGGAACGGCGACGATCGAGCCAAGTCCAGAATTCAGACAAAAGTTGGTTTAAGGGTGACGATAGCCGGGTGGGGGGGGCGCCATCTGATAAGAGTCGTGCCTTAGGTACACGTACAGTAATCGAAAAATAGCCACGACAGTTATGGTCATCGCGGATGACCCGAATGATTTACGGCTAAGGCGAATGGTATACGAATACTTTCTGCTTGTCAAAGGTAATTAAAAGTGCGAGTCACGATACAGCAGATTGCACCTCGAGGACAGCCTGTGTGACCCACGCTAAGCGCAAGGTCCCCTTCGGCTAGTACTTCAGGGCAGGCTCTCCGATCTCCCCGCTTTGAGTCGCACTTCTAATTGCGCCCGGGGTGTTTGCGGCATTTTTGGCAATCTGCCGCCCAATCACTATACTTATTACTTCTTTCTAATGCCCAATTTGGATGACATTCTCGCTGCCAAACGTCACGTTGTTGCACGTGCCAAGGCCGAGGCTGACTTGCGGGTTCTGGAGGAAAAGGCTGCAAATCATACTCCTCGGGGCTTTCGTAAAAGGCTGGCGGCCATGTCGCAGGTTGGTCCAGCGATCATTGCGGAACTCAAGAAGGCCTCTCCTTCCAAGGGAGTGATTCGGGGTTCTTTCCCCGTCGGCTCCCTGGCGAATCAACTAGCCAAGAATGGGGCATCGGCTTTGTCCGTTCTGACTGATGAAGAGTTTTTTCACGGCTCCTTGACCAACCTGCTGGAGGCCTCTGCAGCTACCGAATTGCCGTGCTTGCGCAAGGACTTTATTGTGGATGAGTTCCAGATCATCGAAGCCCGAGCTCATCGCGCCGACGCTGTGCTTTTGATACTAGCCGCCTTGAGCGACAAGGATTTTCACCGGTATCTCGCGCGCGCCCGGGAACTGCAATTGGATGCGCTGTGCGAGGTCCACGATGAAGATGAGTTGAAGCGCGCCTTGGAGGGCGGAGCGGAGATCATAGGCGTCAACAGCCGCGACTTACGCACCTTCGAGGTAAAGCTCGACACATTGTCCGAGCTGGCGCCCAGCATTCCCAACCGCATTTTGCGGGTTGCCGAGAGTGGAATCTCCAGCAGTCGTGAAATCGGTGAATTGCACAGTTACGGCTATCATGCGTTCCTGATTGGCGAGACTTTGATGCGCGCCAGTGACCCGGGAAAGAAGCTGCGGCAACTTCTTGAAGAAACCGGTTCTCTTCCACAATTTGCGATCGGCTCTGCCTCCTGGCGGGGAACAATTCACTGAGTTGCGGCCCTTTCTCCCAATCACTTTATGCCGACCTGGATCAAAATTTGCGGTACTACCTCTGTCGAAGATGCAGTGGCCTCAGTTGCTGCCGGGGCCGATGCGCTGGGGTTTATCTTTGCTCCGAGCCCGCGCCGCATCTCTGCACAGCACGCCAGGGACATTGCCGCGCAGCTTCCGGACAAGATCGAACGGGTTGGCGTGTTCATGAATGAGTCTGCAGAAGTGATCCGCTCGACCGTAGACCACGTCGGACTTACAGCGGTGCAATTGCACGGCGCGGAAACACCCGAATTCATCGCTGGCCTGTTCGCCCGACGACATCATGGACACCGCATCAAGGTGATCAAGACAATTCTGGCCGATGAATCGTTTGCCACGGCCTTGGCCCTCTTCCGCCGGCATCGTGAATGTCTTGATTCCATTTTGATCGATTCAGGCGCAGGCAGTGGTAAGACTTTTGATTGGCATAAGATCCAGGACCAAGCCGGCGCGGATAGCCTGCACTTTATTCTCGCCGGCGGACTGAATCCCGAAAATGTAGGAGCGGCCATGCAAAAATTTTCTCCCTGGGGAGTCGATGTGGTGAGTGGAGTTGAACTTGCGCCAGGACGAAAAGACCCCGAAAAGCTAAACGCTTTTGTCGCCGCGGTCAGGAAGGCGGAGCAGCAATGACAGCCAAAACCGCAGCTCTCGAGAAACCGGTACCCGGACGCTTCGGCGCCTATGGCGGGCGTTATGTCCCTGAGACGCTCATGGCCGCGCTGGAGCAACTGGAGCGCGAGTACGAGAAAGCCCGTCGCGACAAAAAGTTCCGTTCCGAATTCGAATGGCTATTGAAGCAGTATGCAGGTCGTCCAACGGCGCTCTTTCCCGCCCGCCGTCTTGCCAAAGAACTGGGCGGCGCCAAGATCTACCTGAAACGAGAAGACCTCCTCCATACAGGCGCGCATAAGATCAATAACTGTCTCGGACAAGCGCTGCTGGCCAGGCGCATGGGCAAGCACCGCATTATCGCCGAGACCGGCGCCGGGCAACATGGCGTAGCCACTGCGACCGTGTGTGCTCTATTCGGGTTCGACTGTGTCGTATACATGGGACTGGAAGACATGCGCCGTCAGGAACTGAACGTCTTCCGCATGAGGCTTCTGGGTGCGGAGGTCCGAGGTGTCGACTCCGGTTCGCGTACTCTCAAGGATGCCATCAACGAGGCCATGCGTGATTGGGTCACCAATGTTCGCGACACTCACTATTTGCTGGGCAGCGTGTTGGGCGCCCATCCTTATCCCACCATGGTGCGCGATTTTCATTCGGTGATTGGCCGCGAAGCGCGCGCGCAGATTCTCAAGGCCGAAGGGAAGCTTCCCACTGCTGTGATCGCCTGCGTGGGCGGCGGCTCAAACGCCATCGGCATCTTTCACCATTTTCTCAAAGACAAGCAGGTCAAGCTGATAGGAGTCGAAGCCGGCGGACGCGGAACCGCTCTCGGCGACCATGCTGCGCGCTTCCGCGGGGGTTCTCCCGGTGTCCTGCAGGGTACATATTCTTATGTCCTCCAGGACGGCAATGGACAAATCGCGCTGACCCATTCAATCTCCGCTGGGTTGGATTATCCGTCGATTGGCCCTGAGCACGCCGCACTGGCCGATAGCGGACGGGCCGAATATTACGCGTCCTCTGATGAGGAAGCACTGAATGCCCTGGTCATGCTATCGCGAAGCGAAGGAATCATTCCCGCGCTGGAATCCGCTCATGCAGTAGCAGAGTGCATCAAGCGCGCCCCAAAGATGAAGAAGTCAGACATACTGATCGTGAACATTTCCGGGCGAGGCGACAAAGACATTGGGATTCTTCGAGAAAACCTCAGTATCGGGTGATCGGGTGATCGGTTCATCGGGTGATCGGAAAAAACCTGTGAAATCAACGAGCTTTTTGGTGTATTAACATCGCAGACTTGGAGATACGCCAAAAGATAGGCCTGGAGAAGCATCAAGAGCTAAAACACCGGACCAAGCAGTTTGCCCTCAGAATTATTCGGATGAGCCAGGCCTTGCCCCAAAATCGTGAAGCGAATGTGATTAGCAGTCAAATCTTAAGGTCGGCGACGAGCGTGGCTGCCAACTATAGAGCAGTTGGCCGAGCGCGTTCCAAGGCCGAATTTGTATCCAAGCTGGGAGTTGTTATCGAAGAGGCCGACGAAACAATCTTTTGGCTGGAGCTTTTGGCTGAAGCTGGGATTGTAAAACCACAGAGACTCAAAGAGCTGCTTGATGAAGCCAATCAGCTGTTAGCGATCTTTTCAGCAGCAAGAAGCACAGCAAAATCATGACGAAAAAAACTGCGATAACAGAAAGAAACAAGCAAAATCTGAGCGAAAAACTGCGCCGCAAAGGGTCGCACTCCGATCACAAGCCTGCACTGAGGCGCGCCGAAGTGATCACCCGATCACCCGATCACCCGATTCTTGTCGCTTACGTAACCTGTGGCGATCCCGATCTGGAAACCACGAAGGAGATCATCCTGGCGGCCATCTCCGCAGGGGCCGATGTAATCGAGTTAGGCGTGCCGTTCAGTGATCCTGTGGCGGATGGTCCGGTCATCCAGCGGGCCAGCGAGCGAGCGCTCAAGGGAGGGACTTCTCTCCATGATGTGTTGCGCCTGGCGCGAGAAATACGCGCTGAGTCGCAAGCCGGCCTTGTGGTCTTTTCCTATTTGAATCCGGTCTTGCGCATGGGCTTTGAACAATTCTGTGCCGAGGCTGCCGATGCGGGTGTAGACGGCGTGTTGCTTATCGATCTGACAGTAGAAGAGGCTGGAGCGTACTGCCGCGCCATGGAAAAGCATCAGCTAGCCTCAGTGTTTCTTGCGGCTCCCACCAGCACCGACCAGCGGCTAAAAAAAATCGCTGAGTCGTGCAATGGATTTGTCTATGCGGTCTCCCGGACCGGCGTAACAGGAGCCCGCCAGGAATTTGCAAAAGAAGTGCGCGGACTGGTCCAGCGCATCCGTAAGTACACCGACCTGCCCGTCGCGGTGGGGTTTGGTATTTCTACCTCTGAGCATTTCGCCGAGATTGGCGAATTTGCCGACGCCGCAGTGATAGGCAGCGCCATCGTGCAGACCATCGAACAGAACCCTGGTCGCGCTCCTCAAGCGGTGGCCGAATTCATTCGTTCGCTTAAAGCACCCATCAGGTGAGCTTGAGCTTTACAGATATTCCTGTGGAGGCGTCTTCGCGAGAACTGTAAAGCAAAATTGCCAAAATTTGAAAGCAGTCGCTTCATTTTGTTGCACTGCTTTTGTCCAACAATTTCGGGGTAAGAAAGCAAATGTCAAAAAGGCTTAACGGTTTTGGACAAATATCCCCTTAACCCGGTCGTTCTATGAATTCTTGTAACAGCCTCCATACAACCTCTATCTATAAACCTGCTACTACTCTCAATGGGGATTTTCCATCTTTGTGGAGCGACATTTTAAGCAAGAGCCGGGTTCATCTCTATGCGGAGGGCTGACTATTTCTATGCGCAATTCATGCACGCTTATTCTAATCTGCGTCGTGTTCCTTACAATCGCAGGTTGTGGAGGTGGAAGTTCCACGCCACCCCCGCCACCGCCCCCACCTGCTATTTCGATCTCTCCAAGCTCTGCGACGGTACCACTGGGTGGAAAGCAAGCGTTTACGGCCATGGGATCGGGAGGCACACCGGTCACGGTGAACTGGAGCGTCAATGGAACTGCCGGAGGCAACGGTACTGTTGGCACCATCGATGCAAATGGAAACTACACGGCTCCCGCCAATCTCCCTTCACCAAACACGGTTACAGTCACGGCTGCTCTGCAGTCTGACTCTTCCAAAACCGGCACGTCGATGGTCACTGACGTATTCCCGAATGACAATGCCCACATGCAGGCGGTCCCCGTCAAACTAGGGACGAGCGGAGGGAACGTCAACGATTCAGTGACCAGCGGTAGCACTGTCACCTGCTGCTCCGGCACACTTGGCGCGCTGGTTCAGCGTAATGGAACACTTTTCATTCTTAGCAACAATCACGTTTTGGCCAAGTCTGACCAGGGAAAGCCGGGCGACCAAATCAGCCAGCCTGGTCTCGTGGATAATAATTGCAACGCGGGAACGCCAGTTGCCACGCTGACCCAAGCGGCTGCGCTGAAGCCCGCCAGCGGAACCAACGGTCCTGCTCCCAGCAACGTGGATGCGGCCATTGCGCAAATCATCTCGGCAGCAACGGTTGATACCAGTGGGGCAATTCTCGATCTGGGCGCTCAGGGATCTTCGAGCATCGCTGCTGCCCCGCCTTCTGCCACGTTGGCGATTCCAGCAACAGTGCTTTCGACCAACGAGAAAGTAGCCAAGAGCGGCAGAAGCACTGGATTGACCTGCTCGACGCTGCAATCCGTCAACACCACGGTGTCTGTTGATTACAGTGCGGCGTGCGGAGGCGCCAGAGCTTTTACCTCCACATTTAATAACCAGGTCATTGTCAATGGAGGAAATTTTAGCGCTAACGGTGATTCCGGATCACTCATTGTCACTGCCGATACGGCCCGCCCGGTCGCGCTGCTTTATGGCGGCAACAGCAACTCGACAACCGGCAATCCCATCTCCGACGTGCTTGGCGCATTTCAAAGTGGAGCCAATGCCGCAACCATCGTAGGTGGCGCAGACCACGCGGTTAGCTGCGCGCCTACCTCGACCGCTGCGTCCCCGACGACCGCCTCTGCGACAACCAGTTCAGGTGCGCTTACGACGGAGGAATTGGATCGTGCCAAAAACATCAAAGAGCAACATGCCGCCGAGCTGATGAAAGATCCCGCCATCACCAGAGTCGGCGTCGGGGTCAGCGACGACAATCCAAAGGAATCTGCGATCACGCTTTTTGTGGCTGGCGTTCCTGAGAGACAGGTTCCTGCGCAGATCGAGGGCGTGCGCACCAAGTTGATCTTGACCACAGGTCAGTCTCCGGCATTGACGCAAGAAGCGATCACAGGTGCAATCGCCGTTAAGGAAGCACGGGTTCGCGATCTGATGGGTCAGGAAGGAATCATAGGCGTCGGTGTTGGGCGCAGTGAAGATGCTCCTGGCGAACCGGCGCTCGTGATCTATGTGGAGCAGGGAAAATTCCATTCTTCAATGCCCCCGGAGATTGACGGCCTTCGTACCAAGATCATCGAGGGAGATCGCTTCCGCACCTTTGCCTGGGGACGTGAACCCAAGCCCGTCGCTTGTGTGAAGAAGCCGCAGAATTTGTCGAATGACAGGAAGAAGCCTGGCGCTGACAGACGCTGATTTGCCCCGAGGGCAGCCCGGCCTACCTAAATCCCAATCTCCTTCGCTGCTTTTGCGGCAAGGTCAGGAATCTCTTTCAAAGTCGCTATGTGGATGGCTTGCTGTTCCAGAATCGCAAAGGCAAAACCGATGGTTTCATCGGAACGATTGAGATCGTCTTCCACGACCGCAGTTAACTCCGCCTGCCGGCCTTCTCTCCTCATGATTCCCTCCGCCAATCGGGGAAAGGTGAATGCCAGCACCTTGGCGGTGTTCACATCGTTTCGGAGGGCTGTTGCATGAAACATTTTGACCATTGACCGCGCGCCGTAACCGCAATCAATTTTCAAAGGGTCGCCGGAACGGGTGTATTCGGAAACAACGATGTTTTTATTCATCGCCTGCCATGCGCCTGCCTGCTCGAATTCCGCTCGCATCCGCCGGTAAACACGCTGGCGCGCGCTGGCTTCTTGTGCAGGTTGCCGGCGACGGGATTCAAGATAAATTTGGGCCAGAGAGTCGGCTTCCTGAGAAGGCGAATCAGCCAGGCACGCCTTGATTTCCGATATCTGCAAAGCGTTGGAAAAGGAGTCTTCGATGCGTTTGAGGACAGCTTCCCCTTCGGGTGAAACACTCTGCAATTGGTCGTGCAACTCGTTCTTGATCGCTTCCAGGAGTTCCAGGTCAGCCTGGGGATCCAAGGCCCGGACGCGCGACCAATCTTTGCTGAAGCGTATTTCAGCCGGCGCGGACGGAGACATGAGCACCAAGCCGAAATTGACAAATTCATTTTTCACTGCGTCCGGCACATAGCGCACCAGAAAGAAGTTGCATTGTTGTTTGGTTTCCATGATCTTTCCTGCTTCACATCAGGTATGCTTGGGCTACTGTTTCAGCGGCGACACGGCTCCACGCGGGAAACGGGTTTCGCGATGAATCCCGGAAAGCTTCTATCAACTCCCGCAAGCGGGGCTTGCGACGCTCGATGATGACATCCACCATGACCTTCAACGCGTCCCAATCGTTGCCGCACCATTCCGGGGGAATCTTCCCCGCAATGTCGATGATGGTTTTAGGATTCAAGTTTTCAATGCGCGCGAGCCAAGGCTCAAACGACTCCCATCCCCTTACATGCTGATAGACAAAATTCCGGTAGTACACTCCGTGAAGAGCTAGATCGGGAAACGTCCATTCACCGGCATTGAAGCAATATCCCTGGTCGATGAATGTCACTCGATACTTGCGGTCGCCCGTTTTCTTCCAAAAAACCGCTTGGCGTCCATTGGCGTTGCCCAGCCACTTGTCCAGCGCCAGCATTCCTACAAAGGCCTCGCGGTTCTTGACCCGGTCAAACATGTTTTCGGGAAGATAATCAAAAACTTGTCCTTCTTCGGGGTCACATACAAATCGCGATCCCAATTGCAATCCAGGTTGGCAAAGAACGGAGCGGCCGCCGCCCTCCATGCGCAGTTCGGGCGTGTTTTGAATCAGCCACTCATTGACTTCGATGATTTCAGTGGCGGGTACCGGCAGTCCCACATGCTGCGCTAATTGAGTGGCCAGGAATTCATTGGCCAGGACTCTGATGTGCTGAGGGTTGTTTTGAAACTTGACCACGTAGAAATGGCCATCAGCGGCACGCATGAGGTGCGATTGCGCTCCGCCCCGCATACGCCTGATATGCTGCACGGCTTCAATGGCCATAGAGGAAACATTTTACGCTGATCGCGAATTTCTTATCTTTCGAGTTCCTTCTCGGTCACGCCATAGAATTTATCGACTTGTTCCAGGTCTTTTCGGAGAATCGATTCATAGTGGTCACGGATCCGCAAGTTGATCCTGTTCTTCTGTGCTAGCGGATCACTGGCGAGGTCATAGTAATACTGACGGCGCAGATTGGCATTGACCATGAACAACTCCTTTTGATTCCGGGCAAGTATGCCAAACACCGGCATGTAGCTCGACATGAGCAGGATATGATCTGACGGTGGAGCAACTTCTTCCGCGCTTAAAGTAAATAGCGGCTGTCCCAGCATATCGCTGTGCCTGAGCGGCCGGTGGCCAAGCAGGTAGTAAAGCGTTGGCGTGAGATCATGGAGCGAGGCTTCGCGTGCGGCGTCCCAAAACATTCCGGCGCGGAGGCGTTCCGGCACATGAATCAATAAGGGAATGCGTGTGACCTCCGGCGTGATCTCGGAAACATGTCCAAACCGGCCCACCTCTCCCAGGCTCTCCCCATGATCTGCGGTCACAATGACAATGCTGTTTTCATATAAGTTTTGTTTCTTCAGGAATTCGATGAACGAGCCAAACGTTTTATCTACCTGCTCGACGGCAGAAGCGTACTTGTCATTAAATCCCGGATGAGGCGTGACTTTGATCTGATCGCCGTGCAACGCAATGGACAAGGTATGTACGTCTGCGGGTTGGGTATAAAGAAAGATGGGACGGTCAGGATCGTTGCGCCGGAGCAGTTTGTCCTCGAATTCATCAATGACCATTCCGAATTCGTTTTGCCGCGAGCGAGTTACCCTGCTGCTCAAGACGGTGACATTCGCAGTTTGGGGAACAATGTCGTCGAGCACCTCGTCGTAGCTGATGTAACTGTGAAACCCATCGACATCCAACATGCGCTGCAGGTTGCTCAATTTTGGATGTGGGGGCGGATAGAGCTTCTGCAACTGTTGATACCCGGCCCAGATCGAGGGTTCGGCAAGCGCTGTCCCGGCATAAGGGGTGTAAGCATTCTGAAATGCAACGCTCTCGCGGGCGAAAGCCTCGATATGGGGAGTAAACGCGACAGCCGGGTTGTAGGGAGAAAGATAGTCGCGGCGCAGAGCATCGATCACAAGAACAAAGATGTTGGGCTTAACCAGAGGCTCAGCTTTCAGATGATCGGTGAGGTTGATTTCCGGTACAGGAACCCCGGCGCGAATGTTGGAATGCCTGTTCAGGAAATTATAAAAATCACTGTATGCTTCATCCTGAACCGCTGGTTTCAGGGCCATTTGAATCACAAAGAAGGATGGATCATAGTCAGCGTATTGATCGAGGTTGCCTGCCAGGCTCCCATCGAGGCTTGTTGCCTGCTGCCCCAAGGACTTGATGGCAGCCAGAGTCGTTGCCGCAAGGATTGTGATGATCAAAAGAAATGAGGGAGCATAGCTCCTGGTTCGAGCCCAAAATAGACGGCAAATCCAAAGCACGAGAAGACTCATAACCAGTGCCGACAGGCTGCTGATGATTCGGTCCCAATCGACAGCCGCCAGTTTGATCGTCAGCAGATAAAACAAACCTATCGTTCCCAGCACTGCGACAGCACGGCTTGAACGGGACTCCATGCTCAACCAAGATGTCCCTTCGCTTATACCGGCGAGCGCGCGATGCTCCTTGATCTTCAGCGCCAGGGCAACTACGAAAAGCACCACTGCAATGGAAAAAACAGCGGCATAGAGCGTGGCCACGTAGGTATTGAATGCTAAAAGCGAAAAGACGATCTTTCTCACGACAAATGCCAACAATAGAGCTGCAGCCACCGCGCGCAAGATGAATTCAGCCGCGGCAGGACTTGAGAAACGTCTAGCCACGAAAGCAATCCACTGGAGCACAACAAAAATTGCGACAAAGACAGCCACATGGGCCAGCAGGCTCGCGAGAAACGCCAGGGCCGGAACGGGCTGCGGACTGGCCGTCCTGTTGATGCTCCCGGATATCGTATAGAGCAAGAAAATCCCCGCACCAGCTATAAGAAACGGCGCGAGGTTCGATTGCCTTGCAGCCCTCTTCTTCCAGCCGGACCGATATGATGTAGCAATATGAATCATGGAAATCCACACCAGCGGAACCAGGCAGACAAAAGCCTCGATACACGCGGCAAGATCGCCGACTGGCCTGTGGACGTTGGGCCCATAAAGAAGCGGTGGACCAACCAAAGCTTTGTGCCCGTCCAAAAAATAAAAAACGAAGCCGGCGACGGTCTGCACGACGATCAAGATCGCTGCGAGCTGTTGTGATCTTTTCCTGTTCTGTCCTAAATCAATGGTGAGGAGCGCTGCCGCCAGTGCGGGAAAGTAGAATATCCAAGCCAGAAATGCGCAGGTTCGCAGCCAGCCAAACAATGGATTTGTCAGGGTGCCAAAAAAATCGGCGGTGATATAGCAGGCAATGAGAAAAAAGGAGTCGATAATGATCAGCAACCCAAAGGCTGCCTGCGCTGCCAGCTTCATTCGGAAGACAGCATTTGGCCGGGAACCCATGGCTGCAAACATAAGTCAATCGCTTCCCGAATACTATCAAAAGCCGAAGCTGGGCGATTACCTCCGCAATTATGCAATCACGGCAAATCCCGACTAGAATAGGGTGACTTATGCAGGATGATCTTCTTCGTTATCGCAAGGAATTTCCGATCCTAGAGCGTACGACCTACATGATCAGCAACTCTCTGGGGGCCATGCCTCGTGGCGTTTACGATTCCACGCGTGAATACTGCGACGCCTGGGCTACACGCGGCGTCCGCGTGTGGGACGAGAAATGGTGGATGATGGCCGTCGAGGTTGGCGATGAGCTCGGCGCCCTGATGAATGCTCCTGCCGGCACAGTCAGCGTGCACGTAAATGTAACCACTGTCCAGGCGGTTGTGGCCAGTTGCTTCGATTTCAGCGGCAAGCGAAACAAGATCGTCTATAGCGACATGAATTTTCCTTCCGTCATGTATTTCTGGGAGGCCCAGCAGTCGCGTGGTGCTCGTGTTCACATGGTCAAGACTGACGATGGTATCCATGTCCCTACCGAGCGCCTGGTGGATGCCATCGACGAACAAACGCTGCTCGTCCCTATCTCCCATGTTGTATTTCGCAGTGCTTACATCAAAGATGTTGCGGCGATCGTCGAAAAAGCTCACCGCGTAGGCGCCTACGTGGTGCTCGACCTGTTTCAATCCCTGGGAACTGTTCCCGTCGATATTCAAGCGCTGAATGCTGATTTTGCCACGGGCGCTGTTTTGAAGTGGTTGTGCGGCGGTCCGGGCACAGCTTACCTGTATGTGCGGCCTGACCTTGCAAAAAAGTTGGAACCCAAGCTGACTGGATGGTTTGCTCATGAGCAACCGTTTGGATTTGAAGTGGGTCCCACCCGTTATGCAGAACCACCTTTTAAATTCATGCAAGGCACAACCAATGTTCCCGGATTTTATACTGCCCTTCCGGGATTAAAGATCATCCGTGAGATTGGAGTTCATCGCATTCGCGAGAAATCCAAGAGGATGACGGCCCACATTATTGAACTCGCCAACCGGCGGGGCTGGAAAGTGAACTCGCCGATGGACCCGGAGCGGCGGGGCGGGACGATAACGATCGACATGCCTAATTCCAGCTCCGAGGCCGTATGCAAGGAACTCTTGCGTCGTGATGTCCTCGTGGATTTTCGGCCCAAAGCCGGGGTGCGCTTCTCACCACATTTCTACAACACCATGGAAGAAATTGATCGAGCCATAGAGACGGTCGACGAGATATTGAGCAATATGAGGGTACCCGCCAGCGCTGTTTAGGCTGTTTAAATCCCAGGAATCTACAAAGTCACTACTTTTATAGTTGACAGTTCGCCTTTTATTCGCTGAAATAGTAGTCTATGGCTATCACTAAACGTCAACGACAGGTTTACGACTTCATTCACGACTTCATACGGGGAAACGGATACTCCCCGTCGTTTGAGGAGATCGGCAAGGGAATGGGCCTAACCTCCCTGGCAACCGTGCACAAGCACGTCTGTAACCTGGAGAAGAAAGGTCTCCTCAAGCGGGATTACAACCGCAGCCGCTCGATCGACGTGCTGCCGGTTCGTGGGTTGCTGCGGCGGCAAACTCCAAAACCTCCTGCGGACCTGACTTTGCCGCTGCTGGGCCGAATTGCTGCGGGCCAACCGATTGAGGCCGTGCAGAGTGCCGAATCCATCTCGCTTGGCGACATCACTCGTTCCAAGGATGTATTCGTTTTGCAGGTCAAAGGCGAGAGCATGAAAGACGAACACATCGTCGATGGAGACTATGTGCTCGTGGAAAAAGCCGACACGGCCCGCGACGGCGAAATCGTCGTGGCTCTGCTCGAGGGTTCCGATGCAACCCTGAAGCGCATGTTCCGCGAAGGGCCCAAGATCAGGCTGCAGCCCTCCAACTCCGCCATGGAGCCGATCGTGGTCAATGCCAAATCGGTTCAGATTCAGGGCAGAGTGATCGGCGTGCTCCGTAAATACTGATTCGGAATTATCTGGGCCGCCACTAAATCAAAGCCCGGCAACGACCGGGCTTTGGGATCTTCACAGAAGTGTGTTAGCCCACCAGATTGTTAAGGGCCTTCTCAATTTTGTCGCGCGATACGAAGCCTACAATCTGGTCTTGTACTTGGCCATTCTTGAAAATCAGCAAAGTGGGAATACTGCGGACACCATAACGCTGCGGTGTTACCGGGCTGCTGTCCACATCCATTTTGCCCACTTTTACTTTGCCGTTATAGGCTGTTGCGACTTCGTCCACGATGGGGGCCAAGGCCTTACACGGACCGCACCATGCAGCCCAAAAATCGACCATAATCGGCTGTTCACTCTTCAAGACCATTTGGTCAAAATTATTGTCAGTCACTTCCAAAACTGTATCGATAGCCATTCAGTGCTCCTCTTTGTTACCGCCAAGCCTTTTCGGCCGATTTAATTGAAACTGAACATCCTAACAAAATCTCCACCAAACGTTAGATGAAACTGCAAGCGGTAAGTTTCTTGTATCTTAAGAGATTGATTTTAAAAGGTTTAAAGCTTTCCTTGATTTGTCGCCAGTAAAACGTTGCGCATTAAGATAACTTTGACCTGGGGCTCAAAAATGTTACTAAAGTGATGTGGACGAAAGGCCAGTCTCCCCCTACACTCATAAGTGGTGGTAAGGCAGTTCTGGGGGAGGGCTGCCGGGCGTCCTGCGATGAACTCGCAGGACGCTTGATTTTTGGGGAGAACGGCTGCCCTATTAAGCCCGGCTCCTGGCGTTCAAAATATTACCTGTCCAAGTGATATCCTCATAGTTAGTCAATCTTCAGGAACGATCATCTGATCAATTCTCTTTAATCTGGAATCTTAGAAATGACTACGACGAGCGCCGAATTACAAGCGACGGAATTTCAACTATTGGAGCGCGAGCGTATTTTTGACGCTTTCCGCCACTGGGGTTACCTGGAAGCCAATTTACATCCGTTTGGTGGACCGATTGGGGAAGGCCAGCCCGACCTGCACATCAAGGGCGAGGCGGCCGAGCAAGCCCGCCGGATCTATTGTGGCAGCATAGGCTACGAGTTTATGCACCTGCCCAGCCGCGAGCGCCGCGAATGGCTGCAGGAAAAAATCGAAAATCCGTCGCCTTTCTCGGTGGACCGTCGATGGCTTACGGAGCGTCTTCTTCAAGCCGACCTTTTCGAGCAAATCCTTCAGACGCGCTATCTGGGCACCAAACGTTATTCCGGTGAAGGCAATACTTCGCAGGTTCCACTTCTGGATATCGTGTTGGAGACTGCCGCTGACCTGGGCGCCAACACTTGCGTAATTGGCGGTACCCACCGTGGGCGGCTCACTTTGATGACCTTGTCAGTGGGCATTCCGGCGGAAGACATTTTGGCCGGATTTGAAGATGTCGATCCTCGTAGCGTGTTGGGTGGCGGCGATGTGAAATATCACAAGGGAGCTACGGGCCAATTCCGCAGCCATAACGGAAAAACCATCCGCATGCACCTGGTATCTAATCCTAGCCACCTGGAAGCTGTTGATCCGGTTGCTCTCGGCCGCACTCGCGCCAAGCAGACTCACGCCGGGGAAAATGGCGAGCGCGAAGTTCTGCCCATCGTCATGCATGGGGATGCGGCATTCGCTGGTCAGGGAATCCTGGCTGAAGCTTTGAACTATGCGGGCCTCAAGGGTTTCAGCGTAGGCGGATGCATCCACGTGATTGTGAATAACCTGATCGGGTTTACCACCACTTCGCGCGAACTTCACACCTCCAGATTTTCAGCAGATCTGGCCAAGCGCCAACCTGTTCCGATCTTCCATGTGAATACTGAAGATCCTGAAGCAGTATTGCGAGTAGGAAAGCTGGCGGCTGAATACCGCTTCCGCTTTGGCAGCGATGTGGTGATCGACCTGATCGGGTATCGCCGCCACGGCCACAGTGAGGTCGATGATCCCACCATCACTCAGCCGTTGCTTTACAAGAAGATCAATGCGCATCCGCCCTTGTTCGAGACTTATGCCAAGAAGCACAACATCGATACTGCCGACATCGAAGCGCGCTTCCGAGCCAGAATCGATGAAGCCTACGATAAAGCCGCGAAGATGGAGAAGACGCCAAGCCTTCGCAAACTGCCTGCCTATTGGGATAAGTATTTTGGTGGACGCTATAACCCTTCTTATGAAGTGCCGACGGCAGTGAACGAAGAGACCCTGCATCAACTCACAGACAGACTGACGACGTATCCTGAGGGATTTGCCATCCATCCCAAAATAAAGAGGCTGCTGGAGCAGCGCCAAAAAATGGGAACCGGCAAGATGCCGATCGATTATGGCATGGCTGAAGCTCTGGCATTTGCCTCGCTCCTGACGCAAGGGATCCCCGTCCGGCTTTCCGGGCAGGACAGCCGCCGTGGAACATTCAATCATCGGCACTCGGTCCTGATCGATACGGAAAATGAGCAGGAATATGTGCCACTGAGCAATCTTTCGCCGGATCAGGCTTGGTTTGCAGCTTACAACTCGATTCTCTCCGAAGCCGCGGTGCTGGGCTTTGAATATGGGTTTAGCCGCGATTATCCCGACGGGCTGGTGCTGTGGGAGGCGCAATTCGGCGATTTCGCCAACGGCGCTCAGATCATCATCGATCAGTTCATCGTCTCCGGCGAAGACAAATGGGGCTTGCTCTCGGGTCTGGTCATGCTTCTTCCGCATGGCTACGAGGGACAAGGCCCTGAGCACTCGAGCGCGCGCATGGAACGCTATCTGCAACTTGCGGCGAAAGACAACATCCAGGTATGCCAGCCCTCAACCGCGGGCCAATACTTTCATATGCTGCGGCGGCAGGCCTTGCGTCCCTGGCGGAAGCCGCTGATTGTGTTCACTCCCAAGGGAATGTTGCGCCATCCGGATGCAGCCAGCTCTTTGCAGGATCTGGCGGAAGGCAAGTTCCAAACTGTAATTCAAGACAACGAGATTTCCAGTGGCGAACGGGTAATCTTGTGCACCGGAAAAATTGGGCATGAATTGCGCCGCGAACGCAAGCGGCGCAACGACACCAGCACCGCGATCATCTTTCTGGAACAGCTTTTTCCTTTGCCGGAGCCGGAACTGGAAGCGGCCTTCGCTCAGCACGCCCATGCTCGCGAATTCCTTTGGGTACAGGAAGAGCCGGCAAATATGGGAGCGCTTAGCTACATCAGCCCTCAACTTGAACGGCTGGCGGGTGGCAATCGGGTGCGTTCGGTAAAGCGTTCGCCTTCGTCCACCCCCGCAACCGGCTCGCACACCGCCCACGAATTGGAACAGAAAACCCTGATGGAAATGGCGTTCGCGGCGTTGTAAACCGTGAATGGAGCGTTCATGGGTCTTATATCGTTTTAACAAACTTCTCAAGCGATTCGAACAGCGCCGGAAGCTGGGTAGCCCATTGATTCCAGTCATGGCCCCCTGGGACCGTGCGAAAATCATGGGCGATATAGTAACGATCGAGCAGTGCAGCAAATTCGCGGTTCGGAGCCAGCAAACTTTCCTGCTCACCGCAGGTGAGATAGAAGAAAGGGGCTTTCGTGGGATCGGTGCTTCTTGCGATGAAACGAATAGCAACAAGCGCCTGGCTGATTTCGAGAACATCTTAATCGTTATGCTCGTCGCCTCATGCGCGCCACAAGTGCCGGCGGAATTTCTTTGAAATGGCCATTCCACGAAAGCGCTGTAAAGCCACCGAGATTGTCTGCTGGGAAGGCGCACTCCTCCAGTCCATCTAGAGCGAGCCCGGCTTCGAATGCCGGCGCCAACAGCGCGCTTAGCGATCGATGAAAATAAGGATGCGGTTCCGGCTGCCCAACCATGGCGAGGCCGACCTGTGTAAATGGCGTCAAATAGCGTGAAATCTTCACCGAATAAGTCGTGACAAAGTCGCCTGCCCGGTCTTCAAGTTCGCCCATTTGCACCGTAGCGGGATTGTTGAAGCAGGGATGCAATATCGAGAAAACGAAACGTCCATTGGGTCGAAGGAGCGACACCAGGGCATTCATGAGCGTATCGATCCTGGCGATATCCATCAGGGCCATGTTGCATAGCGCGCCGTCGAAAGCTGCAACTTCCAGATCGAGCAGCGCGTCGCGATTGGTCACGTCGACAATGCGGTAATCGATCTCCGGCAGGCCGCCCCGTTTTCTGGCGTGATTGAGCATCGCCTCGGAAAAATCAAAGGCAGTGACCCGCGCGCCCGCCCGCGCCAGCCGTCTCGACGTCAGTCCGTTTCCGCAGGCAACATCAAGAATGCGCTCGCCTGTCACCGGATACAACAATTTCTCCACAGCAGGCCATACAAGGATATTGAAGAAATCATTTCCTTCGCCCATCCTCTTGTCCCAGAACTCCGCATTGATATCCCAGGATCGCCGAGCCTGTAAGTTGTCGTCTTCATTCTGTGGCATGTTGTTGTCCAAATGCTTGTCGCAGAAATCGCAGGCATCACTCTAACGGTTGACATCGCGGCAAGACAAGCCTTGAGGCTGACTGAGACTATCCGAACCAGAATCCTAGTGCCTGGAACCTTCACCGGGAGCTCTCTGCCCGGTGATTGCATCAGCAGTTACAAAGATCGGCTCGATGTCGGTGGGCAGCGATTTGAGCCGCTCCAAAGCCCGTTGCACCTCAGGACGAATCACGCTGTATTTGGACAACAGATTTTTTGCAGCGTTGTAATCTCCCTGGGCTTCAGCGGTGAGCAACTCGTGGTCGAGGTCCCGGACAGCGCTCTTGATCTTCTCAAGGTCGACGCTAAAGGTGCCATCCGGCTTGGCGACATAAGCGCCTTTGTCGAGGAAGAAATTGAACTGCATGGCCATGCCCCGAGCGTGCGCATCCTGCAGGCCAAACCGCAAGGTGCGAAACGAGGACGCCAAATAGGTGGTATAAAGGCGGCGCTCCGCTTCGGGACCGTGAGAAATGGGCATTTGAAGCGCGCCGTTATCGGCCTGCGACATCAGGTATTGCAGGGCGAACAGGCCGGTAACATCCGCCTTGGCTTCTTCGATTGCGCTGTAGAGTTCTTTCAACTCCTGGCGGGGATTGGTGTCGCGGCCATTCACCTTGATCTGGTGCGGCCCAAGGCCATGGGTTAGCTCGTGGGCTACGATATGCGCAAAGAACAGGTCGAAATTCACGTCTTTCTGGTCGGCGTCCGCGAGCACGACGCGCGAGATTGGTACTAACGTGGCTTTGAACTTCGCTTCCTGGATGTTCTTGAGCATTACCCGCTTGCTGCCTTTTTGCTGCACCACCCGCTCGTCGTTAGGCAGGTTGTAGGCTGCAGTCTGGATGCCGTGGTTGCCGTCGCCTGCCCCAAAAACTTCATTGACCACGCGAATCGGCGCAAGCGCTCCCAATTTAGGATTGCGAAACTGCGGATCTTCGGGAAGATTATTTTCGATCTGCTGGAGGTGCTGGCTGAGGAAGGCAAGTCGCGCCGTTTCCTGGTCGTCGCGAATGTTCACATAAGCTTCAAAGCCCGCTTTATATCCAAAGATCTCGTCGTTATAAGTTTCATAAGGACCGATCGTGATATCAAGGGGCGCATCCAGGTCCATCCAGGCCACATCGCTCTCAAAGTAATCGTTGGAACGGAAGGCATCGGCGCGCGTGGTCAGGAACTTCTTCAAACTGGCATTGCCGGTGAGACTGGCGGCCTCTCGCATCAGCTTTCCTGCCTGCTCCAAATCGGCCCGGTATTCTTCGTTGAAGGGTACCAACTTCAACTTCCGGTTGCTGCCACGCCGGATGACCGTGAAGAAGCCGAGTGCTTGGGTCCTCTCGGCATCGGGAAGAGTCTTGATCCAGCTCTCAAATTCTTCCTTGGTCATGTCCTCAGGATAAAAATTTGCGCCTGCCGGCTTTTTTGCCGGAACTCCCGGAAGGAACGCTTTGTGCTCATCGATCTCCGACCATGGCCCTTTATTGACCCAGAAATAATGCAGCCGCTCACGGCCGAGGGGAGATTTATCTTGCTGCAACTTTTGATAAAGCGCGACATCACCGCTCCAAAGTTGATTCATGAAGATGTGGTTGACAATACCAGCCGCCTGCACCAGTTTGACCAAAGCCTTTCGGTCGCCCGCAGAAAGTTTGGCCGTGTCCACCTGCAAAGGCGTAGACGCAAAGCGAGCGGACATCTTTTTGAGTTCTGCCAAATCCGGAGCGGAGGCGGTGGTGGCGGTCTCTTGAGCGATACAGGTTGTCATAATAAGCACTGAAGCAAGAAAGATCCTGCGCATAGATGTAAGGATAACATTGCGATTTGAAATTGATAATTTGCAGGTCTCCAGGCCGTCCGCTCTCTTCACGTCGTTACCTGCAAAAATGTTGACTGAAGAGCATTCTCTTGACATTCCCTTTTATGGAACCCACGATATAGTAGTCAAGGAAGAGTGGGAAAGGTGGCCATCCACCAACTTCCCACGCAGCCCGCGAATCGAGAAACGAGGAGGACTTTATCAAAATGCTAAGCCTCAGTAAGCGCTTCATTGCCAGAACCCTACTGTGCGCCACGATCATCGCGTTGAGTGCTCAGGGGCAATCCGCCGCGAGTTCGAGTGCTTCATCCGCTCCTTCGGTCGGTAGCTTCATCACCTGCCAGCCGGGACTGGTCTTTAGGTGTTCCAAACTCGGATGTTTCTGTGTGAAACCCTGAATGCAAGAACGTGAAACCCATTTTTAGAAAATAGCGGAACGTGGGTGTGCTCCATGAGATACCCACCACGCCAAATTCCAGGAACGAGGAAGCACAGCCCCGCTCTGCGGGGCTTGTTCCAGCATTGCAGCCCGCAAGTGTAATTACCGGCGATCAAACAGAATTGTTGAAAGTTTGTTTCCCTATTCACCGTGCAGTTGTAAGACACAACTCGCATTTCTCTATATTTTTGAAAGGTTTAAACTCATCAACCGGCCGATTTTTGTGGACCATTTGCGCATGGGTATATACTTACGTTCCAAAAGTTCTTGATGAACTTGAAGGAGCCACTTATGCCTCAAGCAGTCATCACCGCAGAAAGAGAATGGGCGAGAGTGCTGGCAAGACACGTAGCTAACCAATTACCACAAGCGATCCACCAGGTTCGAGACCTGCAATTGACCCGCGAACAGATTGACGAGCTGCGTAAGGCATTTGAGAACACGCTGGTCAACAACATGGGCTGCGAAGCGCCTGACGAACGGACCCAACGATAGTCCCTCTTGCAGAGACTGGGTTCGGAGCACTCTGGGCGTATTTCAAAACCGCCTGACAGATAGCCCTTGGAAGTTTTCAATCCAGGGAACTCAGCCCTTTTGAATCTTCCCCAAACAGCACGCCCGGCGAGTGAGCTTCAGCCGTTGGGAACCATCCAATGAAGGTTTGCCTAATCAGTGCGCCCACGGCCAGCCAGTTCGGCCAGGGGAGTGTAGACGACATGGAAGCGGCTCGCATCATGGGCGAGCTTGCGCCGGTCGGCATTCTCAGCCTGGCCGCCGTGCTGGAAGCGAAGGGATTGCAGCCTGAGGTTGTTGACCTTAATCGCCTTTACTACAGTTGGTCGAAAGATTCGAATCGAAACAAAACCGATTTTTGTAGTTTCGCCGGCGATTACTTCGCCAGCCGTGATTTTGATCTCCTTGGCTTCAGCACGGTTTGCAGCAGCTATCCGCTGACGCTTCGCATTGCCACGGAGGTCAAACGGGCGCATCCGCATTCGGTGATCGTGTTGGGTGGTCCGCAGGCCTCGGTCGTAGATGTCGCCACCATGCGCGCTTTTCCTGCGATTGACCTGGTCGTGCGCGGCGAAGCGGAGCAGACCCTTCCTGATTTAGTCGATGCACTGGCTAGAGCCGGCTCACTTGCAGCCATCCCCGGCATCACGTTTCGCCACGAGGGAATACCTGTGCGTACTGCGGATGCGCCACTGGTTCTCGATCTCGATGCCTTGCCGTTTCCTGCTTTTCATCTCTTTCCCGACGTGCGTTTTTGCCGCCACTTTCCGCTCGAGTTGGGCCGTGGCTGTCCCTTTGCGTGCACTTTTTGCTCGACCAATGATTTTTTTCGTCGTCGTTTCCGACTCAAGAGTCCGGGCCATACGATTGCCGAGATGCTCAGGGTCAAGCAGATGTATGGCATCAACTCCTTTGAGTTGGTGCACGATATGTTTACTGTGGATCGAAAACGGGTGGTGGAGTTCTGCGAAGCCCTGCTGCAATGCGGGGAAGAGTTTACCTGGGGGTGCAGCGCGCGCACCGACTGCGTTGATGAAGACTTGATCGCGCTCATGGCGAAAGCAGGCTGTCGCGGGATTTTCTTTGGGATCGAGACTGGCTCGGCACGAATGCAGAAAATCATCGACAAAGGTCTTGAACTGAACGATTCCGCAGAGCGGGTGCGTTCCTGCGATAAGTTCAAGATCAATACTGCGGTCTCGTTAATGGCAGGCTTTCCGGAAGAAACCATGAGCGACCTGCGCGACAGCGCAGCGTTTTTTGTGGATTCACTGCGCTATGACCATGCTGATCCTCAGCTCAGTATTCTGGCGCCGCTGGCGGATACTCCAATCCAGAGACAACACAAAGATTCGCTTATCCTGAACGACGATGTGGCGGATATGTCGTATCGCGGATGGCCGCAAGAGCCTCAGGATCATGCCATGATCGTTGAGCATCCGGGAATTTTTTCGAGTTTCTACTCTGTTCCTATGCCGTTCGTGGACCGAGAATTCCTGAAAGAGCTACGTGACTTTCTCCTATGCGGCATGAGGGCATTTCGACGGCTTCTTCTGGGACTCCATCAGGATAGCGGCAATGTCGTGGATGTGTTTCAACAATGGCAGCAGTGGCGGAAGAGCCATGGAATACACCTCTCCAATGGAAACCGCATTGCCTATTATGTACAAGGCGGTTTTCCGTCAGACTTTCTCCAGTTTGTGCGGCTGCGCTATATCCCGACCACAAGCAAAGCACCCTTGGCAATAACTACGCTCGTGGAATGTGAAGCGGCCCTGCTGGATCACGATCGTGAATCAGACGCAATCCGCCACAATCAAAAGCAAGTCCTTGACGAAACTGACATTGAAGGTGTGCTTTCTTCCGACAGCCGTCCACAACTTCTTCCAGGACTTCAGGTAATCAAGGTGCAGGCTGACTATCAGGAAATTATCCGGCGGCTTCGCAGGAAAACTCCGCTGAATGACGTTCCCAATCAGCCGGTGAAGCTGGCAATCCGCAAGGCTTCGCTGGGACCTGCGGAAGTGCGCCAGCTTAGTCCCCTCTCGGCGGAATTGCTTGACCTTTGTAACGGCACTTTGACAGTGAACGAGATCGCGGCAGAATTCCAGCAACGTAAGATAGAAGTTTCAGGCATCCCCGCAGAAGAGGTTTGCTTAGCCGGACTCCAGATACTCTGCCAGCAACAACTGATAGCAGTTTAGTCAGCACTTGTCTGGAAACCTCCGTGACCTTTTGGGGTATCTTTGTAAGCTACAGATAATAAAAGTCTTGTTGGTTTATATGCGGAATAGGGACAATTGAGGCTGGCTTCACCTCGGGTGCATTGCCGCGGCGAATCGAATCCGCCATGCTTGGGGCCGGAGGAAAAACCCATGTATCGTTTCAAGCTGACTCTCTTGATTCTTCTTATCAGCTCGTCGCTGGCTTGCTTTGCGCAGCGCGCCAACCCCGATGCTCCTGACCAATCACAGTTGCTGAAGAACTCCAAAGACAAGGAAACCATCCTACGGAACTTCAAAACCATGTACGTGGTCACCAAAGACATCGACTTCTTCGACTGCGCGCAAATGAAGGCAGCGCTGCACCGCAATGAGGACTTTGACAAGTTGAACGTCACCATCGTGGATGATCCTCGGGTGGCCGACGTGGTGTTCGTGGTTACTTATACGTTTGCCTGGGACTACCCATTTGAACTGCGTCATCAAAACACGACGTCGGTTCTGTTGGCAGGCAAAGGAGAAGGGCCGTTTTCAGGACCGTTGGGAGCCGCCGATGTCGCCTATCAGTTTGTAAATTTGGCCAAGCCTTATCGGACTGGGAAGAAGTGATGCTGTAGATTGCCATAATTGCCAAGATTGCCATAATTGCCATAATTGCCATAAGTTCAGCCCATCTGTGTCCGCGAAAAGCCCTTGAAGCTGCCGTTTCAGGGGCTTTTGCTGCGGATGCAATAAGAAGCGTTTCACCGGGGCCAAAGCCGGCTGAAGCCCTGTTGCAAAAAGTTGCATCGAGCTGCGGCAACTGGCTAAAATAACCGGGTATTTTGACGAGCTGTGAAAAACGACTCTTTGAGTCGAAATTGCTATAGCAGCATCAAAATAGATAGGACGCGGGTTTCAACAACCCCGCAGGTCAGGAACATGTGGACCTGCTGGAGCCTGCGGATGCTTTCAACATCCCCGTTCCAGGGCCTTATGCCTTGGAGCTGAAGCGGACGATTAAAAATGTCAATAGCAACTGCGCCGACAATTGAGCGGCTTCAGAGCTGCTCACTCGATAACTATCTTGTCCTTCCCGATTACAGCATGGATGAGCGGATCGCCTCAGCCAAGCGGGCGCTGGGTAGCGATGCGGTGGTACTGGGACATCATTATCAGCGCGATGAAGTTATTCGGTTTGCCGACTTCCGCGGCGACTCGTACAAGCTGGCCCAGGAAGCTGCCCGTACTGATGCCCGTTACATCGTTTTCTGCGGGGTCCACTTCATGGCGGAAAGCGCAGACGTACTCGCCCACGATGGACAGCAGGTCATCTTACCCGATTTGAATGCCGGCTGCTCCATGGCGGATATGGCTGAGATCACCCAGGTAGAAAGTTGCTGGGAGCAACTGGTCTCCTTAGGGCTAACAACTGCGGAAGGGCAGGGAATCACACCACTCACGTACATGAATTCCACTGCTGCCATTAAAGCCTTTTGCGGTGAGCGTGGAGGACTTGTTTGCACATCCTCCAACGCGGCAAGAGCTTTTACCTGGGCAATGCAGCGCAATGAAAAAATTCTCTTTCTTCCAGACCAGCACCTGGGCCGCAATACCGCTTACGCGATGGGAATTCCTTTGGAGCAGTGCGTGGTTTGGGATCCTTACATGATCATGGGCGGCGTGACGCCCGCGAGACTGCGGCAGGCAAAAGTCATCCTGTGGAAGGGCCACTGCTCGGTGCATCAGCGTTTCCTTCCTGAACATGTTGATAAAGTGCGCGCCAAATATCCTGGCATCAAGGTGATTGTCCACCCGGAATGCCGCTGGGAAGTCTGCCAGAAAGCCGATGCCATTGGTTCCACCGAACAATTGATCAAGATCATCAACAATGCTCCAGCCGGCGCCCGATTTGCCGTGGGCACTGAAATTCATCTCGTCAACAGGATGGGCAAGGAGTTTGCCAACGAGAAAAAAATGGTGATTACGCTCGACGACTCCGGCTGCCTGTGCACCACCATGTTCCGCATTTCTCCCCAGCATCTCTGCTGGGTGATGGAAAACTTGCTGAATGGCAATGTAGTCAACCGAATTCAAGTGTCGGAGGACGTGAAACATTGGTCACGCGTGGCGTTGGATCGAATGTTGACGATTTAAGGGAAAGCACTCAGCATTTAGCGCTGGACCGCGCTCACGCGCGCTCCAAAGGATCGGAAACTATTCCAAAGCCTTGGATGAGTCTAAAGGACTTATGGAGCAGTTCCTGGAGAGCACTCAGCATTTAGCACTCAGCATTCAGTTCGCTTGCATTTTGGGCTGACGAATACTGCATCGTGGGCATGGTTAGGTAGTCCAATTTAGCCGCGAATACACGCGAAGAGACACGAATCGGAAATGTTGGGTTTGTGAAAACCGGGACCGCTGAGCTTAGATCTTCAGACATACGTTACAATCAGATTAGCATTTGAACTGAACTTTATGGCCAAGATGAAGACTTTCACGCTTGCCGAGGCGCAGCGGTTGCTGCCGGTATTGAAGTCGTTGATCAAGCGCGCCATGGACGGCAAAAAGATAATCGAACAGGTCGAAAAAGAGATGCAAGAGCTCAATCATCGCATCCTGCTGAGCGGCGGGCTTTTTGTAGATGTTCCCAAAATTGCAAAACAGCGTGCGGCATCCGATAAAGCAGTGCAAAACACTAAGGACGCCATGGCGGAGGTGGAAGCCATAGGCGTTCAGGTCAAAGATCTCGATATAGGCTTGCTGGATTTTCCTTGCGTGGTCGATGACCAGATCGTGTTGCTGTGCTGGAAATTCGGTGAAGAGAAGATCGAGTTTTGGCATGGCATGGAAGAGGGCTTTCGCGGGCGCAAACCCATTGACGCGCGCATCACCGGAAAAAAGAAAGAGAAGCCGAACTAAACAACAATCGGGTGATCGCGCGTGATCGGGTGATCGCCGTGATCGGAAAACCGTGCAAGCCATCTTTCAAATCAGCAGCTTGATCGAAACGCAGGGATTTGCAATCTTCCCTGACGTAGTACCCAAGGCAGAAATTGCCTCTCTCCTTGGCGAAATTCCAATTGAAGCTCCACAGCGCGGCAGGGCCGGCATGAGGCATGCATTGGGAATTCCTGCTGTTTCAACCTTGGCTCGTGACCACAAACTCCTCTGTATAGCTAAGGATGTCTTGGGCCCTGCAGCATCCCCGTTTCGAGCAACGCTATTCGATAAATCGCCACAGGCGAACTGGCTCATCGCCTGGCATCAGGATACGGCTCTTCCTCTTCAGGAAAAAGTTGCTGCACCGGGCTGGGGACCGTGGTCCATCAAACAGGGCGTGAACTATGCTCACGCTCCTGCAAGTGCGTTGAGCCAGATTCTGGCGTTGCGAGTCCATCTCGATGCCTCGACTGAACAAAATGGTCCGCTCCGCGTATTACCCGGCACACACGTTATGGGCGTATTGAGCGACGAGGAAGTTTCTCACCTTGCGGAGCAGAGGCCAGCGGTGAGTTGCCTGGTCCCTCAAGGTGGCGTGCTGGCCATGAAGCCTCTCTTGATACATGCATCTTCAAAATCGACCGTAGATATGAATCGGCGCGTTCTGCACGTTGAGTATGCAGCTCATGAGATTTTGGCTGACGGTTTGCAGCTTGCCGTGGGCTGAATTTACAATACAACATGATTCATTTTCCCGTGCCCGAGGCACTGACCTTTGATGATGTGCTGCTTTTGCCGGCGCATTCTGATCTGGCTCCGGCCGAAGCCAATACCCAGACGCAGCTTTCGCGTAATATCCGGCTCAACATTCCTCTCATCAGCGCGTCGATGGATACGGTGACCGAATCCCGCCTGGCTATTGCCATTGCTCAACAAGGCGGCCTGGGCATCATTCACCGTAACCTGTCGGTCGAACAACAATCGGACGAGGTGGACAAAGTAAAACGGTCGGAAAGCGGAATGATCATGGACCCCATTACGCTCTCGCCCGACCATAAAATTGCCGATGCCCTGGACTTGATGCGCCGCTACAAAATTTCGGGCGTGCCGGTCACCAAAAACAAGAAGCTTGTAGGCATCCTTACCAATCGCGACCTCAGATTTGAAACCCGCACCGACATTCCTATCAGCAAAGTCATGACCAAGGAGAACCTTATTACCGTGCCCGTAGGCACAACGTTGGAAGATGCAGAGAAGATCCTGCATGAGCACCGCGTAGAAAAGCTTCTGGTGGTGGATGACAAATACAGCCTCAAGGGCCTGATCACGGTGAAGGACATCCAGAAGAAGCTTAAATACCCAAACGCCGCCAAAGACGAACACGGGCGTCTGCGTGTGGGAGCAGCGATCGGGGCGACTGGAGATTTCATGGAGCGCGCGCAGGAGATGGTAAAGGCCAAAGTTGATGTGCTGGCCATCGACAGCGCGCACGGCCACACAACGCGGGTCCTGGAAGCGATCAAAGCGATCAAGTCGAAATTTCCGGAGGTCGATTTGATGGCGGGCAACGTTGGCACCCATGAAGGCGCTTGCGCAGTGGTAAGGGCGGGAGCCGACGCAGTGAAGGTAGGCATCGGTCCGGGATCAATCTGCACAACCCGAATTGTTACGGGAACAGGTGTCCCGCAGATCACTGCCATTGCCGAGGCAGCACGGGCCTGCCGCGATGCCAATATTCCGGTGATTGCCGATGGAGGTATCAAATATTCCGGCGACGTGACCAAGGCAATTGCCGCAGGCGCAAGCGTGGTGATGATTGGCTCGCTTTTTGCCGGGACTGATGAAAGTCCGGGTGAAACAATTCTCTACCAGGGGCGTTCCTTCAAATCCTATCGCGGCATGGGATCGCTTTCGGCAATGGCTGCCGGATCGAGCGAACGTTACGCCCAGAGTGCCGATGATTCCTCAACCCCCATGGGCATGGAAGATGGCGACAGCGGCAATCGCCTGAACAAACTCGTACCTGAAGGTATTGAAGGCCGGGTGCCTTATCGCGGACCACTTTCAGCCATGGTGTATCAACTCGTAGGCGGGCTGCGTTCGGGAATGGGGATGTGCGGAACCAGAACGATTCCTGAGCTGCAGCAAAAAGCCCGGTTCATCCGCATCAGCGGAGCAGGCCTGCGGGAAAGCCACGTTCATGATGTGATCATCACTCGTGAAGCGCCTAACTACAGGCTGGAGTAATAACAGTCTTGTCTTCTTCTGCGCTTCCGAAGCCTTCTTCAACGCTCTTGCGGAGGGCATTTCTCGCCTGGATCCCTACCGTGCTCTGGCTGGCCACCATTGCAACCTTTTCGACTGACCTCTTCTCGGCTGCCCATACTGGTCAAATCCTGAGGAAAATCATTCATGCCATTTACGGACCAATATCTCCGCACGCCTTTACTCTGCTCCATGCCTACGTTCGCAAGGCGGCGCATTTCAGTGTTTACGGGATTCTGAGCGGTTTGGCCTTCTATGCATGGCGCGCATCCGTACCAGGACGAGGGCGCTGGAATTTCAAATGGAGTGGCTTGGCCCTGGCGCTTACTCTCCTGGCAGCCTCACTCGATGAGTTTCACCAGAGCTTTATCCCTTCGCGCACGGCTAGTCCCCATGATGTGTTGCTCGACATGATGGGTGCGATGTTTGTGCAGATTCTGATAGCAAGTTTTACAACAGAGCATTCAGCAGTCAGCCTTCAGCATTCAGTCCGCTCGGCTCTTTAGGCTGAAGGGAGACTGCATTGTGGGCATGGTTGGCGTGGCAAACTTTTTAGCCGCGAATACACGCGAATAGACGCGAATCGGAAGAGCCAGTGGGGAAGAGGTCGCAGTTCTGGCTAAAAGAGATAGAGCAGACGTCGCTGGGGTTTTTTCGTGGACGATGTGGACATGGTGGACAATGTGGACGGTCTAGGATAATCCGAAAAATGCTTTTACCATGCTCACGAAAATGCATTCCTTTAGCCTCAACTGTTCGCGGGCTGAGTGCTGATTGCTGATTGCTGAGTGCCTCTAGAAACAAACAGCATCACGGCTGCAATTACCGCAAGGGCTGAAGAGACATAAAACGGCAGGGCTCCACCAAAATGTTTCCACAATTCGCCGGTGAGCAGGCTTGAGAGCAGAGTGGCGATGCTGGTGGAGAAATAGAAAACGCCAAAAGCTCTTCCACGCGAATCATCGGGAACGGTTTCCACGACCAGGGCGCGCAGCACCGGACTGGTGAGCGCGTAATGCAATCCATAGCAACCCATCATGATCCACAAGATTGCACGGTTGGGGGCTGCTGCAAACGTGTAATAGGTTGCGGCGAATACCAGATAGCCGATGCCGGCGATAGTTGCCTTGGAGCGACGATC
>DASZFK010000773.1:0-3380 GCA_035939855.1 Candidatus Angelobacter sp.
TACGTCGGCCAAACGGAGAACGCCGGCGAGGGATTTTGTTATCCGCTGTAAAGGGCCTGGCAAACCGGCGAATCGTTTGTGATCGGGGCTGGGCAGCGCCCCTCGGTGATAGCGGGCGATCAGGGCCACCATATTCAGATCCTCTGGTTTCCAACCATAAGGAAGGTCCAGTTTTCGGATGAGGCGACCGGTTGCTTTGTGATGCCCAGCGTTGCCCTGCGAGCGTCCAACATCGTGCATGGTGGCCGCGGCCTGCAACAATTCGCGTGCGTGCCTTCCATCTGTATCCAAAACACCCAGGCGCGTCAGACCGTCGTAGAGTTGCAGGCTGAGACGGGCGATCTTCCTGCTGTGCTGGAAGTCAGCGTCAAGGAAGGAAGCCCAGGCGTACAACTTCCTGAAAACTGCCTGCTTGGCTGCTGCGGCTTTTGGAAGGGCTGACCTCCATGCCGACCAGAGCGAATCACTGCCCATCATTTTCTCGCGATATTTGCCGACTCGGGTCTCCCGCTCACTGCGGATGCGCTCAGCCCATCTCTCGCGATCGTCTGAGGACGCGAGAAATCCAGACTGGAGCACGGTATCCCAAAGCACATCAAGGTCATGGATCTCACCCAACAGGTCCTGGACCTCCTTGAGGCCGTCTCCCAGGCTGGCGTGGAGTTCCGGAAGAAAGTTCTCAATGACATATCGAAACTTCTTCACCCCGATGCGCAGCCGATGCCAGGCAGTCTTGCTGCGATTTCGAAGAGCACTGCCGTGCAATTTGCGGGCCTCTGCCCAACGCTCGAGCGCAATACTTTGAAAAGGCGCGCTTCCGGGACGGAGGCGGCGGGTCCGGTTGGGAAGGCTCTTGGCCCAAGACTGCCACTGCTTGCGATCGAATTGCTGAAGGACTTCAGCAGCGTGGATTTTGAAAGCGTGTTCCTGGGTCTTCAAATGATCCTGGAGCCTCTGAGTGATGGGATCGTCCGCAGGTCCAAGCTTCTCGACCCATTCCATCATCACGTGGGAGTCACGCAGGTCGCCTAGACTGTCGAAGAGTTCCTTGCCCGCCTTGCGCATCTTTTTCCAGGCCGGATCAGGATCGATCGCATGAAATCCTTCGGCGATAGAGCGGCAACGACGAAGGGCAACACGCAGATCGTGGACGGCGTCTTCATCGAAGCTGGCGGCAGCCTTGTGGGCTTCCTTCAGGACCTCTGTCATCCAGTGGCTCAAACCGAATTTCTTGACGGTTGCAGTTGGTGGCGTCACGGAAATAATGCCTGAATCCTATTGGAATGATAATCGCGATAGGAAGTTTCAGGGAATCGCATATTAACCACCAAGCTCACCGCAGAGGCCGCAGAGAGCGCAGAGCCGCAACCAAAACTTTTCTTACCGCGGATCAACGCGGAGGAACGCGGATCAATACCTATTTACCACTGAAAGGGAAAACCAACATCTTAACCACCAAGCTTCACCGCAGAGGCCGCAGAGAGCGCAGAGGAAACGCAGAGAAGAATTGATTTGGTCTGGTGATGAAATTTGTGAAAAAAGCACGATTTCGAGGCACTGACCATGCTGGCAATTACCGAACCATGGCAGAGCGGCGCTGGCCGGTGTATTCAATCCGGTGCTGCAGCTTCTGCCTGGAGACTAAGCTGGTGGCGCGGTCGATGATGCGGGCCAAGTGATTGGAATATTTAGGCAAACGGCGTTCCGACAAACGCTTTTTAGCTTCTTCGGCGTTGAACCAGGTGGGATTGCGGTCGGCTTCTTGAGGAGCAGAGACACTGCCCACTTCCAGGAGATAAGCGGCGATCCGGATTTCAGTGCTGGGATATCCACCAAAAATCCGCTTGGTATCCAGGTAAAAATCAAAGTGGCCTGGCTCGATTGTGCCCATGACCCCAGCCTCTTCCAATGCTTCACGAGCAGCAGCCTCGCTGGCCGACAGCCCGGGCTCCAGGCGTCCCTTGGGAAATGTCCATTTTCCCGCACTCGTATTTACCAGGAGAAACTCGATGGATGTTCTGCGCCTGCGGTAGCATATAGCCGCAACATGCGATGACTGGGCGTGTGGAAAACGACGCTGGGCGGTTTTTGCTAGCAGTTTGATAGCCCCAAACCTCGCGATGAGCTGTGCAAAACGCGATGAACTGTGCAAAACAAGATGCAAAATTGCTGCACAACTTCTGTTGCATCTCTTAAGTTACTGCTGGACAAGGTAAATCGCAAGGTTTTCAGTAACTATTTCATAAATTTTTAAAGCAATATTAACAATTCAGTAACACAGGGGATCGGAGCCACAACCAAAAACCGGTTCACCGCAGAGGAAAACCAACACCTTAACCACAAAGGAACACGAAGAGAAACGCACGGACACGAAGGAAAGCAAGGAAAATTCTTCGCAGGAGAACAAGATTTTCAAGATTATAGTAGTCACCGGATTCAACTCATTGAAGCGTTTGTCATGCAATGAGCAGGTCTTTTACAAAGCTTTTCCATCCTGAGGCGAACTCGGCATATTGTCCGGCCAGAAACACCCGGAGGGCGGGTCCCAGGCGTAACGGTCGAGGCCGGGCTACGATATTCAGCCGCCGCTCCGCGAATTCCAACCTTGCCTGAACCTCATCCAGAATCGCGTCTTTGCTGCCGAGAATGCCATGCCGAAAGTTGTCGGTGGAATTACCGTCGAAGATTCTAATGAGCTGCTGTTTCATGTCCACCCATTTTTGGCGGTCATGCTCGTAGTCAATGCGTTTGCTGCGCCTGGCGGCGGCGATCAATTGCCCGAAATAACCAAAATCCAGCTTATCGTTCATGCCGGCACTGGCGCGATGCCGCCTAAAGAACATTAAAGGTTCTTCGATGCCGCGAATTTTCGTAAATCGGGAAGCAATGAAGCAAATCCAGTTGTCGTGCCACCAATGCGGCGAAATGGGAAAAATCAGCGGACCCAGGGAGGCGCGAAATGCCAGCGTGCAACCGTAGGCGGAGGACTGATGAATACGCGCCGAGAATGTGCTGGGTTTTTCGTCAAGAGCTTGAAACATCGGCGACAAGGTCTTTCCAGTTGGCTTCAGGTTGATGTCAGTCACTGTTGCTGCAACCGAAACCACTTCACACTGGTCGTCGCCGGCAAACAAGGCAGCCATTCTCTCCACTTTGGTGGGCAGCCAACAGTCGTCTTGATCGCTGAGAAAGATGATGTCTCCCCGGCAAAGAGAAATAGCCTGGGCAAAATTCTGGGAAACGCCAAGTCTGGTGGGGTTGCGATGCAAGCGTACCAGGCCAGGATGCTGGCGGCAAAAAGATTCAATGATTGTGCAGGTTTCGTCCTCGGAACAATCGTCGCAGATCACGATTTCCTGAACAGGGACGGATTGGGCAGC
>DASZFK010000774.1:0-11276 GCA_035939855.1 Candidatus Angelobacter sp.
GAGCCGAAGCTTACCGCATCTCGATTTGCACCAGCCAAGCAGCGTAAGGAACCTTCTAATGCGCAGTTGAGAGGCTGGGCAAATTCCGAGATTTGGACAGAGACGTTCATCCTGCTTTTTGAGCTTTTGTCGGAAAAATCATTGGCAGAAACGGAGACCTTTCTAAAGCATTTGGTTGGAAAGGGTCTCACGACTACTGGCCCAAGGGGATATGCCAGTTTAGCGCAGTTGCTCGCCGAACTCGCAGCAAACCCCTTTGTTCTACTCAGCGCCGAAACTCGTAAGCGCGTAAGACAACAATGCTGGCGTTGGATATTTGCACTCCAATCAAACCAGGAACGTTTTATGAGCAGACACTCGGTTGGCAGCAAGGTACTTCGTACCCTCTTACGCGACACGGATGGAGATCTTGGAAAGAGTTGGAAAGCTGCCGGGATCGGAGTGGACGAACTTAGGTACTTGAAAAAGTTGAACCTCAGCCAGTGCCCTAATCTGTCAGATGTGAGCGTCTTGTCATCTCTCGAAAACTTAACCGAACTGAACTTGAGAGGATGCACAGCCGTTACAGACATGCAGATTCTTGCAGCGCTACCCAGACTCGAGGTACTGATTGCAGATTCAGGCCCTAGTTTTAACAACCTCGAACCGTTGCGCGATGCTACAAACTTGAAAACGCTGATATTGGATTATACCGGCGACCTAAATGGGTTGAGAGCCGTGCCTTCCCTTGAGAACCTGCATCTACATCCGCGATCAAACGAGGAACATGCACAATCGATGGATCTTTCCCCTCTTTCGCAGCTCCCCAAACTGCAATTTATTTGCGTTGGCGCTATGAGGTCACCAGTTAAGGTCGTAGTTAAGAGCCCTGCTATCACTGCACCGGTAATGAAGAAGGTGGTAGGCAGTAATGGCGAATATCTTACGAGGTTCCTGCGTAGTTCAAGCAGCAGATTCCCAAAGTCCAGCGAGGCACGGGTCATCATAGTGTGAATATCGATGGTACAAGTCGTTTCACGGCATCAATAATAACCACGAGAGAATCGATCGGCCTTTCATCTTCACGTTGCTCGAAAGTCAGCCAAAAGTACTTTCCTGCTCCTCGCCCTTGCGATCCTAACTGATGCAGTCTGCGTATCGTTCGGCAAATTGGCTTGACGGCTTCAATAGCCCACCCGCGTCTACATGTCACCTATATACTGTTCGTTGTCGTTTTTTGAACCATTCCGCGTAAACACCTGGTGGGAGCATAAACTCTCGCCCATTTTGGCAACGATCTACGCGACTGCGGTGCTTTTACGAATTCCTTTTTCTTCTCTGTGGCCGGTTGCGGCTCTTGCCTTACTGGCACTCATCGTTTGCGCCAGTTATGTAAGCGTTCTGAATGATCTGACCGACGCCAAAGACGATCAGGCGAGCGGAAAATCTGGCCGATGGATTGGAAAGTCCCGCATCTATCCGGCGTTGCTGCTTGCCTTCTGTGTGGCTGCCGGTGGTGGCTTTCTGATTGCTTGGCGCAGAGACACGTTGCTTTTCTCTTCGTACCTGCTTTGTTGGCTGGCCTTTACACTCTACTCGACGCCTCCTTTTCGTCTGAAGGCTCGCGGCATCTGGGGTGTGTTGGCAGATGCATCCGGGGCGCATCTTTTTCCAACGCTGTTCGCTGTGGTTCTGCTGTATCAGCGGAGTCGAACCGCCGGGACTGCCCAATGGACAATCTTCATCGCAATATGGTCGTTGGCAGCCGGCGTAAGAGGCATACTCTCGCACCAACTGGAGGATGCCGATAATGACAGAAAGATCGGATTGCGGACCTTCGCGTGCCTCCATGCCAAGGGTGCTGAATACCTGGGACGGCTTGCTTTTTTGTTCGAGTCCGCAACTTTTGCGGGCATGCTTTGGCTCACCCACAACTCTGTTGCTGGAGTCTTCCTGGTTTCATATGGAGTGTTTGCTTTGATTCGCCGGAGGCTTCTCGGAATACGCCTTACCGTGGCTAAGCTGGGACCGGCCTCTCGTATGGCTATGTTGGAGTACTACATCGTTCTCTATCCAATAGCATTTCTTCTAACGCTATCGTGGCAACAACCTGCGGCGCTCTTGCTGCTGCTATTTCACGGTGTTTTGTTTTCTCGCCAGTGGCTTTATATGGTGCATGAGGTTGTGATGATGCTGCGGATGCTCAAGTCTGGCGCTGGACCGAAAACTGCTGTATTCCATTCATGAGTCCCAGTTCGATCAGAGCATTTTATGTTATAAGATTGGCCAAACTCTGGGTGGAGCTTTTTCGTGGACGATATGGACGCGGTGGACTATGTGGACGGTCTGCAGTAATCCCAACAAAGCGTTAGGTCTGCAGATTCCGGTATCGGGAAAGGGCTTCGAGGCAAAATCCGGTGGTGAGTTCTTCTGAACCCCATGCTAATTTCTTCGATGGACCGCTATAGTAAAAGGGACACTTTTTCCATCCGCCATTTGATTCACGGGCGCGAAGAATTGCCTGAATCGCATCGTCTAGGACGGCGGAATAATCCTGCCAATCCATCAAGGAACATGCGGCCAGCGCCGTATGCAAAATATGATTGCCGATCACTCCGTCAGGATGCGCATACGATTTGATTCTCCCAACGATTGTGTCCCGCACCGGTTCAAATGCGCGAATGCCTGCGGCGCGGTTTCGGGACAGGAAATAGTAAAAAGTGAAGCGGCTCCCATAATACTTATCACATGTGTCTTCGGCTTGATCCTCGATGATCCGAATAAGGGTTCGGACGATCGGGCGCGTCTCCGGCCTGTCGCCCAAATAAAGGAGAACGTTGGCGTTGACCACCGGGTCGAGATCATTTGGGTTGCATTCAGTGACCCGAAAGAACCAGAAAAGCTGCCGCACCCTCAGGACCTGTCGTAATGCGACGCGCCAAAAAGACATGTCTCTAGTCCACGTCAGGCGGGGAAGAATCCACGTGTAAAAGAGTCCCCCAAAAGCGCGATTGCCAAGCATCACGCCTGTATTGTCCGGAAAAGAAATACCATGCTGCTTCAGCAGGAAGGAAATGCAGGCTGTGTCGTCAACATCAGGAGGAAGATAATCCGGGTTAGGGCTGCAGGTATAACGCCATACGCCGCCGTCTTGCATTTCACCTAGAAGGAAGCAAATTGCTTTGCTCACGATCTCCTCGACCTTTGCCGATTTTGTGAAATCGAGGCAGTAAGAGATTTGAGCGGTCTGAAAGGTCGAATAATCCGGTTTGCAGTTTTCTTCCAGGAGCGGATGCGGCGAGCAAAATATTCGAAATGTCCCGGAAGGCAACTGCATGGCATGGAGAAAATCGATGCCCTGCGCGATGGCCTCTTCTAAGTCATTGCGGCTGTTTGTGAGTGTAGGCATACTGATTTCGATGATCTCGCGAAGGGGCCAGTGAATCCACCAGGGCGAGCAGCCTGGCAGTGAAAGCAGCAACCGGATCTGCAGGCACCATAGTTCTAACTACGATTCCCGCAAATTGACCGATCGACTCCCAATGCTCTCGCACAGCCCATGCGCGCTCCATGGCATTGTCGAATTCGGCTACTTTCGCAGAGTTCGCTATGAATCCGGTGCGGCCTTCTTCTACGACTTCGGCACTTCCGCCCTCGTTTGTAACAATTCCAAACCGGCCGCACATCATGGCTTCGATAAGCGCCAGCGGCAGCCCTTCGGTGCGAGAGGGCAGGACCAGCGCGTGATGTGTTTTCCAGATTGATTCAACGTCGCTTACAAAGCCTGGAAAATTGACATTATCGAGGTCTAAGCGTCTGGCAAGTTCGCGTAAAGCTTCGCCGTTGTTGCCTGCGCCAAAAAATGAAACCGACAAATTGCGGTCTCTCCACTTCTGCCGTGCCAGCACCTGCAAAAGAATATCCTGTCCCTTCTCGCCGGTTTCCAAGCGCGCGACACAAGCCAGCTTGATCCCATGATCCTGGCTGTCAGGCCATGGCAGCGGGGCTCCTGGCACTAGAAAGGGATTGCGCACCACTTCCGCATTCACGAGCGTCTCACCGATCTGACGTTCTGTGAGCTGAAGATTATGTTGAGAGACAAAATAACAGCGTAGAGCAGCCTGAAAAGCGGATCGCATTACGACGCGGTCCTTATCCGATGGCCAAAGAGAATCGACCGCTTTCTGTGAAATCACGACATAAGGGTGGCCGGAAATACGGCAAAGGTCGCCGTACATAATGCCGTCGAAATTTGCGCCTTGGGAAACCACCACTAAATCAGGATTGAGATTCGCAAGATGAGTTCGTACCAGAGGCCGAATCGCTCTCTGCGCAGGGCCTCTTCCTGTTAACCGAACCAGCGTCCTGGGCAGACGAATCGAAGAGGGCAAACAAACCTGGTGCAAATCGCGAATACGGCAACCTAGAGCGAGCAGCCGTCGAATCCGCGGGTGATTCGGGTCCACACAGGTTTTGAAGATAGTTACAGAATGTCCGCCCTCGGCCAGAAGCGCCGCCGTTCCCGCCCATAGTTCTTCGCTTCCACCCCAAGGGTGTGAGCAGGAACTAAAAAAGACGAAACGCGACAAATACCACTCCTTTACCTTTCGAGCGCACACGCCACGGCATCGGCTTCTTCGCAATAACCGTCAGCAGAACCTGGATCGTCTTGTCAGGACGAAACTGCAACAGTCAGCGCGGGGTGAATTGCCTAAGGATCAGCATGACTCGATATCCGTTTGTGCAAAGTCATTGCCGACGAACAGCAATGGCTCTCCTATCGACTTCGCCAGGGCATACACAGCACAATCCCCAAGATTGAGCTGGGCCGCATGCTTCTGGCCTTTGCCATATCGTTGAAACGCCGCATCGGCTAAGCGCGCCTGCTGTTCATCAAACGGCATTACCACCGCCTCAATCTCTTCCAGAAAACGGTGCAACTTACCCAGCATGGTCGGATGTTCACGTGCGCGCACCACGATATACGTTTCCAACAGGCTGACCGCCGAGATGCGACAGACTGGGTGCACCTCAAGTGCGGCGACAATGCGTTCCCGTTCTATTTCATCCTTGAGCCAGGCCAGCACTGCGGAGGTATCTATTACCATATTCCGTGTTCGTTGTAGCCCAACAGTTGGTTATCGCTATGTGCATCGGCAGGGCAGCGCGGTACAGCATCGACCTCGCGCGCCAGGATGGCAAGACGCTCACGCAAAGCGGGCTTACGGGCGGTCAAACCACGCAGGTTTGCAAGGGAGAACAGGCTCTCGCGAACCACTTCCGCGACCGACACTCCTTCAGCACTGGCTAGCTGCTCAGCCAATCGCTCTACCTGTGCATCTTCGATCACAATGGCCATTTACTCTCCTGGATATTCCACTTCATCATCAACATTTTGCAAGACGAAAGCAAGAAACTCGTTAGATTCGGTTCCGACCCGCCTATGTCCAGGGCAGAAACTTTACATCAAACGGGTAGCTAACATTCTCTCCGGCGAAACAATTATGCTTTTTTCCGCAATCAAGACAATGAAGGAATCGCAGCTGGTTGTCTTTCGATACCTATGCCAAGCCAGTTCCCCCACGATGCAGCCCAAAGACATTGCGCAGGAGATCGTCGCGTAGCGAGTCGCGCGCCCGAGTTGTGATCGGTCGCGCAGCAGCGCCTCCATGGTGCGGCCAATGATCTCCAGCGGTTTGCATAGGAGTCTCACAACTTTTCTGCCTAGCTCGGACTTGCGCAGGTCAGTGCCAATGGCCTCGCTGCCGAGCTCGCGAATGAGCTGTTTGGAAATATTGCAGGCCCAGCCAATCCGGTAGAAATTTTGGAAGCTGGCAGGTTGCCGATAAGCAACGGAAGCAGTACTGAGATATGCGATGGAGTTTCCCGCCATCACGCAATCCAGGACAAAAGCCCTGTCTTCTGCGAACGGCAGGTCCCGAAACGGGAAGCGGAGAACTACCTCGCGCCGAAAAATGGCGGCTGCATTGGAAAAACAGCAGACCTCATATACATCCTCGCCCGATTTGCATCGCTCTACAAGCGTTTCCGCATCCAGTCTGTAATTGTGCTCCGCAAATACGTTGAATCGTCTTTTTTCCTGCCGGCAGACCTTACCGTCAGTAATCTGCCTGCAGTAGGCGGCTGCGACATTGCCCTCTTCAATACAATTGACCATGCGGCTCAACCAATCATCGCCTTGCGGCCACGAGTGGGCTGAGAGCAGGACGATCAGGTCTCCGCGGCACAACTTGACCCCAACATTGATTGCTCTTCCATAACCAAATAGCGATCGCGGAAACGTGAAGACTCTCGCGCCCATGGTCCTGGCCACGCCTGCAGATTCGTCGTCCGATTCGTTGTCGATTACCACGACTTCGAAAGGGCGATCAAGCTTCTGGTGGCGCAGGCACTCAAGGAGCCGGCGAAGCGCGTGCTCTTCATTGCGGACTCTGATTAACACTGACACCAGGGATTGCGTGCGCTCGCTCAGGTTCATGGTTGGACCAATGGGCCTCTTATTATTTTATTCTTTGGTGGGGGCGTCCGTTCATCATAGGCGAGTTTCTGCTCGTGGTAAACCTTGAAATATGAATCAGGGTAATGAGCTGTTTGCCTTAGAGTCTCTTAACCCTACGCCCAAAGTGAAAGTAAGACGGCCTGCTGGGGCGGCGAAGGCTACATTAGAATTTTCAAGATAGTTTTTGGCGATTGAGCCCTGTACACAGGATGTGAATTACGATATAGCAGCGCGAACATGCGCAGGGTTGCAGATATACAAATAACTCCTGGATTTCACGGGTGAGCTTATAGCAGTTGCCAAAATCTCAGAATGAAAGCCAAGGGTTTCATACGGCGCACGCAGCCGCCCTGACCCTATATGGTTTTCTTGAAGAATTGATGACCCGCTCCTATCTCGGCCCCTCCGACGTCAGCTTCACTTGAAATACGCCTGCCTTCTGAAAATCGCCGGCTTTCACGATCGACAAGGCCTCCGGATCAAGATGGCGGCGGAAGGCTGCATTGATTTGTTCCGCCGTAAGTGCACGGATTTTGGCTTCGAGCTGTTCATCCCATTTCATGGTGCGCCCTAGCTGCTCGTGCGAAGCCAGCAGGCGCAGCAAGGCTGCTTCTTGTGATCTTGCTACGATTTGCTGATCGAGGAAGGCTTTTTTCGCCGCGTTTACCTCATCTGCTGTAAAGCCGTTTTTCAGGGCTTTTGCCAACTCGTCTTTGAAGCTGGTTTCTACTTTGGGCGTATTGAGTGGATTGCTGCTGATGGTAGCCGAAAACATGGCCGCATCGCCTTCCGAGGGCGCCGTAAACCGGGACGATGCTCCATAGCTCAACCCTTCTACATTGCGAATTCGGTTGGGCATGCGCGCTGCGATAGAGCCGCCAAACATGTAGTTGGCCAGTACCATGGCCGGATAATCCGGATCTTCATCAGCCATCTGGATTCTGATCCCGGCTTCGAACTGGGCATTTTCTTTATCGGGAGTTTCGATCTTCAGGTTGATCGAATCGGCTTTTTTGTAAGCGCTGCGCAGGCGCTCATAAGGAGCTGTGCTGTTCCAGTTCCCCAACAACTCCGACGCAGCCTTCTGCAGCGCTTCCTGGTCAAACTGGCCGACAACCACCAACTCGCCATGAGATGCTCCATAGAATTGATTGTGGAACTTTTTCACGTCGTCAAGGCTGACATTCTTCAATTCAGCAATCTGGTCCTCGCGTGGCGCCAGATAGCGGGGATCGTCTTTGGAATAGGGGCTCAGGTGGCGTTGCAGTTCCTCGGTAGCCCGTACTCCGGGATCGGTCGGAGGAGGTTGAAGCGCTTGGAGCCGGCGTTGCTGCGCCTGTTCGAAATCCGATGGCGCAAACGCCGGCTCGCGCAGCATCTCGACCGCCAAACGGAGCGCGGGAACCAGGTTCTCCGCCTTGGTATCGATTGTGGCGGTAGCGCTCGATACTGAACTGGCAGCTCCGGCGAATCCACCACGCCCGCCACGGCCTCCTCCGCCACCACCGGCGGTTCCACCGCCACCGGTTACGGCGATGCGGGCGTCCAATTTATCCATCTCTTCTTGGATCTGCTGCCGGGTCTTATTCTTTGTCCCACGCGATAAAATGTTGCCGGTGAGCTGGGCGACCGCGCTCTTGCCGGCAAGTGATTTCGTGTCGCCAAAATGGAGCTCAACGATTGCTGAAACTCTGCCGCCGGCAGTCTTTCGGGGTAGCATTGCCACTTTCATTCCGTTGGGCAGCTGGCTGCGCACAATCCGGCTTTCGATGTTGGCCGGCGTTGGCTCGAAGTCTTCACCGCGCGCCACCGTGAGTCCGCTTTTGTAATCTTTAAATATTGAATCGAGGTTTGCACGGGCTGTGACTACTGTGCGTTCGGGCGCTGATACCGGAAGGAATTCTCCTATCGTCCGATTTGAAGCTTTCAAATAGAGCTTCGCAACCCGCTGCACATCTTCCGGTGAGACATTCTTTACTTGGTCATATTCCAGGAACATCAATCGCCAGTCTCCTTGGGAGATTGGCGTAGTCAGGCCCAGCCCCAACTGTTGCGCATCAGCGAGGCGTTGCTCGATTCCGCGCAGAAGCCTGGTTTTTACCCGGTCTACTTCTTGTTGCGTAGGCGCCTGTTTGGTTGCCACGTCCAGGGTTTGAAGCGTGATTTTGCGAGCGTCGTCAAGAGACTGATCTTCACTGAGGGTGGCCGAGACTAGAATGAATCCCGGATCGTGCAACTGGCGGAATGACATGCTGGCCGAAAGCGCCTTCTTGGTCTCTACCAGGAGTGTGGGCAGACGTCCCGTTCCCCCGCCGCCGAAGCCGCCTCCCATGATGCCCGCCAGCACTTGCAACGCAGCAGCATCAGGATGACCCGCAGCGGGCGCGTGATAAGCGATCATAAGCTCTCGACCATTGCCGACTCGCCGCAGCTCGACATAGCGCTCGCCATCTTGTATCGGCTCAACTGTATAGGTTTCGTCCAGAACACGTGTTGGCCGCGGAATTTTGCCGCAAGTCGCGGCAACCATGCCCAAGGCTTTTGTTGGATCAAACTGGCCGGCAATCACCAGGACGGCATTGTCTGGCTGGTAAAATTTGCGATAGAAGGCTGCCAGGCGTTCAATGGGAACTTTTTCGATATCCTCGCGTGAGCCAATGGTCGATTTGCCGTAGTTGTGCCACAGATACGCTGTGGCCACCACACGCTCTTCCAGCACGCGTTGCGGGCTGTTTTCACCGCGCTCAAACTCGTTGCGCACCACGGTCATTTCCGTATCGAGCAGCGCCTTCTCCATCTTCACGTTAACCATGCGGTCGGCTTCCAGACCCAGGGCCCATTTGAGGTTTTCATCGCTGGCCATCACAGTTTCGAAATAGTTGGTGCGATCATAAGAGGTTGTGCCGTTCCATTGCGCGCCGTGGTCCACAATCTCTTTCTTGATCTGGCGGCCGTTGGTCGTCTCGATAAAGTTCATGTGTTCCAGGAGGTGCGCCATTCCCGTCTCGCCATAACCTTCGTGGCGCGAGCCAACCAGATAGGTCATATTGACGGTGACTTTGGGGTTCGACGAATCAGGAAACAACAACACGCGCAAACCATTGGGAAAGGCGTATTCGGTGATGCCTCCGAGAGAAGCTTTCTTCTGCACGCCTTGCGGCAAATTCTGAGCCTGTGCCGCGATAGCCAGAGCAACGGTAGTCAACAGAATGGAAACAGCGGATTTCAAGCGCATAAAAAGCCTCCGTGGTCGAGCGCCGGGATTATAAACGCATGGCGTTGCCGGAAAAAATGAGGGCAGCACGTAAAATCTATACGTGTTGTATACGATGCTAAGTTAAGTTTTGTTGGGAGGACTCCAGAGGATCATGCTCAAGGCAAAGCATCGAAACCTCGTTTTGCAAACCGACAGCTACAAGTTTACTCATTGGAAACAGTATCCGCCGGGCACGGAGTTCGTTTACAGCTACCTGGAGTCTCGAGGCGGCATGTTTGAGGAGACCTTGTTCTTCGGATTGCAATATTATCTGCTCGAATATTTGTGCGGCGAAGTGGTCAATGAGCAGGACGTCAGAGAAGCCCAGGAGTTCGTGAACCATCATATTGGTCCGGGAATGTTCAACCTCGAGGGCTGGATGCACATCGTCAACAACCACGCAGGCCGCTTGCCCGTGATCATCAAAGCAGTTCCCGAAGGGACTCGGGTGGATGTGCATAATGTTCTGACAACGATCGAAAATACCGACCCACGATGCTATTGGCTTCCCAATTACCTGGAAACCTTGTTGCTCAAAATCTGGTATCCAATCACAGTCGCCACTCTATCCAATGCCATTCGCAAAGTTTTTCTGAATGCCATGGAGCGCTCCGGCGACCCTTCGCTGATCGATTTCAAGCTTCATGATTTCGGCTATCGAGGAGTCTCCAGCGAGGAGACCGCGGGCATTGGCGCTGCAGCTCACTTGATCAATTTCAAAGGAACGGATACCGTTGCGGGGATTCGCCTGTTGCAGCAATATTATGGTTCAACTCAGATGGAAGGCTTCAGTATTCCGGCAGCCGAGCATTCCACCATTACTGCCTGGGGACCACAGAACGAAGCCCAGGCCTACAGCAACATGCTCACGCAGTTTCCCGAAGGACTGGTCGCCGTGGTCAGCGATTCTTACAACGTATACCATGCGTGTGAAAAGCTATGGGGTGAGATGCTGCGACAGGATGTCCTAAACCGCAATGGTGTCCTGGTCGTCCGCCCGGATTCCGGCAATCCTAAAGAAGTTGTGTTGAAAGTGCTGGAGATTCTAGGAGAAAAATTTGGCTCACAAATCAACAGCAAAGGATACCGATTGCTGCACCCCAAGGTGCGCGTGATCCAGGGCGACGGCGTAAATTATTGGACGATCCAGGACACCCTGTCGGCGGTCAATCGTGCCGGATGGTCAGCCGACAATCTCACCTTTGGCATGGGCGGCGCGCTTCTCCAGCAGTTGAATCGCGATACCCAGAAATTCGCATTCAAATGTTCTTCCATCGTCGTGAATGGCGAAGAGCACGACGTCTTCAAAGATCCTGTCGATGGACACGACAAAGCTTCCAAACGCGGACGGCTGGCCTTGCATTTCATACATGGCAAATGGTCGACCCAACGTTTGATGAACAACACGACTGCTGCTGATGACCAAATGAAAACTGTATTCCGGGATGGCGCACTAGTTGAAAATCAAACTGTGGGAGAGATTCGGGAAAGAACACGAAACTAAGCAAGAACAAAGTGTGG
>DASZFK010000775.1:0-7605 GCA_035939855.1 Candidatus Angelobacter sp.
GATACAAACACATCTGCCAGTCGCAACTTGCTTTCTGTCTGCATTTAGGAGTCCTCCTATACAGACAGATACTTCATTCTTCCTGGTTCTGAGAATAATCTCCTAGGCTCCCCTCAACCATTTTTCATGCGATTGCCCTGATTGAATACCGTTCCATTGATCGTTGCAGCGATCTGTCTTCTAAAATGATATCGGGGAACGGAACCCTTCTCATGGCTAAGAAATAAAGTTTCGCACAAGCAAGGGAAATCTAAATGAATTTCGTTTTATAGATGAGTGGCGCCCGGTGGTAGCGTCGCAACGACTTTTTAAGTGACAATCGGACCACATTCCAAAATAGGAATCCAAAACAAATAACACCATGTAAGATTTTGCCAGGCGAATTTCCGGCTGTACACTCCTGGTAATTCCTTGCAACAACACCCGGAGGAGGGAACAAAATGGCGACCACGTACACACGCGCAAACGCATGGAATAAAGGCGGTACTTTCGATAACCCCGACCTTTTGTGGTACGCGAAAGGGGTCGGCGCAATGCAGGCGCGGGCTTTAAATGACCTGGCCAGTTGGTGGTTTTTTGCTGCGATCCATGGAGAATACGTGAACGAGAGCGGGTTTCCTGGCTGGGGATTTATCCCGCCTCCACCTTCTGTACCGACGACGCCGCAACCACCCCAAAGCGTCCAGGATCAATACTGGGACCAGTGCCAGCACCAAAGCTGGTATTTTCCTCCCTGGCATCGTGGATATCTTCTGGCATTGGAAGCGCAGATCCGGGCGGATGTGATCAGCCTCGGTGGCCCTGATACGTGGGCGTTGCCCTATTGGAACTATCTCGGTGGGGGAAATGAGTTCCAAATTCCACCAGCCTTCACGCAGCAAAACCTGCCTGATGGCACCCCCAATCCTCTTTTCGTAGCAGCTCGCTACGGACCCAACAATGACGGAAATATTTATATTCCCATTCCGCCGGTGAACGAAGATTGCATGGGCAACGATATCTACACGGGCAGCGATGCCGTCACGCCGCCACCTGGGTTCGGCGGCCCGGATACAGGCTTCTCGCATTCAGGCGGAACATCCGGCAATCTCGAAAACAACCCGCACAATCTGGTGCACGTTTATGTCGGAGGGAATTCTCCGGATGGCTCAACGTGGGGCTTAATGAGTGATCCGGGACTTGCAGCACTCGATCCGATTTTCTATTTTCATCATTCCAATATCGACCGGCTGTGGGCGATCTGGAACCAGACTCTTGGAAATTCAAACCCGACCGACTCCAGCTGGCTCAATGGTCCCGGGCCGAACGAGTTCGTGATGCCTATGAACGGCAGCGCATGGGTGTTCACTCCGCAGCAAATGGATAGTCTCAGCCAGCTAAACTATACGTATCAGCAGATGACACTGCCGGCTCCAGCTTCGGCTGCAGATCGACTGGCTAAAAGGCTCACCCGGTTGCGCGCACCTGCTGCCGCGGCGAAGGTAAAGGGAGGAGCGAAAGTGACTACAGGGAGAAACAGGGAACTACTCGGCGCCAGCCCACAACCTCTTCCGGTCAAAGGCTCGGAGGTCAACACATCGGTCAAGCTCGATCCTGGCGTCCGGCGCAAAGTATCCGCGAGTCTGGCCAGGGCTGCTGAGACTGCCGCGCCGGATCGTGTTTACCTTCACCTGGAAAATGTCCGTGGAGCACACGACGCGCACGTGCTCCAGGTCTATGTCAACCTTCCACAGGGAGCAAAGCCAAGCGATCATCCTGAGCACCTGGCAGGGAGCGTTGGACTCTTCGGCTTGCGCAAGGCGACTCTAAAGGAAGGCAAACATGGCGGCCAAGGCCTGAGCTTTGTTCTGGATATCACGAAAATCATTGACACGCTTCATCTTGAGAATGCGCTCGATGCCGACTCGCTTCATGTGAAAATCGTGCCGCATCAGCCCGTGCCAGACCACGCGCAAATCACTGTTGGACGAGTCAGCGTCTACCGCGAGGGTCAGTGATAACCGATGACATACGACGCTCAGCAGCGCGCGCGCGTCCGTAACCCCGTACTGCTCATTAGTGCGGTCGCTTGGATCCTGCTGGTGGTCAGGCCTGAAAGCATCTCTAGGTTTGCTCATTGTCCGGCCACCAGCGATGAAGGAGTGTCGTTTCAGATGATGCTGGCGATGAACCCGCCGGCATCTCTGGCGGCGGGGTGGGTGCTGATGCTGGCTGCGATGATGTCGCCGGTGCTGATGCCGCCTCTTTGCCACATCCGCGCGCGCAGCTTCACGCATCGGCGCACTCGATCGATTGCGCTTTTCATAGCCGGCTATGCCGCTATCTGGATGGTGCTTGGCAGTGTGCTGTTATCACTGACTCTGGCGGTCAAGTCATTTGCATCGCAATCGTATTTGCCGGCGGCAGGCGTGGCCTTCATCGCATTCGTTTGGCAGTTCTCGCCTATTAAGCAGCGTTGTCTCAATCGCTGCCACGGTTATACTCCCTTGGCCACTTTTGGTGTTGCGGCTGATTTCGACGCGCTTCGTTTCGGAATTTCCCATGGAATCTGGTGCGCGGGCTCCTGTTGGGCGTTGATGCTGCTCCCAATGCTGCTGCCTCAGGGACATCTCGTCGCCATGGCTATCGTGACCTTTTGGATTTTCAGCGAACGCCTTGAACAACCAATGCCGCCACGCTGGCGCTGGCGTACCCGCGGCAAAGCGTTACGCATTTTGGTGGCGCAGGCGCGGATACGCATGAGTAACGTCCGACCAGGTCCTATGCCGTTTCTTCCTATCTCCTGAGAACTATACCTTGCGCAAATCTTGCGAGAAGAAGATCAGCGTGCCTGCCAGTTAAACCATATTTTGGCCAGCCCGTCGCCCAGTTCCCAGCTCTTCACCAAGCTTGACTGCCCATCGGAATCCACGTTGGAAAACACCACGATCACCAAGCCCTCATCTGGATACCGCTGCAGGACGGAATTGAATCCCTTAATTCCGCCGCCGTGATACTGCAACTTGCGATTGAAGCGTTCCCCGATCACCTGCCCGTAGCCATAATGCATGCCGTAGGCCGCGGTTTCCGGGTAGACCTGGAACATGCGGCGGGTCGAGTCGGCATTCAGTAGCTTGCCGCGAGCCAGCGACTCAGACCAAACGGTCATGTCGTGAAGTGTGGAATAAAATCCGCCTGCCGACCATGCCGACCGGGGATCGAGGAAGCCTGCGTTTTTGAGTTCTCCTCCTGTGTCCAGGGAATATCCGCGCGCCCGGCGGGGAACGATCTTGTCCACATAATCAAAGCCGGAATCCTTCATGCCCAGCACATCAAAGAGGTGTTGCTGGACAAAGTCCTCATATTTCATCCCGGAAACTTTTTCGATGACCATGCCCAGCAGAAAGTAGCCGGTGTTGTTGTAGGTGAATCGCGTGCCGTGGGCATACAGCAGCGGTTTGTCTCTGACAAGGTCAATCCATTCCTGCGGCGAGGTGCCTAGCGCCGAGTACCGTTCCCATGCCGGCCCAGTGTAGCTGGGAAACGGCACACCCGAAGTATGCGTGAGCAGTTGATGGATCGTCGCCGAGCGCCAGGCCTCCGGCAGCTCAGGCAGAAACTTTCCTACTGCATCCGTCAATTCCAGCTTTCCCTGTTCATGAAGCAGCAGGATTGAGGCGGCAGTAAACTGCTTGGCAATGGAGCCGGTACGGAAACGTGTATCCACGCGGTTCGACACCTGCCACTCCGCGTCTGCCCAGCCGCACGCCTCGGCAAACTTTGCTTCACCGTTTATGCTGATCGAGACTGCACCCATGAAATGGTTTGCCTGGCATGACTTTTGAAAATACTCGTGCAGGCTAGCGGTGAGATCGGCCGCAGCGGTCAGCCGCACGCACGCAAATAAGCAGAGAAAAAGACGGCAAAGCATGTCGGTTACTTTACGACAAGAGAACGCTGGAAATGTGGTTTGGTTTATTTCGATATATGTGTTGAGCAAGGCTGGTTTGTGAACCCAAAAAAATCGAGCATCGCCGAAGTGCCGCTCAATCTGACGTAGAACATTGACGCATTCTCGGGGTCCTTCACTCCGCGCCCATCATCCTCGTGGTTCTGAGCTTTTTCCACGCGCTCCGTTCAGGATGACAGGGTGAGAGGGGGGTCGCGGAACAGAGAGGCATTTTTCTAAAGTAAGTGACATTGGGCTATGGCTCCAGCGTTAGCTTTTCGGTTGCATTTACCTCGACCCTCTCCCGACTGTAGAGAAGGGGAAAATATTTTCCTTCCGACCACATTTGCAGCAGATCACAGTAGTGGGGGCTGCCGGGCTGGCCGCTCTGGCCGGGAGTGTTGATGGCCAGCGAGTTGTCCCAATCGCTTAAATCGAAGATCTCGCGATAGCTGGCTCCTGAACTTTGCTTGAAGTCACTTCCTCCTGTGGCGTTGACGGTGTTTCCATCGCCCGGCCTGGAAATTGGCCCAAGGTCAACGAGTGACTTGGCCGCCGGAAGAAGATCAAGCGAGTGGCGCATGACGATCGTGTGCAGCCTGCCCCATGACCATTTGGATGAATCCGGCCCTTCCAGTTTTTTCAATTGCGCAATCGCATCCACCAGTGAATGAAGCAATAGCTGATTCCGGTCAGCAGCCGGGAGTGAACCCTGACGGAGGTAATCGAGCGCCTGCTGCGGTCCTACTGGTCCTGTAATGCGAGCTGCCGACCCTGCAATCTTACCGGCGACAGCCTGTTGCACTTGAAGTTGCCAAACTTCATAGATTGCTCCAGCCTGAGATTCGGGCGTGAGGCGGTTATCCCAGGCGCGCAGCAGTTTCACCCACGGATCATCTATTTCCGGCAGCAGGGCAATCAACTCTCGCGCAGGCAGTGAAACTACGTCATTTTGGAGGGCCTGCATATCGGCCACCGTGAATTTGTGCTGCTGCTGGGCAGACTCTTGTAAAGCTTCGCGAATGCGGTGGACCCGAAATGGCGACCATGAATATCCAACCTTGTATTTGTAGTTTTCGGGAATGGTCTTGTGGTTAGCCGTGGCAATAAATCCTTGCGCGGGATTGAAGCTGCGCGGCAGTTGGTCCAGGGGAACAAAGCCTGACCATTCATGTTTTGCGTCGTCTGGAACGGGCAGCAGGCCGGTCCAGGAGCGCACCGGAGTCAGTCCTGCCGACTGCTCACCGATGTTGCCTTGGGTATCGGCATAAACCATGTTCTCCGGCGGAAGCTTCCAGCGCTGCATGGCATTGAGAAATTCATCCCAGTTCGTAGAGCGATCCAGCGATAACGATGCCAGGTATCCTGCCGTCCCTGGTTCGCTGCCCACCCAACGCAGAGACAGAGCGTGATGGTGGGTATCATCTTCCCACAACAGTGGACCGTGGCCGGTGAATTTGAGCGTAAGCGTCACCGGAGAGCCGCCCTTGATTGCGATTGTAGTCTGCTCGCTTCGAAATTTTTCCCAGTGATCGCCGGACTTGTACTCCATAGGATCGGCGGGATTCAATTCTTCAAGGTACAAGTCCTGTTGATCAACCGGAAATATGGTCAGGCCCCAGGCGATGCTGCGGTTGTGTCCAATCGACACGCCGGGAAGCGCAGGCTCGCCGGAGCCGATTACATCCCAGCCGGGAGCCACGAGATGCACAATGTATCGCAGCGATGGCACGGCAATGACGCGATGCGGATCATTCGCAAGCAGAGGCTTTCCGCTGGCGGTAAGCTTACCGGAGATTGTCCAGTTATTGCTGCCGATGTTGTTGTGATCTGCCGGGAACTCAATGCGCGCGTCCCCCCCGATCATGCCCTTCAATAGATCGGCTGAGAGCCAGGACATGTCCACGCCCGGAACCGGATCAAGTTGCACATCAGGATCGGGCCCCAGCAGCAGGCGGGATTTTTCCGGACCAAGGACGGCCAGCATCGCTGCATTTTTCAACTCGTTCGTGGCATTGGCAGTCACGGAAAAGGCGGCCATGCGCGAGAGGCAATCTTCCGGTCTCCACGGCTCAGGGGCAAACCCTGAAAGCTTGAATTCAATGGGCAGTGTACGGCTGTTACGGATATATGCATTGATGCCATCGGTAAAAGCTTGCAAGATCTCGAACGCATCAGGAGCGTAGCTCGAGTACTCGGCCTTCATGTCGCCGCGATAGCGAAGGAGGCGGGCGTAACGATCACGCTCGGTTGCGGAAGGCCCCAGCACCTCAGCGAGCCTTCCCTGGCCGGCCCGTTTCCACAACTCCATCTGAAACAACCGGTCCTGCGCGGCCACAAAACCCTGCGCAAAGAAAAGATCATGCTGGTTCTGAGCATAGATGTGGGCCACACCCCATTTGTCGCGCAGCACGGTGACCGGTTGCTGCAATCCCCCAACCTTGAGATTGCCGGAAGTCTGTGAAAGAGCAGTGCGGGCCTGGGAACTCAAGGCTTCCGAGCGCGAGTTCTGGGCTGAGGCATTCGACAGAAGCGCCAGAAAAGCGACGAGGAATAGGAAAACGCCGTTCATGGGCGGCTATTGTAACGGGTGTGGGAATCATTGTGGAGACGGGCCAAAAAAGCCTGGCAAAATTAAGTGAACAAATTCGTTCTTAGAGCGGTCTAGTTTATGAAGGCCGGTGATTTTCGGTGTATGCAAACGTGAAGTGGATCCAGACCACTGCATTGACGGAATCCGAAGCAGAGCGAATCGAGCGGATGGTCGAGGTCCACGGGCGGCTGGTGTTTTCGATTGCCTACTCGATTCTGCGCAGTCCGGAAGATGCAGAAGATGCGGCGCAGGAGGTCTTTCTGCGTGTCATGCGTTATCGCTATCGCTGGGCCTTCATCCGCGATGAGAGGACCTTTATCGCCCGTATCGCTCAACGCACGGCCATTGATCGCCGAAAGCAGCAACGCCAGCATGTTTCGATCGATGAGATTGCTGAGCCGGTGGCGGCCTGCAGCGACCATGAGCGCGACGAAGAACTGGCAATACTGGCCACCCTGCTGCGGACTCTGCCCGAGGAGCTTCGGGAAGTGATCGAGCTTTCGCAGGTAGAAGAACTTTCGTCGCAAGAGATTGCCAAAGTTCTTCGGATACCGGATGGCACTGTGCGTTCGAGGCTCTCTCGTGCTCGCAGCCTGCTCAAGGAGAAATGGCAGGCAACCATGGAGAACAAATATGCGCGCTGAAAACAATAACGGTAAAAAGGACGACCAGCGGCTTGACGACCTGCTGGCCCGCGACCGGAAGATGCTCTCCCGAATCGCCAACGAGCGTGTCGCTTCTGGATTGCATCGGCGCATCATTCAGTCCCAGGTCCACGGCCAATTACCACCTGGGTCGAATCTGCCCGGGAGATGGCGATGGGCACTGGCCAGCGCAGTCATCGCCGTTGTGGTTGCCGGGCTATGGCTTCGGATGCCGCAAAAAACAACATCGCCGAATCCTGAGATTGCCGCACGCGTACCTGCACCAGGCGCTGCAACGGCTACAGGAGTGGTTGAGATTCCCCTGCCCAAGAATGATGTAAAGAAATCAAGGAGTTCTGGCTCTCATGCGCGGCCGGCACACCAGGCAGTTGCCGGTCCACAACAGGCTGCCGTGCCGAAGCAAGCGGCATTCCCAAGCA
>DASZFK010000776.1:0-5458 GCA_035939855.1 Candidatus Angelobacter sp.
CGATCAACAGGCCCTCATTAGGATCGGTGACCGGGGGAGGAACACTAATAAAAGCGGGCACATCCAAAGGTTCAGGCGGGACCGGAGATCCACCGGAACATGCTGCGGGCTTCAGCCCACAGTCGTACTGTTTGTCTTTGACAACTATATGGATCGAGCTGCGGTCAGCATTGAACTCCAACGTGTCAAAGGGTAAATGAGAAGCGGTTGCGGTTATCCCCGTCGCTTTAGTCACGGCTTCAGCCAGTTGTTGATGGTCAAAGGCTGGATGGCTCCGGCCTGTTGCCGCATCCACAATCACAAACACGGTGCCTTCGGCAGTCTGGCGCAAGTACCAGAAATCGTCTGACTTGCCAATCCAGTGCGGAAAGACAAAGGCGTTCTTGATTTTGGCGACCAGCGTGCGCGGCTGCATCTTTTCCATGCGATCGTTGTCTTCCTGGGTGTACTTGCCGATGGTTTCGGTCTGCGGGTATACGAGAATGGGAAGAGCAAATGCCAGCAGTATGAAAATTCTATTCATGGATGCCTCTCCTCAAATCAGCCCTATTAGCCGGATACAAGCAAAAACCATCTAACCGCAAAGGACGCAGAAGACGCAAAGGAACTCGTATGTTGTTGAGGCTACAGTAGTAGAAAGTTTGATCCGGCCATTGAAACCTCCTAGCCAGAAGATAAGTCGAGCAGCGCAATGTTACGAGCGATGCATTGTGCCAGTGCCCATCGGCCAACGGATCAATGCTCCACAAACGTTATTCCTACGATTTTGAGCACGAACATTAGTAATCTTTCATGATTGTCGGCCCGATGCCATGCTATGCGGCATGGCACACTATCCCCAACCTGGCCGCACCCGTTCCCCCCGAGTTCGCATTCCAAACACCGAATCAATCAACTTCAATCTCGGCGCAACGCAGGCTACAGCCAGACTGCGTAAGCTTTCAATGACTGGCGGATTGGCCGAGTTCGAAACGCCTGTTGGAGAGGTTTCCCTGGCTGAGGTGGTGCTCAATACGGCCTCAGGGCCGGTTACAGCTTTAGTGGAGTTTTTGCAGGCAGGCAAGGAACCCAACCGTTCCCGTCCCTTCCGCTTTATAGCGCTTGATGATCGCGACTATGAACGGTTGAATTCGACCCTGCTGGCCATGCGGCGGCAAGGGTTGGAAGAATGATCACTTCGGCGCGCTGCGCTTTACCTCAGTGCAGGCACTTCGGCGCGCTGCGCTTTACCTCAGTGCAGGCTTGGTGATCGGGTGATCTGAAACCCAGTCTTGCTCGGACCTCAGACTCAGTGTGCACCAAAGCCGACTTTCCATCCTGGAGAGTTCCTGGATAAAAATTTTACAAACAGTAAGCCTCCCGCCGTGAGTTATTGCGTTCTCACTTAAGTCACTTCGAGATTAGCCACCGCCGAAAACACAAGGAGCTCAATACAAATGAAAAGAACGAGGACCCTCATTTTCCTCTGCATCGCACTTTTTTCCCTGGGCGCGTTTGCAATGCAGTCGCAGCAGCAGCAACCCTCCGGGCAAGCGACACAGCCAGCCACCGGCCAAGCGGCACAGCCCTCCACCGGGCAAACCGATCAGGGTGAGCATCGTCAGATGCCTACTATTGACGACCAGGTAAAAAGACTTTCCGATCGAATCAATCTTACCGACGATCAGCAGCCTAAGGTCAAAACCATCCTCGAAGATCAACATGCCCAGGCGCAAGTTCTGTTGAATGATAATGCGATGTCCAACGACGATAAGCGGCAGAAGTTCATGGCTCTGCGCCAGACCACCATCTCCAAGATCAGAGACATACTCAACGACGATCAAAAGAAGAAGTTCGATGCCTATCTGGCGGAGATGCAGAGTGCTCCGAAAGAGAAGCCCGAGGGTGCTCCGAAGAAGTAGCATTCAGCAGTCAGCACTCAGCATTCGGCCCGCGAACAGTTTGGGCTAAAGGTACACATTGTCGTGGGCATGGTTGCGGATTTCCCACCCCTTCGGCTTGGACCTCAGGGCAGGCTCCTTCGGCTTGGACCTCAGGGCAGGCTCTTCGCAAAGAACGCGAGGGGTGGGGCATCCACGTTAGACACCTTCTCGTAGAATGACTCACCCCATTGCCATCGCTCATTTACACTGATGCCGCATGTCGTTTCGCCAGCCTATTCTTTGCGTTCTATTGATAGTGTTTTGTCTGCCATGCGCGAGTGCGCAAGGCGGCAAGCCGGAATGGTGCCGGAAGCTGCCGCGGCCTGAATACTCCAAATTGCAAAGCGTCGATCAGCCGGACAAATGGTTCGAGGTGTATCGAATCCGTCCGGGAGTGTTTGCCATTTACGAACCCCACCAATCGGAGGAAGTCATCTCCTACCTGCTGCTTGGCTCAACCAAGGGCTTGCTGTTCGATACCGGCATGGGCATCAGCAACATCAAGAATGTTGTCGAGCGCCTGACCAAACTGCCGGTCAGCGTGATCAATTCTCATACGCATAATGATCACGTCGGCGACAACTGGCGTTTCAGCGATATCTACGGGATGGATACCGAATTCACCCGCGCCAATGCCAAGGGATCAAAAGCAGATGCGCAGGCTGAACTTGCGCCGGGGGAACTCTGCGGCGACCTGCCGGCGGGATTTAATGCCAATGCCTATTCGACCAAGCCGTTCCACATTACTCACTGGCTGCATGATGGCGACAAGGTCGATCTGGGTGGGCGTGTGCTCGAGGTGATCGCCACGCCCGGACACACCCCTGACTCCATTGCCCTGTTCGACGCTAAGAACGGCCTTCTTCTGACTGGAGACAGTTTTTATAACGGCCCGATTTATCTATACCGGCCTGAAACCGATCTCGATGCATATCAGGCTTCCATTGAAAGGTTGGCCAGGCTGGCTCCTCGCCTTCATCTTCTTTTGCCCTCTCACAACGTTCCTGTGGCTGATCCACATTATTTGACAAAAGTATTGACGGCCATCCGGGAAGTACGTAGCGGCAAGATCGTCTCATCGCCCAAAAACGGAAGACAAGAGTACATGTTCGACGGATTCTCGTTTCTCATGCGCCAATAGGCATCGTGGATGGTACTCTGATTCAATACTCAAGAGTCATTCATGAAGAATCTTTTTGCCTGGATTCACAAGGCACGAGTTTGTGCCGGTGTCGACGCCGCGCTGGTAGCGATTTGGGTTGCCGTGGCCGGCTGTGCAGGGGGCGGCAGTCATTCTGTCGCCAACAACCTGCAGGCGCCACCAGCGCCACCATCCCCGCCCTCCGGGCCGAGCGAAGACGTGCTTACCTTTCACAACGACAATGCGCGCACCGGACAGAACCTCAACGAATCCATCCTCACTCCTGCCAACGTTATCTACATACAAATTCATTAATTTTTCTTTTTCCTGATGGCCGCAAAATGGTACTTTATGGCAGCGCTTAAAATTTTTTAACAATCTGCCGATAGGCATGGAAACTCTCTCAGCCCAAGATGGCTTCCTCCCAGGGAGAGGGCGAAAGGCCGTTTGTAATCATGGGCTCTTCCACAGGCATCGATGAAAGTGCATTCGCATTAGCGAACCCGGCTTCCAATATTTATTCACGTCTTCGTTGGTGGTATCCACAAGACTTGGTCCGTACAGCAGATGCCAGGGCAACACTCAGGATACTGGCGCTTTGGTCGGGCATATCTGCGCTTTCGGTTCTGGCAGGACTGGCGACGACCACCTGGAACGGTATCCCTGTGAGGCTTGGCCCTTTGACTACTGATGTCAGCTTTTATCCGCCGCTGACGCTGTGCGTGTTGTTAACTTTTTGGCTCGGTCCATTTTGGGGCATTGTCCCTGCATATATCACCAGCTTGTTTCTCGCCTTGCGTATCATGCCGTTGCCGGTCGCGGCCATTTTTGCCCTGTCGACACCGATCACCCTGACCGTGCTTTGGATTTCTGCCGCCATGCTGGAAATACAACCGGGTCTGCGGAAGTGGCGCGATGTACTTCGGTTCGTCGTGCTTACCTTCATTGCAACCTCAACATCGTCTGTAGGGGCAATGCTATGGAGTTATAGCCGTGGGGAACCGTTTTCCAAGGCCCAGGCAGTCTGGCAAGGATGGGTCATTGGCGACTCCTTACAAATTGTCCTGGTGGTGGGTCCGCTGCTGTTTCTGGCTCATGCTCCGGTGCAGCGATGGCTGGCTTCGCAAATCACTGTAGCTCCGCGCCACTCGGTGAACGTGAAGTTCTACCTGGCAGTCTTCATCCTGGTTTTTCTGGCCATGATCGCTTCCGGGGTCACCGCCGGCCATATTTTCATGTCGTCGTTGACGACGCCTCGCGGCGACACGATCCCGCTGAACGAATTAAACAGGACTCTGACTCAGGCAACGTTCTTTATAGGAGTGTATGGGGCCATTTTTCTGGCTGCCGTGGTGGTTTTCTCGTTTACTTTAGGCACGAATTTGGAACGCGTTCTAGCTGACGTGCGAGCGCGCAAACAGGCGGAGGAAGAGCTCAACAGGGCCAAAGAGGCTGCCGAATCGGCGAACCGCGCCAAGAGTGATTTCCTGGCGAATATGAGCCACGAAATTCGCACTCCGATGAACGGCGTGATCGGCATGACGGAACTGCTGCTCGAGACCCCATTGACCTCGGAGCAGCGGGAATACGCTGAAACCGTCCGCAAGTCGGGCCAAGCGTTGCTCACGGTAATCAACGATATTCTGGATTTCTCAAAGATCGAGGCCGGCAAGCTGACGATTGAATCTTATCCTCTTGACCTGCGCGTTGTGGTCCAGGAGGTTGCGGAGATGTTGACGCCTTGGGCCGATGAGAAGGCGCTGAAGATTATTATCCAGTATCCGCCTGAGTTGCCGCGCAGGTTTGTCTCCGATGCGAACCGCATACGGCAGGTGATCACCAACCTGGCGGGCAATGCCATCAAATTCACGCAAAAAGGGCACGTTCTCATCGCCGTCCAGTGTGAACAACGAGACCAGAAGGCCGCACGCATGAAAATCTCGGTGACCGATACCGGCATTGGCATCTCCGAAGAAAAGATTGGTCTGCTTTTCCGGAAATTTACCCAGGCAGATGCCTCCACCACCCGCAAGTACGGCGGCACAGGGCTGGGATTGGCCATTTCCAAACGGTTGGTCGAGCTTATGGATGGGTCCATCGGCGTGAGCAGCCAGATAGGACGTGGCTCAACATTCTGGCTGGCTTTGCCGTTGCAGTTAAGCACTCAGCCGTCAGCATTCAGCACTCAGCCCGCGAACAGTTTGGGCTGAAGGGATAAAGCTTCGTGGGCATGGTTAGTATTGAAAACCCATTCAGCCAGTAGAGTAGGAGAGAGAGCAACACAGTAGTGCGACTCACTCTCCCCTCGTCGAACCGGACTTGCAGATTTCCCGCATCCGGCTCTCCTGAAAACGTCTCGCCCAAAGCATGCACAGGGCAGGGGCGCGGTGTCGCG
>DASZFK010000777.1:0-2359 GCA_035939855.1 Candidatus Angelobacter sp.
GAGATCGACTTGCGGCACCTGAATCGGCAAACCACCGAGATACGCATAGCTGACGAGATGAGCCCCTGGAGAGAGCACGCTTGCCAAGGTCCCGGTCGCTGGACCACCTACGGCATCAAGACCGAGAGAAATTGGCATTCCGCCGGTTGCAATCTCAATTTGCTTTGGGAGTTCCGGAGATTCGACGCCAACAAAATCAACACCCAGTGTTTCAATTTCTGGGACAAGCTCGGAACGTCTCACGATACCTGCAATGTTGAGATCGCGCGATTTTGCAATCGCGATCAGGCAGCGCGCGATCTGCGAGTTGGCTGCGTTTAATACAATCCAGTCTTTAGGCTTTAGCTTTACAAATTCGCTTAAGAGAAGAACTGCGGTCGTGGGATTGATGTTTAACATCGAGGCCGTTCTGGCATCGATTGAAGGAGGAACGACGAAAAGACCTTGGGCTGGAGCAAGAACTTTTTCAGACCAGGTGAATGTTCCAAATGGGATCGTAACACGATCACCTACCTTGACGCTGGTGACGCCCGCCCCGAGCGCCTCGACGATTCCCGCGCCTTCACCTCCAATGACAGAAGGAAGCTTCGGTTTTAGAAAGTACACTCCGTTCGCTAGAAGGAGGTCGCTGTAGTCGATCGGCGCAAACTCCATCCGCACAAGAGCCTCGCCCGCAGACGGCGTGTTTGGTTCCGAAACTTCGACCATCTTTAAATTCTGAGCTGGATTACCGTAGGCCATGAGATGAATGGCTTTCATTTGAGATATTCTCCTCTCTCCAAAAGATCTCGGCCGGCGAGAGGACCACCCGCTTGTTGGATCAGCCCCCCATCGCGGAGGTTTCCTAGATCAACGACGGAATAGCCAAAAGCTTTTAGTAGGGCTTCAACTCGCTTCTTCGCACCGTCATCGTCTGCCGAAATAAATGCAACGCGTCTCGCCCCGTTGACGACCGGATCTGCCTCCAGGTTAGGAACGGTCATGTTGTTCAGTGCCTTAACCACTCGTGCTCCAGGAGCCAGCGCCGCAACAAGCTGGCTAGTAGATAGGTTTCCAACATCGGCCAGTGTGAAATCTCCGGCCTTACCGTGAAATGGATTGGTCCCATCGATCAGAATCTGATTTTTCCACTTGGCAAGACTTGCAAGTGTGCTGGGCACGTTGTCCCACGGAACAGCAAGAAGGACCATTTCGCAAGCCGCTGCCTCTTGCTTGGTGGCAGCCATTGCTCCAGGACCAAGTTGATTGACAATTTCTCGCAGGCTGTCGGGGCCATGGCTATTGCTGAGCTTTACCCTGTGGCCTGCCTCCAATGCCCGTTTTGCGAATGCTTGTGCGAAAGCTCCTGCTCCAATGGTTCCGATTTCCATACGCTATCCTTCCTAAACTGGGCTTTTCAGTAAGACGATCCCGGTTTTCCCCGGACTAGAGACGTGCTGAATCCAAAACTAATCTCTGTTCTGCTCTAAACGGCTGCTGCTTCGCGCAGGAGAGTTTCGACTTTTTTGTCCAGATCTTCCGCAACCTGGAGCGCATCACGGTTTCCGTACGCAGCCAGAAAACTGGCCACCCTGTCATATGACAAATGCACGCCATCGGCGCGCTCATCCACCAGGACGGTAACCGGCGCGTAAGAGCCCGCGTCTGGAACGTGCTTGGCCATTTCCATCATGATGAGTGGATTGCCGATGATAAAGCGGATGATCCTGGGTGTATCGCGACCTGTTTCTTTGCGCACCACCGCGCCCTGATCAAGCTGCATAAACAGCATCAGTCCTGCTCTGCTCAAGCCTTTCTCGACCGCGCGTTTCAGCTCGGCAAAAGAGCGCGCTCCGTGAGTTGATCTCCCGAATTCAGCCATGTCCGGATGACCGATAGAGGCATTAAGAACCGCCACAACCTGATCGAAAGGTTTAGAAGCGGTAAGGCTGAATCGCTCAATCTCGATTTTCCTTATCATCTCGAAGCTCCTTAGTGGCCTTCCCCAATGTAAAACGGCATGGGCTCAATCCTGTAACTGTTCCGCCAGACTGGACGACAAATCATCACCACCCAACTGAACAGTTACTCAGGCTGCCTGCCATCCGCCCAAAGTCCCTGTGGACTTTACGAAACGGCTGGAGCGACCGAACATCACCGTAGGTGTTGGTGTAGAAATTCGCTAGTCCGCCCGTTGGCGAGCGCTGCCGCCGCCGCATTGTAGTGTGTCCCATTATGGCGAGCGAAGGCGTGATGCTGCCCCGGATAGCTATAGACCGTCACATTTGGTTTGCTGGCAAGTGCCGTCTTGATCTCCGCTTGCGCAGCCTTGGAAATGAACTCGTCCTCTTCGGCCAGGTGCATCAGCAGCGGCGCATCC
>DASZFK010000778.1:0-8876 GCA_035939855.1 Candidatus Angelobacter sp.
TCAATGGCGCAACCTCGTCTCCCATTACGCAGACCGTTACTCAAGCCGGCACCACAACCTCTCTTGCTTCCTCTGCAAATCCTTCCGCTCTTGGTAACCCCATAACCCTGACCGCTTTGGTTGCATCAGGGGCAGGAGTACCCAACGGAAGCGTAAGCTTCCTGGATGGAACCACCAATCTTGGTACGTCTTCACTCGATTCTTCAGGAAAGGCCGCGGTGCAGGTCAACTTGACGGCCGGATCACATTCGATCACCTCGACCTACAACGCCAGCACCAACTTCAGCGGCAGCAGCTCGCCTGTACTTACTCAAGAAGTGGTATCAGGGCTGCTCTTTGTGCCAGTAACCCCTTGCCGTGTGGTCGATACGCGCAATCCTAACGGCCCATTTGGCGGGCCATTTCTGAGCGGTGGAACTGCGCGAGCCTTTGCTATTCCCGATGGCTCTTGCAGTATTCCCTCGACGGCCCAAGCTTATTCGCTCAATGCGACTGTCGTTCCCAAGACCAAGCTGGGGTTCTTGACCTTGTTTGCCTGTGGCCAACCGCAGCCGGCAACTTCGACCCTCAACTCTGATGGACGCGTCAAGGCAGGCGCGGCCATTGTGCCTGCTGGAACAAACAGCTCAGTCTGCGCTTTCGCCAGCGATGACACCGATCTGATCCTCGATATCAACGGCTACTTCGTTTTACCAACCAGTACATCCCTGGCCTTCTATCCTTTAGCGCCCTGTCGGGTCGCGGACACGCGCACCGCTGCTGGACCATTAGGAGGTCCTTCTTTGATTGGGAATGCGGCCCGCACTTTCCCGATTCTTTCCAGCTCCTGCAAGGTGCCTTCTACGGCAAAGGCTTATTCCTTGAATTTTACCTCCGTGCCTAAAGGAAGCTTGGGCTTCCTGACGACTTGGCCTGCGGGAGAGACGCAGCCTCTAGTCTCTACCCTGAACGCCCCCACAGGCGCAGTCACTGCGAATGCCGCGCTCCTACCGGCTGGAACAAATGGAGACATCTCGGTACTCGCAAGCAATGATTCCGACTTGGTAATCGACATTAACGGATATTTTGCCCCACTCACGACGGGCGGATTGTCGCTCCATGCTTTGCCTCCCTGCCGGGCACTCGATACCCGTGTTCCTGCCGGCTCTCCTCCGATCAACGGTGAGCGAGATATTGATATTGTTCACAGCGGCTGCGGCGTGCCTGCGTCTGTACAAGCCGTTTTGCTCAATGCCACGGTTGTCCCACAGGGTCCGCTGGGCTTCCTGACACTTTGGGCGCAGGGCGCAGCACAACCCATGGTTTCTACTTTGAATGCGGGCGATGGCGCGATCACGTCAAACATGGCCATCGTCCCCACAAATAACGGCTCAATCAGTGCGTTTGTATCCAATCCATCCCACTTGATCCTGGATGTTCTGGGGTACTTCGTGCCTTAAACCGAGGTCATTATGAGACTACGCTCCGAGCTGGTTGCAATTGTCAGTTTGATCTATCTGCCGCTGATGACACTCGGCTCTTTGCCGCTTGCGGCGCAGTCGGCATCGCTGGCTGTCTCGAATTCGAGCCTGACTTTTAGCGCCCATAATGTTGGCACGTCCAGCGCGCCTCAGTCTGTGGTGCTGAGCAATAACGGAACAACTGCTGTAACGTTCAACCGTATTGTGGTTTCAGGCAGCTTTAGCGGTGACTTCACCGAGTCGGATAACTGCCAATCTGTTATTACTGCTGGCTCCAGTTGTACCCTGACGATCAGTTTTACGCCTTCGGGAACCGGGCTTAGAACTGCTTCAGTATTAGTCATTGACAACGCAAGCAACAGTCCACAAACGGTCACTCTTGCCGGAACCGGCGCAGGAACATGTACCAATATCAGTGATTGCGCCTATCAGGTTCTGAATCAGCGCTCCTCCGCCAATCAACAAGCATTCTTTGTGTACAAAGACGCTGATTCCGCTTTCAATCACGGGTTCCCATCCGGGCTGTTTGGCGGTAAAGATGTGAATCTCAATGCTGTTGTCCTAAATGCCGCATGCATTGATGATCCACTTTCAGCAACAGGCTGTTCGAATGACACGTCGCGTCTCGATGGCACGCGCGGTACAGTGTTCCGCATTACCTTTCCAGGACTTGCGGCAGATGATTTTGTCGGTTTGAACTTCCTGGAGCCTCAGAACTACGATGGCATCACAGTCACCGGAAACGGCTACAACCTGACGCCGGCCACTGCGCTGCAGTTTGACGTTCGCTCTCCCGATGGGGCCACCGTCCAATTTGGAATGGGCGGATGCGTAACCAACTTCTTCACGATCGGCCCATCGTGGACCACCTTAACGGTCCCGATTAATTCTTTGTTCCCCCCACCGCAAGGAGCATTTGTCTGCCCACCTGACTCAAATAGCGCGCATATCTTGTTCACCGTAACCACCAATGGAGTTCGAGAACCAAGTGGCAAAACGGTGCTTCTGGACAATATCCAGTTCGTCCCGGTTCCCGCTCGTCAGGCAAAAGACCCTCAAGCGCTCAGCCTTCCTCTCGGTAATCAAACCTATGGCGTGTTTCCTCAAGCGCCGCCATCATCGATTCCCACCGATGAGGCAAATCGCAACCCTGCGCCGATTTACGAGGCGGCCATCACCATGCTCGCTTTGTTCAATCGACACCAAGCCATGGATATGGTCAACGCATTAAAGATCGCCGACGCTTTGGATTATGCTCTTCATCATGATAACCATGGAGATGCGCTTCCAACAGCGGCTGACGGTTCAATCGGGCTGCACAATGCGTATACCGGCGGTGATATTGCCCTGCTGAACGATCAGCCTTTTCAAAACGCTCAAACTCCTACAGGATTGGCGGGAGACGTTCGCATTGCGGGTTTTTTTGTTGGACCAAACACTCCATGTGGAACCAATGGCTACTGCCTCGTCCAGGACGGAGCAACCGGAGGCAACAATGCCTTCGCCATCATCGCTCTGGCTTCTGCCTATTTGGAATCGGGCAATCCCGTTTATCTCAAAGATGCAGAGACGATCGGGAACTGGATCTCTGCAAACCTCACCGATAACTCCGGTAAGGGCTACGGAGGATATTTCGTGGGCTACGGAGATAGTGATCCCGCAAAGAAACTGATTCCCGGCAAATCGGTTGAAAACAACGCGGATATCTTTGCCGCTTTTTCATACCTCACCATTATTGAGGCCAGCCTCGGGAATACCTCTGCAGCGAGTCTTTGGACGGCCCGAGCAAAAGTAGCTGGTGATTTCGTGATTGCCATGTTTGATTCGGTCAATGGCCGCTTCTTCGCCGGTACTGTTGCAGCGGGTTCGAAGCCCGATCCAGCCCACGGAAACTGCCAGACGAACCTCCAAAAGGGCAACGATGTCATTAACGTCTGCGATTTCCTCGACTCGAATTCCTTCACAACCTTACCCATGTCTGGATCCGTGCAATATGGCAAAGCAATTGACTGGACCAGACCCATACAGTATATGCTGAATCTGCAACCCCCTCTAAGCTTCACGCAATCGATAGCCGCGAACGGTGTGACCTTTCAAGGCTTCGACATAGTGCCTGCGGCGCCCAATACAGGGGTGGCCTGGGAGTTTACCGGGCAAATGGTTGAGGTCTGCAACTACCTGGACGCTCTTCTCAATATCAATACATTTCAAACCTGCGCACAAACCTATCTGACTCAGATTGCGACAGCGCAAAACTCAGCTCCCTTTGGTGATGGCATAGGAGTTGTCGCGAGCATTATGCAAAACGGCGACACATTGACTCCCATTCAACAGTGCCTGGTGACTCCCTTTCAATGCATCCCGGAGCGAACCGGCCTGGCCGCTACCAACTGGGCAATCTATGCCGACACCAAGTTCAATCCTTTAGCTTTTGCAACCGCAACCTTGTCCCCGAAAAGCATAGCCTTTCCCGGCCAACTCGTGGGTACAACCAGTTCTCCGGTCACAATAACCTTAACCAACCTGGGAATCATTCCTCTAACCATCACCGGGCCAATAAAGATCGCAGGACAAAATAGCGGTGACTTCAGCATCGGTACCAATAATAGCTGCACGAATGCCACGGTACTTGCGCCGGGGGCGAACTGCGTGGTGGATGTGACGTTTACACCAGGCAGCGGGGGCGCGAGGTCCGCCATGCTGGTATTTACCGATACTGGAATTGCCAGCCCTCAAAATGTTCCCTTGTCGGGGACGGGCTTGCCATTAGACGATTTCGCAATCTCAATCGGACCGGCCCAAACAGTCGTCGCAGGAGGTAGCGCGCAATACAGCGTCAATACAAATACCATCCGCGGCCAGTCGCAAAGTGTAATGCTTTCGGCCTCCGGCTTACCTTCAGGCACGTCAGCAAGCTTCTCGCCGAATCCTATATTGTCGGGCAATTCATCAACGCTAACGATCAACACTTCGGTTGGGGCAACACCGGTGTCACAATCGATCAATGTGACTGGGACAGGAACTTCTGCGATGCATTCAGCGCAGGCGGGACTTACGATTCAGCCTCCTCTCAATCTCTCGCCAACCGTTCTGGTTTTTGCTTCACAAGGCATCAACACGACCAGCGCTTCGCAGTCGGTGACCGTCTCCAACGGAGGCTCAGCAACATCTGCGATCAAAAGCATTGTTCTTTCCGGCGATTTCCCCGGTGAGTATGTGCAATCCAATAACTGCCCGGCTTCGATCGCGCCGGGCGGGAACTGCACGATCAACATCACATTCACCCCACTGGGCACAGGGACGCGAACAGCAACATTGCTGGTGATCGACGATGCCGGTAACAGCCCGCAAACAGTGTTGCTGACGGGCGTCGGCGTTAGCGCATGTGTGAATATTAGCGACTGCGCCTACAATGAACTCAGTCTACGAGCCACAGATAATCAGCGCAGCTTCTTTGTATATAAAGATGGCGACTCCGGCTTTAATCATGGCTTCCCCTCTGGCCTCTTTGGCAGTGGAGTGGACCTGACACAGGTCACTATTGATGCAGCGTGTATTGACGACCCGGTTTCTCCTTCAGGTTGTTCCACTGATACAACACGATTGGACGGCTCCCGAGGTACCGTATTTCGCGTTACTTTTCCCCCACTCTCATCGCAACAATTCGTCGGGTTGAACTTTCAGGAACCCAAAGCCTTTGGCAAGGTGAATGGGAATGCCTACGACCTCACGCCCGCAACTGCTGTCCAATTTGACGTCCGCTCCCCTTCCCCTGGCACAAAGGTCCGGTTCAGCGTAGGCGGATGTGTTACCAACCCTCCTATAATACTTTCGCAATCGTGGACCACCCTCAAGATCGACATCAAAGCGCTGATTTCGCTCGACACAACCAATTGCCCGCCGGATTTGACCAAGATCCATTTGTTATTCGGGGTCCAGACCAGCGTCGATGATTCTCCCAATGGAGCAACCGTGCTTCTGGATAACATCCAATTTCTCCCAGTGCCAGCGCGCCAGATCAACAACCCGGCGGTCTTAAGTTTGCCTGTCAGCACCTTGACGCTCGGAGCTTTTCCCAGCCTGACTTTCCCCATTCCTATTGACCAGGCAACACGCAACCTGAGCACAGTTTATGAATCAGCGTTGACCATCCTCTCGTTGCTTCGGCGAGGCCACGATTCCGACGTGACGAACGCAGGCAAGATCGCTGATGCGCTCGATTATGCGCTACACCACGACAACAATGGAGACTCGGTGCCAGCCGCATCCGATGGTTCTGTCGGTCTGCATAACGCATATTCGAGTGGCGATCTCGCCCTGGTAAGCGATGAAGCGCCTGACGGTGTGGGTTTGGCCACCGAGATCCGACTGGCCGGTTTCACCGCAGACAAGAGCCTTTGCGGAGCCACCCGTTTCTGCCTCGTTTTGGATGGCGCCAGTGGCGGCAGCAATGCTTGGGCCATCCTGGCCCTCGCGGCAACTTACCTTCAAACCGGAAATCTCAAATACCTCAATGACGCAGAAACCATCGGCAACTGGATCGTCGCCAAGCTTAGCGATAGCTCCGCCACCAATTTTGGCGGCTATTTTGTAGGCTTTGCCGACGGTGGCACTCCCGGCGTGCTTCTGGCGGGCAAGTCTACAGAGTTCAATGCAGCCATCTTTGCGGCTTTCAGCCTGCTGGCGCAAATCGAAGCGAGCCGGGGAAACAATACGGCCTCTGCTGCATGGACAAATAAAGCCAACGTGGCCGGCGATTTTGTTGCCGGCATGTTCGATTCAGGAAAAGGTCGTTTCTTTGCCGGAACTGTAAGCAGCGATGTCGCAGGCACGATTGCTCCCGGCGTTTGTGCCAATGGTTCGCAGAAGGGCAACGACGTTATCAACACCTGTGATTTTCTGGACGCGGATTCTCTTAGCATATTGGCATTGTCGGCTTCTTCACGTTTTCAGAGCATTGATTGGACCCGTCCCCTCAATTACATCTTGAACCTTTCATCTCCCGGCAGCCTCGCTCAGACCGTCACTGCCGGCGGAATTACGTTCAAAGGATTCACTCTGCTTCCAGCCCCGGCGAACACAGGCATAGGTTGGGAGTTCACCGGACAAACTGCGACGGCCTGTAACTACCTTGACGACCTTCTCAATGCTACGAACTTTCAGGCGTGCGGCCAGACATACATCGCGCAACTTCTTCAAGCCCAGAACCTGTCGCCTTTCGCGGATGGTACAGGCGTTCCCGGAAGCGTTTTGCAGGCAGGCGACACCCTGCCACCCATCAGCCAATGCTTGGCCACGCCGTTCCAATGTGTGGCCGAGCGGCCCGGCTTGGCGGCGACTAATTGGGCCATCTTCAGCGAACAGAAATTCAATCCATTTACACTGGTGAGCGTTGGACTTTCTCCCTCTACCCTGAGTTTCCCCGGCCAGCCGCTGAATACCACAAGCCCACCACTCTCGATCACCATAACCAACAACGGAACCGGCACATTAAAGGTAACCGGGGTCACGATCACAGTATCTGAATTCAAAAAAGCAACTGACACATGCACTGCTGCTCCTGTTGCGGCGGGATCAAGTTGCACGATTGGAGTTACGTTCACGCCTTTAGTGGCCGGCAATCGCAATGCGACGCTCACGATCAACGATAATGCGCTGGGCGCAACGCAGATTATCCCGCTGTCTGGGCTGGGAGTTCAGACTTTTACGCTGTCGGTCGTCAATCAAGGATTTGGAGTTTGGACCGTAACTAGCGGCGATGGGTCGATTAATTGCGGTTCGGCCTGTTCGGCAAGTTTCGCAAGCGGGGCAACCGTAACACTGACGGCTTCCGCGGGACCAGCATCTTCTTTCGCTGGATGGGGAGGAGCGTGTTCGGGCACACAGACCTGCACAGTAACCATGACGACAGCACAAACGGTATTTGCGACTTTTACCGCTGGTTTGCGCTTCGTGCCTGTCACACCCTGTCGCATCGCCGATACACGAAATGCGAATGGTCCATTCGGAGGTCCGTTCCTGGCTGGGCAAACAACCCGATCTTTTGCAGTTCCCAGTAGCGCCTGCAGCATTCCCTCGACGGCCCAAGCCTATTCGCTCAATGCGACAGTGGTCCCCCACGGCAGTCTGGGTTTCTTGACTTTATTCCCATGCGGGACACCGCTGCCGAACAGCTCGACCCTTAACTCAGATGGTCGTATCAAAGCGTCTGCTGCAATTGTGGCAGCGGGCACCGATGGGGCAGTCTGCGTTTTTCCTTCCAATGATACCGATCTGGTTCTCGATATCGACGGATATTTTGTCCCGCCAACGATCAACGCTAACGCCCTGGCTTTCTTTACTATGACTCCATGCCGCCTGGTCGATACGCGCAACATGGCCGGGCCTCTGGGTGGACCTTCGCTGGTTGGCAACGCGACTCGGACGTTTCCCATACTCTCAAGCCCATGTAATGTTCCAGCAGCAGCCAAGGCCTATTCTCTGAATTACACCTCAGTGCCCAACGGACCGCTGGGCTTTCTGACGACTTGGCCGGCGGGGCAACCGCAGCCTTTGGTCTCGACTCTCAACTCGCCTACCGGGGTTGTTACAGCCAACGCTGCCATCGTGCCAGCCGGAACCAATGGCGATATTTCCGTATTTGTCACCAACAACTCCGATTTGGCGATCGATATCGATGGCTATTTTGCACCCCCTGCGACCGGAGGACTATCATTGTTCTCCTTGAATCCCTGCCGGGTGCTGGATACCCGCAATCCTCCGGGCTCTCCGCCGTTCAATGGCAAAATTGACGTAAATGTTGTAAGCAGCCCCTGCGGCGCATCTGCCACTGCCAAGGCCTTCGTATTGAACGGCACCGTCGTGCCGCCAGCAGGACTAGGTTTCCTTACCTTGTGGCCGCAAGGCGCGCCCCAACCCCTGGTTTCTACGTTGAATGCCGTTGATGGCGCAGTTACGTCGAACCTGGCGATCGTCCCGACCACCAATGGCTCGATCAGCGCATTCGGTGCCAACCCGACCCATTTGGTATTGGATATTTCCGGGTTTTTCGCGCCGTAAGCAGAAGTATTAGCCCACGGCCTTCTAGCATTTCTGTAGCCGCCCGCTGCGCCTTCGGGCGGCTACAGCATGAAAATCTTCGAAGAACTCCATTGACAGCACCCATCCACGCCACTTGTTCATTCTCTTATCAAGATTTTGATTGCCATACGCGGCGATTGCCGGTATGTTGGAAAGAAATCGTGTTTTGACGCTCCGTAAAAGTCATCAAAAAGTCCCCCTTGTTCTTCTCCCCACTAAAGCGCCAGGCTTAAGAACCAGTTATCTGAATTAGGAGAGAAGATTATGTTTTTTGTGCAGGCAAGAACCAAGGCTCTATTCCAAATTTTCATAATTTCTGTTCTCAGTGGTGCGACA
>DASZFK010000779.1:0-6212 GCA_035939855.1 Candidatus Angelobacter sp.
ATTTATACCTGTCCCCCGCAGCATCAAATTTGGCTTCTCCTGCCCTTGGTTCGAAAATGCTGCAGTGCTTTATTGATTAATGTTCTCTAATTATGCAGCAGGCTCTAACTCGCTGTATACATGACACATGTACCCAATGGTGATAAGGCAGTTACCGTTGTGGTACTGGCCTAACAGACTAACCGCTGCATATAACCGTCGTAAAGTGGCAGTCTAGATTCTAGACAAGTTATTTTGTCATCTGGGAAAAAGCTCATTCCGGGAAGCGTGGGAAAACTCAAATCTGGAAGAAGCGTAGAGAAATGTCTCGGTGCTTCGAAATCCTGTTTTTCTCGCAAAATCTGGTTCGCGCCAAGAAGGCTGCTGGAGAGTTCATTTTCGCAATCAAGAACACCAGCCACCTAAAAAATCTCTGCGGCCTGTGCGGCTGACTCTTGGTTTTGATCTTCTCCGTGTCTCAGTGTTTCCCTTTTGGGTTTTGATTTCCCGCCTTTCCAGCCAGCAATTCCTCGATGCTGCACTGCGGACTGCGCCCGCGAGCTTCCTGTAGTTGCTTCCAGCTCATTGCCGGAAGGCCCGTATCAACCTCGACCATGCTGATGCATTCGGGAACGGGACACACCAGCGCGCATAGATTACAGCCCACGCATTCCTCTTCAATAATTTGCGGCACGTGCTTTGCTATAGCACCTTCACGGAGATCCCCTTGCAGACGCTCTTCCACGCGGATGCACTGATGAGCGCCATCTTCACACGCGATATAGCAGAGATTGCATCCAATACATTTCTGGGCGTCGATCCTGGCGATGATCTTGTAATTGAGATCAAGATTTCCCCAGTCCTCAATGCGCGGTACCGACTTGCCTACCAGTTCGGTCACTGAACTGAAGCCTTTATCTTCCAGGTAACTTTCCAAGCCATCGATCAGGTCGCGGACGATGCGAAACCCATAATGCATGGCCGCGGTGCATACCTGCACCGAAGTCGATCCCAGAAGCATGAACTCCACCGCGTCGCGCCAATTGGAGATTCCTCCAATGCCGGAGATGGGAATATTCAACTTGGGATGGCGGGCAATCGACGAAACCATGTGTAGCGCGATCGGCTTGACTGCGGGTCCGCAATAGCCACCATGGCTGCCCAGACCGGCCACGCTCGGACGCGGAGCCAAGGTATCGAGATCGACGCCTACAATGCTGTTGAACGTATTTACCAGTGAAACAGCGTCGGCGCCCCCTGCTTTGGCGGCCGCAGCAATATGAACAATGTCGGTAACATTGGGGGTGAGCTTTACGATTACTGGAGTACGGGCGACCTCTTTCACCCACTGAGTGATCATGGTTGCATATTCCGGCACCTGGCCCACGGCGGCCCCCATGCCTCGCTCGGACATGCCGTGCGGGCATCCAAAATTGAGTTCCAGCAAGTCAGCGCCGGAGTCTTCCGTGCGACGGACAATGTCATGCCAGGCTGCCTGCTTCGATTCCACCATCAGAGAGGCAATCACCGTGTGCTGCGGAAAGCGTTTTTTGACTTCGCCGATCTCGCGCAGGTTGTCGGCAATCGAGCGATCGCTGATGAGTTCGATGTTGTTCAACCCCATCATGCGCTCATTCTTCAGATCAACCGAGCCGTAGCGCGAGGCCGTATTGATGATGGGTTCGCCGATGGTTTTCCATACGGCGCCGCCCCAACCGGCATCAAAGGCGTGCATGACTTGATACGCGGTATTGGTGGGAGGACCCGAGGCTAGCCAGAAAGGATTAGGAGAGCGAACTCCACAGAAATTGATACTCAGATCAGGCATGGACCTTTGCCCCCTTCGCAGCTTCCAATGCCTGATGAATGCCGAGCGCGGCTTTTTTGCCGTGAGCAACGGCATCCACGACCTCGCCTCCGCCGTTCACGCAGTCGCCCCCGGCAAAGTATTTCGGATTGGCAGTGCGCATTGTCTGCGGGTCAACTGCGATGCATCCATCTTCCAATTCAAGCTCGGCAATTTGACGCAGAAAGTCTACATTGCGTTTCTGTCCCAAAGCTTTAACTACCATGCCTACATCCAATTGAAATTCGGTGCCTGGGACGGGCAAGAAGCTGGTGCGGCCTCTCTTGTCCTTCGGTCCCGGCTGCGTCCGCACGCATGCCAGGCCTTCGACCCGATCCCTGCCTAAAATCCGAACAGGCAACGATTGCCACAAAAAAGTCACGCTATCTTTTTGGGCCAGTTCGTATTCATAGTCAAAGGCGGTCATCTCCTGCGGTCCTCGACGATAGACCATATAAACTTCCTGAGCGCCCAGCCGGCGAGCAGCCGTCACAACATCGATCGCGGTGTTTCCAGCCCCAATCACAGCCACTCGCGGTACAATCTTCACCTGGTCGAGGCTCTTGCTCTTGGTCTCTTCAATAAACGAAAGGGCGTCCCGGCAGCCCTCCAACTGTTCGCCGGGGATATGCAAGTCTTCCGTAGTGCCCAGGCCAATGCCGATGAAAATTGCATCGTAATCGCGCTCCAGCTCAGCAATAGCCTTTTCTTTTCCGATCGTGACTCCGCTCTTAATTTCGACACCCAAGTCACGAATCATCTCGATTTCTTTGGCCACGTCATGGGAGCGCATCTTGTAGGCAGCAATGCCGTAAGTATCTAAGCCTCCAGGTTGTGGATTGGCATCGAAGATCACGGTCTGGTAGCCGCGTTTCCGTAATTCCGTGGCGCAAGAAAGACTGGCAGGCCCGGCTCCGATCAAAGCAACACGATATCCGTTGGGTGTTCCGGCCTCAAAAAGCTGTACGCCTTTGGCAATGATCGGATCGACGGCATATCGCTGCAGCCTGCCAATCTCGACCGGCCTCTTCCCTTCTGCATTGAGCACGCAGACGCCTTCGCACAATACCGACGTAGGACAGACCCGGGCGCAGCTCTGTCCCAAAATGTTGGCCTCCAGAATGGTCCTGGCCGAACCACGAAGGTTACCAGTCATGATCTGGCGGATAAACTGCGGAACATCAATCCCCGTTGGACAGGCTTTGATGCAGGGCGCATCATGGCAGAATAAGCATCGCGCCCCTTCTTCGAGAGCTTGCGCGGGCGTGAGAGGTGGATTAATGTCCGCGAAATTCTTTTCCAACTGCTCCAACAAGAGACGGGAAGCTGGTTCGTTAGACATGGACCCTTCTTATACACAAGGGGAGAGTTTCGAGAGTGTAACATGGTGCTCGCTGATGTGATTGTAGAAGATGGAGACGATTTAAAATTTAGAATTTTTTAGGGAGCCATTATGAGCTTCGATACTCTTATTATCAATGGAACTGTGGTGACTGCCACCGACACATACATTGCCGACGTAGCGATTACGGATGGCAAAATTGCAACAATAGGTCAATCACTGGGCCGGGAAAATGCCAAGCAGGTTCTTGACGCTAAGAGCAAATACCTGCTCCCTGGTGGAATCGATGTTCACACTCATCTCGACATGCCGTTTGGAGGCACCACCAGCGCAGACGATTTCGAGACCGGCACTCGCGCCGCCGCTTTTGGTGGAACCACTACGCTCATTGATTTTGCCATCCAGTACAAAGATCAATCCTTGCGTACCGCCTTCGACGCCTGGATGCAGAAAGCCTCGGCAAGAGCCTGTACCGACTATGCCTTTCACTGCATCATCACCGACTTGCCCAATGCGCGCTTGGAAGAGATGGATGAGCTGGTTCGTGAAGGAGTGTCGAGCTTCAAGCTGTTTATGGCCTATCCTGGTGTTTTCATGCTCGATGATGCGACCATTTTCAAGGCCATGCGCAGGTCGTCGAAGATTGGCGGCATGATCTGCATGCACGCCGAGAATGGCGGAGCTATTGATGTGATCGTCCAGCAGGCTCTGGCGGAGGGCAAGACAGCGCCCAAATATCATGCGCTCACGCGTCCCACAACCGCCGAAGCTGAGGCTACTGCTCGTGCGATTGCTCTGGCCGAGATGGCGGGTTCCCCTGTCTACATCGTGCACCTGAGCTGCAATGATGCCCTGGAAAAAGTCCGTGAAGCCCGCGACCGGGGACTGCCGGTTTATGCCGAAACCTGTCCGCAATATCTTTATCTCTCCCTGGAAGATATGGAGAAGCCGGGCTTCGAAAGCGCGAAGTATGTCTTTACGCCTCCGCTGCGTGAAAAATGGCACCAGGAAAAACTATGGAACGGCCTTAAGCAAGACCACCTGCAAGTGGTCTCCACCGATCACTGCCCCTTCTGCTTTAAAGAGCAAAAGGAAATGGGCAAAGACGATTTCACCAAAATTCCCAACGGCGGTCCCGGCATCGAGCACCGCATGAGCCTGATCTATTCCGGCGGCGTCGCCAAAGGGCGCTTTAGTGTCAACCGTTTTGTAGAACTTGTATCAACCACTCCAGCGAAGATATTTGGTCTCTATCCACGCAAAGGAACGATCGCCATTGGCAGCGACGCCGATCTGGTTATCTTCGATCCAAACCGCGAACATACCATCAGCGTGGCAACTCACCACATGCGCGTGGACTATTCCATGTTCGAAGGCATCAAAGTCAAAGGCATGCCGGATGTGGTTCTCTCCCGAGGCCGGGTCCTGGTGGAAAAAGATCAATTCCAGGGCAAGCCAGGACAAGGAAGCTTTCTGAAGCGAGCTGGATACAACGGAGTCTAATAGTTATAACCAGCGAACGCAGGGGCTAAAGCCCAATGTCACTCACTTTACGACAAGGAACTCTGGAAATGCGATTTGGTTTATTTCGCTCTGCCGGTTAAACAAGGCTGGTTTGCGGGCAAAAAATCGAGCATCGCCGAAGTGCCTCTCAATCTGACGTAGAATATTGACGCATTCTCGGGGTTCTTCACTCCGCGCCCATGATTTTCTCAAGCTAAGCTTTTCGCGGCGCTCTGTTCAGGATGACATTGGGATGAGGTGTTTGCATAACCCGGCCATTTTCTAAAGTTGAGGGTGAATCAGAAAGGAACCAGACCGAAAAAGACTGACATGGGGAGAAAGAGAGCTATGCAAAATTTGCAAAAAAGTCGTAATTCAGGGCGAAACGCAAGGTCCCTCCACGCTCCCGTCGCTTCACGCCTGGAGCGCCTCGGGATGACGATGTTTTCTAATACGCTAATACGACCAAAAGTAAGTGACATTGGGCTTTAGCCCGAAAGTTTATTGGACTTTTCGGCACGACCAAAGTTCATTCGGCGAAACCTCAGGACAGGCTGTGCCCTGATACCTTCAGATGCTAAAGCATTTTGAGACTGGTTCTAGAAACTTGATGGCCAGTTCATACCGGCTTCTTTAAGTCTTCCAGAACGGCTATTCAATTCTTGGTTTTGCTCTGGATGCCACATCGCTGATTGCATCAAGCATTGCCTTGACCTCTGGGGCAATGTCTTCGCGCCTCACATAATGTGCAAGCGAGTGATAGTCCGTCTTTCGCATTAAGTTAGGAAGTTTCAAGCGATCAAAGAAAGATGCAAATAGCCGATCCAAGAACTCATCACTCGCCTTCACATTGAGCCACCAGGGATCATCCCGATTGCGTAATGCAACGGGCGGCACCAAGTCGTTGATCGAATCTTCCATCGCTGTTCGGCGCCTCTCACGCTCAGGAGCCTGGAAAAGCTCACCAACTTCAGATGCGGAATCTGTTGCATACTGCATTAGTGTTTCAGGCTGGCAGAGATAATTTTCGATTTCTCTGCGGCTCCACATCCTCTCAACCAATTCTGCCCGATCTTGCAATACACCATCAATTCGATCTACCAAGACGAATCCGACCAGATCGTTTTTGGCCTCACGTATTCCATAAAAATGATCGCGGGCTTTACTGGGTTGGTTGAATACATAATGCACAAAAGGGCTATCAAGCGAAACCCTTGCCGGATGCTCCAGTTTGGCTGCAAACGCACGCAGGATTGCAAGATCGGTCGCACCCTCAACATACAAGACCCATCCACGAAGCTCTGCCTGATAATAATGCTCAAAACCGATCTCTTTAAGTGCTTTCAAAACCTGGCGTCCACGGTCGTCGATTCGATGGGGAGCGCCGACGAAGGCAATCACAACATCACGATCGGCTGCTTCGTTGAGAAGCACTTCAGAATGGCTTGCAGCTATGATCTGGCTGGAATGTTGGCGAGCGATTTCTGTTATAAGCTGATAATTCTCTCGCTGTCGAAGGATCTCAAGATGAGCATCAGGCTC
>DASZFK010000780.1:0-11065 GCA_035939855.1 Candidatus Angelobacter sp.
GCCTTGATGTAGGTCTCCACAACCTGCGAACTCAAATTGATGGTGGCCAAGTGGTTCCGGACATTGGTAGTCAAGCTTACGCCGCGAATAGTTTGCTTCTCCACTTGAAGCTGGGGAATCTCTACTGAGGCGGTAAGTTCCGGCGACTTGATCGTCCCGCGGCCACTAACGTTGATGGTCACTCCACCATTGATCTGCTGGTTGCCGGCCTGAACGGCGTGCAGTTTTTCAATGCGCAGATTGGCGGCATGAAGCTCGGCTTCATAAGCTTCTGTCTTCGGATGATAAACAACGTTGGCCTGCGTTGTGCCTGCCGCCAGCTTGAGCAGCAGGTTGGTATCAATGGCGTCTCCGGTTCCCTGAAATTTGATGGTCAGCGCCTGAATCGACTCGCCTGACACTTTGCCGTTTGCCAGGCTGATGTTGCCTTGTCCAATCGGATTGAGCTGGGAGCCGTGGAGCGAGATATTGGCCGAGAGCGTTCCAGTGGCCGGGACTGTCTGATTCGCAAGCCGCGCCAGATCGGCAACCGAAAGCTGTGCGGCTGAGACTTGTACGTTGACCGGACTGGAAGGGGTGTAGGACCAGTTCGTAAGCCTGGTCTCCAAATTGAAGTTGATATGCCCTTGAGGAACGGCTTCCAGATCGCCATTGGTAAGCTCGGCTAACGATGGATTTGCCGTGATGTTGGTTTTCAATACTTTCCATGAAGTGCCCTTGACTTTCAGGTTCTGGGCAGCTAGTTGTCCTCGAATCTCCGGCTTGCTGGTCGAACCAGTGACAGCGGCGGTCAAAGTCGCTTTTCCATAGAGTCCCATGGCTTGCTGCGGCTGGCCGGGCGTGGGCTTGCTGAAATTAGCAGCCAGCAATTCCAATTCGTGCAAGTCGTTGGATTGCATGTTGACCTGAAGCTGGCAGCGGTTACTTACTTCTCCGTTGAGCGTTACAGAAGTCTGCGGAGTCTTTACGTAGCTCTGGTTCAACGCAATCGTCTTATTCGCAGCCGTATAGCGGGCATGGATTACGCCATTCAAAGGAGTAGACTTCGATTTTGGTCCAAGCGTCGCCTGGAGAGTTGCATCAGCATGGGTGACCAGATTGTCCAGTGTCTTGGCCCAGGTTGCGTTGGCATCAGCGCTGATCTTGCCATGCAGATCGGCCTGTTCCAGCGAACGGTTTCGGGAAGCGGCTTTTAAGGCATCAATGGATACATCTTTGAGCGACGCCTGTGCTTTGGCCTGCGATGCTCCGCTCAGATCACGAATGGTGAGCTTGCCATTGAGGCTTCCGCCCAACAGATGCGCATGGATATCGCGGACCTCGGCATTGCCGCCCGCAAGTTGATACTGCGCTCCAAAATCCTGTACAACGCCCCGGAAACTTGGCGTATTGACTGCCACGCTGCGGCTGCTGACTTGTCCGGTCAAGGAAACCGTCTCTAGAGGCGGACGATTTGGGTCGGCCTGATAATTCAATGATCCGTTGAGAAGAACTGTGCCGGTAGGAAGCGTGGGATCTTTCAAAATGCGCTTGAAGTCATCGGCGACCAGCACCGCATCATAGCTGGCCGTGGCATGAAGATTGGGATCGCTGTAATTATCCGCCGAGGCTTTCAATGTGATGTGTGAAGCTCCGGTAGAAAATACCAATTGATCAAGATCGAAGCGTTTAGCCGTAGCGTTGAAATGAGCTTGCAGATCGTGCACCATAGGCGCATATTTGCCGTATTGAATCCGGCCCTGCTTGTAACCAAGGTCTCCATAATAGCGGCTCTGAAAATTATCAAAGGCCGCATTGACGTTCAGGTCGTGCAACTCGGCATCGAGCACGCTCTTTTTATCGTTGTAATAGATTTCACCACGATCCAGAACGAACTTCTGGATCGCCAGATCAAAGATGCTGGTGTTGCTGCTGCTCTTCTGTTGCGGTTTAGGAAGGTTGTTCTCACCGGCCTTGTTCACCGAGAAGCGCACTACCGGATGATCGATCTCGACATCCTGCAACCGCCATGTGCGCCGGAAAAGGGAAAGAATCTTAATGCTGGCGCTCAAACGGTCGGTTTGGAGCAAAGGCTGATTGGGATCGGGTTCCGTGCCGTGCACCTTTACGTTGTAGAGCTTTACTGAAAGCGTGGCCAGATGCACATCAAAGTCCCGCACTTCGACTTTTGCGCCGGTGGATTCGGCAATGCTGCTCGTGACCTTCGCCAACACATAATGACGGAAACCTTGGTTGTGCTCCAGAAGGAGGACAGTCGTTATGACAACGGCAGTCACGAGGATCGTAATTCCAGCAATGCTCCAGAGGAAGATCTTGCGCCAACGGCCCGTTCTCCTGCGAGGTGGTTTAAGTTCGGGATTTTTATTGGGATTCTCTTGGTTCGTCATATTCACCTCGCATTTTGTATTCCGGTACCTTCAACAAAGCCGGGGCAGCTGTGCTATTCGTAAGCGCAATTCTGCGGTCTCTGCATTACCAGTGCTTCAAAATCGTGCTTTTTCTCGCAAATTCTCTGCGTTTTTCTCTGCGCTCCCTGCGGCCTCTGCGGTGCAGCTTGTCTTCCTTCGTGTTCCTTTGTGACCTCTGTGGTAAAAGGGTTTTGGTTGTGGCTCCGCTACGTTGCGGCCCCTGCGGTTAACTTGGTTTTGATCTTCTCCGCGTCCCATGCCTCCGTGGTGGGTTTGGTTTTGTTTTTAGAACGCCTGTCCCAAAGTAATGAAAAACTGTGTTGCTCTAATTCCGGTGACTGGGTTCAGGTTGTGACCGATATCGAAGCGTACCGGACCTACCGGAGTCTTGTAGCGAAACCCAAATCCCAGAGTGTTGGTATAGCTCGAGAAAATGTTGCTCAAGCCGACGCTGTTGTAGACATTGCCTCCATCGTAAAAAAACACGCCACCGAGTCCGGCGCCAATCAATGGAAGCTCGAGCGGAATCGGGAACCGCAGCTCAGAATTCAAGATCACCAGTTGCGAGCCTCCCACAGGGACGCGTATTTGCGAGCAGGAAGAGGTATCCGCCGGGTTGCTGCATACGGCCACATTTCGTTGCGGGCCGGCGCCGTTCAGGGGAAATCCTCGCAAGGTGCTGCCGCCGCCGGAAAAGAAGCGCTCACTCAGAGGCACATGGTCACCGGCATAAGCCTGTTCGAATCCCAGGCGAAGACTGTTGGCCCAGATCAAATGATCTCCGCCGCCGACGTGGTGATAGTAAGCGGTCTGGCCAAGGAACCTGTAAAAGTTTGTATTCGATCCCAGGGCGCTCGGATTGATGGCTGCCTCAAGGCTCTGGTAAATCCCTTTGTGAGCATCCAGGGCGTTATCACGAGTGTCGCGAATGAACGAGGCGGAAAGCGTCGAGAGGCGTTCATTGCGATCTTCGGGCGTGACCAGATCGGGCACCAGCAGATGCGAGAGATTAGTGCGGCGGAAGGTATAGCGCAAAAACAGGGTTTCCGTCTTTTTTGCATCCACAAAGCGCTGGAATTGAAGTCCTGCCTGGCCGATTTGCGCAGTAAATATGGCGTTTTCGCTGGTACGCTCACCGGAAAGCGTAAGGCTTGAACTCCAAATACTGTTCCAGAATGACGGGTTCGACCAGTTCCCCGAAATGCGTTGATCCAGCCGTGAGCCGAACATTCCCAATGTCAAGGTTTCGGCCCGCCCCCTGAAGTCGAACCGGCTATATTCGATCGAGCCTCGTGGCCCATAAAAGGTTTTTTGACTGGTCTTGAAGGTTGCAGGCAAACCTACCGGGGGCAAATTCGGCAGGGCGATGGTCCCGCCTGGAACAGCTCCGCCGCGATTGAATGCTTCGAAGCCAAATCCATAAGTAAGGCTGTTGCGCTTGGCTTCATGCAATTTGATCAGCACTTCCACATCGGAGTCTTTCGTGATCGGACGCTGGGGATCAACGCTGGCCCAATCAAATACGCCCAACGTATAGAGCTGGCTTTCGGATTTGAGCAAATAGCTTTCGCTCAACGGCTGGCCCGGCGGGATTTTTGCATTGCGCGCGATGATTTCCGGACGAGTGTGATGCGAGCCCAGCGTTTCAACGGTGACCGTCCGCACCTGTGGTCCTTCTTCAATCGTATAAACAACGTCAACGTGGTGCGGATCGTTCTTTAAAGGGCGGCTGACCGCTTTGAAAGTGGCTGTAAGATACCCGCGATCAAGATAAGTGGCAATGATCTGGTCACGGTCCTTATCCAGGAGCTGCGCCGAATAAGGCTTTCCCGCGACCAGATTCAGTCCTTTTGGGGCCAGCTCCGCCTCTGGAATTGTGTTATTCCCTTCGATCCGCAGGTTCTGGACGACATCTTGCGTGCCTTCATTCACTTGAAAGGTAATCTTCAGGTTGCCTCGATCGTCGTTGACCACGTTGGGAGTGACTGTGGCTTGGCTATAGCCGGCGTTCTTATAGATGGCTTCAAGATTCTTGACGCTCTTGCGCAAAACTTGCTGGCTGTATTTCCCATGAGACAAAAAGTGCCCCTTGGCAACCGTTATGTGGGAGAGCAGGTCATCTTCGGGAAAGTTATGGTTACCCCGGACGAAAATCGAATTTACCTTTCCCTTTTTGCCCTTCTCAATCACATACACAACAGTCGTTCCAGCAGAATTTTGATCCATGCGGCTGGTGACTTTGGCATCGAAGAAACCCTTGGACTGGAAGTACGAAACCAGGTTATTAGCTCCTTCCTGAACCAGATCGGCATCAACCGAATTTTCCTGATAGATCGGAATCAATTTCTTCTGCGTGCGGCCCCAGACATGTGCTCCCTGGACATTGATGGCAACCTTTTCTCCCTGAGTGACCTTGAAGGTCACATCGGCCCGGTTGGTGGCGGGGTTGTAATTTGCCGAAATCATCTCGACATGGCCAGCCAGATACTGTTGCTTGCCCAACTGCGCTTGCAGGTAGTTCGTGGCCGTGTCAAGACTCTTGAACGAGTAAGGCTTGCCGCTCTTGAGGTAGGCGCCGCGAAGACGGGCTCCCCAGGAGCGCAAGCTCTTTTCCAGGCGCTTGGTTTCCTGATCGGAGGCCCCGGTAAGGATGATGTTCCCAAATTTTGCCTTGCGCTTCAGGTTGACGTGGAAAAGGACGTTCACCACCCCATGAGCAGAATCGCTTTGCAGTTCCGGCTCAACCGTCGCCTCGAAATAGCCCACGCGATGAAAGAAATCGATCAAGCCGGATTCGGCTTCTTCCACGCGGCTGGAACTGTAAGGTTCCTGATTAGGATAGTTCGAGACCTGCAGCAGGCGGGTATAAGTGAACACCTTGGTCGCAGTTCCGAAATCGAAAATCCCGAAATAATAGGCCGGCTGAAGCACAAACAGGATTTGCAACCCATTTGGCTGCGGACGCACCTCAAGCTGCACATCCTTGGAGTTTGTCGCATTCTTCAGCGCCGCCATGGTCTCATCGATTTTTGTTTTCGAATATGGCGCCTCCGTAGGCTGCGCGATCAACGAGCGGAGCTGGCGCACGTTTAAGTCTGGACGTCCTGCGATGTCCACGGCAGAGACATTCTGGCCTTCATAAGAAATGGTTGGCGGGGTTATCTGTTGGGCCGTCAAAATCTGGAGGGCCAGGATAAACACACAGAGATAACGCACGTACTGGGGGGCATTCATCACAAAGACAGGCCTTCCTCAGGAGACCAAGTACCTTACTTGCTTAGATAGAGGAGTTAAGGCTGTTGTTGCCACGCGAGAAAATTGGGTAATTGGGTAAATTGGTAATCGGGTAATTGTCAGTTCGGCACACTTCAGTGCAGACTCCATTGCCATGGTTTGCCAAAATCTATAATTCCTAGACCCAAAGACCGCTTGAAACCGGAGGCGAGCGGCGTCAAATTCTGGCAATCCTCAATTACCCAATTACCAATTTACCCACTTACCCAATGCAACTGTCCTATAATTGACATGGTTTGAGCAAACCGGCCTTTATCTTTGTATTGCTCGTGCTCTCGTTGGCGGTCATACATCCGTTGTGTGCCCAAAATCGGGTGCCCTCAGTTCGGGCAAGCCGGATTTTGCTGATCATGCCCTTTGAAAACACCTCGAAGGTCCCAGGGATCGACTGGATTGGCGAAGCTTTCCCTGAGGTTCTAGGCAACCGGCTGAACTCCAACTCGTTGTTTATCACCAGCCGCGATGACCGTCTTTATGCTTTTGACCGGCTGGGTATTCCTGCAACTGCTAAGCCTTCACGCGCCACCATCTATCAGATGGCGCAACAGATGGATGCCAATTATGTAGTCCTCGGATCCTACAGTTTTGATGGAAGCTCGTTTACCGTCCATGCGCAAATCATGGAACTGGATCGGCTCAGGCTTAGTCCGGAAATGACGGAATCGGGTCCGCTCACCAGTTTGATTACCATCCAAACGGCCTTAGCCTGGGACATCAATTATTTGTTCGATTCCATGCTTAGCGTCTCCAAGAATCAATTCCTGGCTCAATTCCCGCCGATTCGCCTGGACGCCCTGGAAAACTACATTCGCGGCATCCTGGCGGCGAATGTGCAGGAGAAGATCAAGTTCTTCAAAGAAGCCCTCCGTCTTGAGCCGAGCCACACGCTAGCCATGCTGCAACTGGCTAAGACCTACTACAAGATTCGCGACTACCAGTCGGCGATGACTTGGTTTTCAAAAATTCCATCCAGCGACGGCAACTACAATGAAGGACAATTTTTCTTCGGACTATCAGCTCTCTATGCCGGGCAACTGGAGAAGGCCGAAACCGCGTTTCGCGCGCTCGCACTGCGCCTGCCTCTCACCGAGATCTATAACAACCTGGGTGTGGTCTCGGCGAGACGCGGAGAAAAACGCGCCCGTGGATATTTTGAACGGACCCTGCAGATTGATCCCAACGACCCCGATTATCATTACAACCTGGCGCTGGCCCTACTGCGTGAAGGTGATACCGCAGGCGCTACAAAGCAACTGCGTGAATCGCTGACACTGGTTCCAAACCAGGATGCCAAGTCCTTGCTCGACGCCGTAACCGCCGGATCGATTGCCAGGGATCGCCTGCCGCCGGAGCGCATCAAGAGCAATTACGATGAATCGTCGTTTCGCCAGCTCGCGTTGGAGATCGAAAATGCCAACGAGGTCCGGTTGCAACAGGCCGATGCGCCCACCCAGGCTGCCTTTCATTTGCAGCGGGGGCGGCAACTGCTGGAAGAAGACCTCAGCAGCGAGGCCGAAAAGGAATTTAGAAAGGCGATCATTCTTGATCCAACCAGCGCCGAAGCCCATGCCGGACTGGCGCGGGTTTTTGAATTAGTCCAGGATAATATCGGGGCCAGGAACGAAGCGCGGGCAGCCCTGAACTTGAAACCATCCGTCGACGTATATTTACTGTTGGCCCGGTTGGATCTGGCGGACAAGAAGACGGCGGCCGCGGCCCACGACGTGGACCAGGCTTTGGCGCTCGATCCTTCCAATGCCTCTGCCGCGGCCATGAAGCGTGACATTGCGTTGGCCGGCAGCAAAGGGCCATCGCAACCTTGAGGAATATTTTATGCGCATCAACTCATCGGCAAGATTCGTAGCTATTCTCGCAATATGTTTCGGATCCCTTGCGGCTTCGGCGGATGTCCTGAAAATCGTGGTGGATGACACCATTCACCCGCTCATTGTGGAACGCATCGATCGGGCGATCCAGGAGGCACAGCGCACTCAATCGGCCGCGCTCCTGATCGAGCTGCGCACGCCCGGTGGGTTGATCAGCTCGATGCAGGAAATTGTCCAGAAGATTCTTGCCTCTCCGGTTCCAGTCATCATCTACGTCACGCCGGCTGGAGCAACCGCAGCCTCAGCAGGGTTTTTCATCCTGGAATCGGCTGATGTTGCCGCTATGGCGCCCGGCACCAATACAGGGGCTGCTCATCCCGTGCTCGGAGGAGCCATCATGGATCCGGTGCTGAAGGAAAAATTAGAGAACTTTGCCGCGGCCATGATGCGCTCTTACTCCAGCAAGCGCGGACGCAACGTCGAAGCCGCAGAAAGCGCCATCCGGCAGTCAAAATCGTTTACCGCCGAGGAAGCTTTGGCGCAGCATCTTGTCGACTACCTCGCCCGTGACGAAAACGATCTTTTTCACCAACTGGACGGCAAAACCATTACGCGATTCGACGGGTCCAAAAGCGTGCTGCACCTGGCCGGCGTCAACGTCCGTTTCTACGATATGACCGTGAAGCAGCATGTGCTCTCGGTGCTCATGAATCCCAACCTTACGTTGCCGCTGTTCGCGATCGGGATACTGCTCCTGATTTTCGAATTCAACCATCCGGGGGCGGTTGCTCCTGGTGTGATTGGGTTTTTTGCGATTCTGCTTTCGTTGTTTGCCTTGAATATGCTGCCCACAAGCTATTCAGCCCTGGTCATGATTGTGGGGGCGTTTGTGTTGTTCGCGCTCGAAGCCAAGTTCCAAACCCACGGCGTGCTCGGAATTCTCGGGATTACCTTGATGATCATTGGCGGTCTGCTCCTGGTAGATGGCCCAATTCCGCAGATGCGCGTCAAGTGGGCAACTTCGCTTTCGGTCGCTTTGCCTTTGGGCTTCATCACGATCTTTCTGATGGTCAAGATATTCCAGGCGCGCAAAAACAAAGTCGTAACCGGCGAACAAGGAATGATTGGTGAGATCGGTGTAGTAAGCGCGCCTTTTGCGCCCATCGGCAAGGTCTTCGTCCACGGCGAACTTTGGGATGCTATCGCTGCCACGAATGTAGATGTCGGCCAAGCCGTAGTAGTCCGCAAAATCGAAGACTTTAAGCTGCATGTCGAACCGGCGGCGACATCGAAGACGGTGTGATGGCCGGAAAAACCCTCAAACCTTTAGCCACGAATACACGCGAATTAACACGAATAATAAACAAGAATTGAAATCCAAAAACGTTCTTTTTACTACCTCCCGATCGAGGGTTACTTGTCCCTTTTTCTTTCTCTTTTTTGTGCTGATTCGTGTTAATTCGCGTGTATTCGTGGCAAAAAAGGTTTTGGTTTCTTCTGCGGTTTGTAATATTTCATTACTCACCAGCAATACACCTATTGCTGATGAATGATCCTTATCACTTTTTTCTTCCGAATAGCGAAGCAATGCCATAGAATCCGAAACGAGTCATCACCGCAATTTCTGGAGGAAGTGTGGAAGGATTAATCTTCATTGTTCCCTTGATCATCATTGGCTTATACATCCTCAGCTCCATCAAGATTCTGAGCGAGTATGAACGCGGTGTGATCTTTCGCCTGGGACGTTTGCTGCCCAACGCCAAGGGACCTGGCGTAATCCTGGTATTTGGCCCTATTGATCGCATTGTCAGGATCGACATGCGCCAGCAGGCGCTGGAAGTTCCGCCACAGGACATCATTACCCGCGACAACGTCACTCTCAAAGTCAACGCGGTGGTGTACTGGCGCGTCATCGACTCCCGCCGGGCGGTTGTCGAGGTACAGAACTATTACTGGCAGACACAACAGTTTGCGCAAACCACGTTGCGGTCAGTCTTGGGCGAAGTTGATCTGGACGAATTGCTGGCCCATCGCGATAAGCTCAATGCCCGCATTCAAAGCATTCTCGACCAGCATACCTCGCCCTACGGCGTAAAGGTGGCCAACGTGGAAGTCAAGCAGGTTGACCTGCCCGAATCCATGCTTCGCGCGATGGCCAAACAGGCAGAAGCGGAACGCGAAAAGCGCGCCAAGATCATCCATGCTGAAGGCGAATTCTCAGCCTCGCAGAGACTGGCCGATGCCGCCCACGTGCTCGCTACCGAGCCGATGACGCTGCAACTTCGCTATCTCCAGACTCTGACCGAAATTGGCGTAGAGAAGAACACCACCATCGTCTTCCCATTGCCTTTGGACATGGTTTCCGCCCTGACCAAGGCTCTCAACGCGATCGGCGGAACCTCCGGGGCAAAACAGGGTTAATAAAGAGTACATAGTCGCAGGAGTTTGCAGATGGCAGAAACACGGGAGCTTAAGGACGACGCCGAGATTACTCTAGGCACGGGCAAACTGCTCGGTATTTTTTTCGGGCTTGCAGCCATCTGCGCTGTGTTCTTCACTATCGGCTACATGCTGGGCCGGAGCAGCGCGGCCGGCGCAAAGACCGAAATTGTCAACTCGATCCCCAGTGGCAGCACGGCCAACAAGCCTTCGGCCGCCAACAGCAAACCTCCCGATATTGTTGTCCAGAACTGCCCTGCAGGCTCCGCCAATTGCCAGCCGACTCCTATGACTGCTGATTCTGCGAATGTCCAAGCCGTTGCCGGCAATCCACAGTCTCAGCCCTCGAATACCACCGATAACGCTGCCACTAATGCCACCTCCTCTCCTCCCAGCGCTCCCAATGCGGAAATCAAGAATGTTTCGGCTGGCTCTTCCTTTATTGTCCAGGTGGCGGCTGTTTCTAAGCAGGAAGATGCCGAGTATCTCGTGGCTGCCTTACGGAAGAAGCAATATCCGGTGTTCCTTGCAGCAGGGGGGGGAGACACGTATTTTCGCGTGCAAGTCGGTCCCTTTACCGATGCCAAAGAGGCAGAGGCCACACGTGCCCGTTTAGCCGGCGAAGGCTACAACCCAATCATCAAAAAATAACCGATCGTGTTTCCCAAAATTCGCGCCACCATCTTGAAGATTCCTCGCGGCAAAGTTTCAACTTATGGAGCGATTGCCCGCGCTGCCGGCTATCCCGGGGCGGCACGGCAGGTCGTTTGGGCATTACGTCAATCCCAGGGGTTGCCTTGGCACAGGGTCGTGGCGGCAGGTGGGCGTATTGCCTTACCCGGTGAGTCGGGAATGGAGCAACGTTTCCGCCTGCAAGCCGAGGGCGTGCTTTTCAGCGGCTCCCGCGTACGCATGTCGGAGTGTGAATTCAAGTTCTCTCGCCCTAAGACCAAGAAACGGGTTTCAAAGCGAAGATAGCATTCAGCAGTCAGCAATCAATTGCTCTCCACTAACTGCAATGATAAGGTGTTTAAAATCAATGACTGTTCCAAAACCGATCACCCGATCTCCCGATCACGCGCGATCACCCGATTGCAT
>DASZFK010000781.1:0-2850 GCA_035939855.1 Candidatus Angelobacter sp.
TATAATTCTTATCTTAAATCTTCAGTCGTCCGCTTGAGGTGCAGATGCTCCGTCTCCTTCTTCTCCTCTTTTTTATGGTTGTCATGGTCGCGCAGGTTGGCTATGCGCAAGATCGTTCCTATGGCCGCTCCGTGGTCATCACCGACCGGGGCATTGTGGGTACAAGTCACTATTTGGCGTCGCAAGCTGGCGCACAAATCCTCGCCAAAGGTGGAAACGCCATGGATGCCGCCATCGCTGCCAATGCAGTGCTGGGCGTGACTGAGCCGATGATGGATGGCATCGGTGGAGACCTGTTCTTGCTCTACTGGGATGCCAAGGCCGGCAAGCTTTACGGCTTGAATGCCAGTGGATGGGCCCCGCGCAAGCTTTCCATAGATTTCCTGAACAAGCAGGGCATCACTACGATGCCTCATGACGGCATCCACACAGTGACCGTTCCGGGCGCAGTGGATGGATGGAGCAAAGCCCATCAGCGATTTGGGCGCTTACCCTGGAAAGACCTGTTTGCCTCCGCCATCCATTATGCCGAGCATGGATACGCGGTTCCCGAAATCATTCACGACTACTGGGTCCCGGAAGAAGCCAAGCTGCAAAAGACGGAGGAGGCGCGGCGGGTGTTCCTCCCGGGCGGCCAAGCCCCGGAGCTGGGATCACGCTTTACCAATCCCGATCTGGCCAAGGCTTTGCGGCTGGTCGCCGAGCAGGGCCGGGACGCCTTCTATAAAGGAGAAATCGCGCACGCCATTGTCCAAACATCGTCATCCTTGGGCGGCACCATGCAACTGGATGACCTGGCGGACTTCTCCTCGGAATGGGTCGAACCGATCTCCATTGACTATCGCGGCTGGAAGATTTACGAGCTTCCTCCCAATGGCCAGGGCATGGCTGCGCTGGAAATGCTGAACATCATGAGCAATTTTCAACCAGACCATGGGGGCCCTCAGGGAACCGTCGAGCTGCATAAGAAAATTGAGGCCATGAAACTGGCCTATGCCGACCTGTATCGCTACAACGCTGACCAGCGCTTTGCAAAGGTTCCAGTGAAAGGCCTGCTCTCCAAGGAGTATGGGGCGCAGCGGGCTTCTCTCATCAATCCTGACAAAGCCAATTGCAGTCCTGGAGCTGGAAATCCCCCAACCAGCGATACAACTTATCTGGCTGCAGTTGATAAAGAAGGCAACATTGTTTCGCTCATTCAAAGCGTTTACTCCGGCTTCGGATCGGGCGTTGTAGCCAATGGGATGGGGTTTGCCCTCCAGAACCGGGGTGCGCTCTTTGTGCTTGATCCCACGCATCCCAACGCGCTGGTTCCGCGTAAGCGTCCTTTTCACACTATCATTCCCGCCTTCATGGAACGCGGCGACCTGCATATGGGATTTGGGATTATGGGTGGAGCTAACCAACCTCTGGCCCATGCCCAGTTTGTATCGAACGTAGTGGATTACGGAATGAACATCCAGGCGGCCCTGGAAGCGGCGAGGTTCACGGTCTCTGGCAATCAGGTAAGCTGCGACATTGTGATTGAATCGCGCGTCAAGCCCAACGTCCTGGAGGCCCTGCGCGATAAAGGACACAACCTGATGGTTCGCAAGGAGTACACTTCTCTCATGGGACGCGGGCAGGCAGTCATCCACAATTCCAAAACCGGAATGAACTTTGGAGCCTCCGATCCGCGCGCGGATGGGGCCGCCATTCCCGAGCCCCTGCCTTGAGGCTGAATGGAGGGAGTAGCTTGCATGGCGCTTGAACAACCCGCATTGGGAACCATCCTGCTGGTGGAAGACAATCCGTCAGATGCCCGTCTGTTGATTCGGGCATTCAGCAAGGCTGGAGTACGAAACCCCATCAAGCATCTGCCCGAGGGCGAAACCGCACAGGCGTTTTTGGAGGGCACTGACCAATTTGGCGATCGCCAGCTCCATCCCCTCCCTATTCTGATACTCCTGGACTTGAACCTGCCGCGGATACCGGGTCTGGAATTGCTGCGCTGGATACGGCTCCAGCGGACTCTCCGTCGCATTCCCGTTCTCGTGCTCACCTCCGAGAGGAACGACAAGTTTATGGAAGCCGCCTATGCGGCCGGCGCCAACTCATATCTCCTGAAATCATTCGACAGTGAGGAGATTGACCGGGTCGTCAATCTCATTACCGCCTATTGGCTGAGCCTGAACGAATCGCCCCTGGTGGTGAATCGAGCGTTGAGCCGGCCAGGATAGGATGAAGTATTGAAGCCCTTCGACCAAAAGACATTCCGGGTACTGCTTACAGTGTTGGTGTTTTGTCTTGGTCTGTTGTTCGTTTATGCCGCGTGGCGCGCCTTGATTGCTTTTCTCTTCGCCATCTTCTTTGCCTATCTGCTGGAAGCTCCAGTGTCCCACCTGCAAATCTGGTTCAAAGGATCGCGCAATGCTGCCATCGCCCTGGTTTACTTGGTTTTTTTCTCGCTTTTGGTCACTGTATTTTCGCTGGCCGGACCGCCCGTGGTGCAGGAAGCACAGGCGCTCATACAAAGAGCGCCTGACCTGGCTAAAAACATTGACTCCGGACAGCTAGCCGCCCAGGTGGGACTCCAGCACGGCTGGAGCAAGGAAACAATAGACCGGATCAACGATCTGTGGTGGAGGCATCGCCAGGAGATTATCAGTGCAACTCAATCTCTGGTCTTGCGCGCTGCCAGGACAGTGCAAAACATGTGGTGGCTGTTTTTAGCCCCCATTCTGGCTGTTTTCTTTCTCAAGGATGGTCATCACTTCGGCGAGATCGTAATCAATTCGGTAAAGAACTTGCGCAGCCGTCAGTTGGTGGCCGCAACTTTGGACGAAATGAATTCCATGTTAGGTCATTTCA
>DASZFK010000782.1:0-6650 GCA_035939855.1 Candidatus Angelobacter sp.
GAAGATCAGCGTGCCTCCCTCGGCTGCGACTTTTGAGCCGGTCACGGGAGCATCCAAAAAATCGCACCCTTTCTCCCGAAGCCTGGCAGCAAACTGCACGCTGGCTGAAGGCGCAATGGTGCTCGAATCTACAACCACTGCACCCTTTTCCAAAGCTTGTGCGGCGCCGTTGGGACCGAAAAGCGTTTGCTCGACGGCCTTGGTGTCGGATACACACATCCACACTGCTTCATTACCCTTAACTGCTTCTGCCGGGCTATTGGCCGTTTTCGCTCCCGGAACATCTTTGCCAGGAGTGCGGTTCCAGACAGTCACTTCGTGTCCGGCTTTGACAAGGTTTGCGGCCATAGGCCGCCCCATAATTCCCAATCCTAAAAAGGCTGTTCGCATACCTTGGGATTAAAAACTTCAGTTGTGGATGGCGTCAAGTGTGGTGGATTGCCAAAATTGCCATAATTTCAGCTCTTAGCCATTAGCTCTTAGTAAAAACCTGGTTGCGGTACAGACACCAACGGTCGCTCCGCCAGAGGCCTGTCTAAGTTTTGGCAATTATGGCAAATCTCTGGTTTCCAGAAGCATGCAAATTCGACAGGGTTTACTAAGAGCTAATGGCTAAGAGCTTAAAGCTGAAATGATGGCAATTATGGCAATCATGGCAATCATGGCAATTTTGGCAATTCACCCAGTGGTACAATTTTTGGTTCACACTTGCTCTCAGCGAGAGGAATTCGCCATGCCCGAAGTATTGACCCAAGTTGCCCCGCCACCGCAGCCGCTGGTGGCTCTTACCGAAGATGAAGTCCTTTTCCGTGAAAACGTCCGTCAATTTGCTGACCAGAGTATTCGTCCAAAAGTCAAAGAGATGGATGAAAAAGGGGTATTCGATCAGCAGATTATCAGCGAGTTTTTCCAGCTCGGCCTGATGGGCATCGAAATTCCCGAGCAATACGGCGGCGCGGGAGGACGGTTTTTTGAGTCCATTCTGGCGGTGGAAGAAATCTCGCGCGTCGATCCCTCCGCTGGGGTCATCGTAGACGTGCAAAATACCCTGGTGAATAATGCTTTGCTGCGCTGGACAACCGAAGACCAAAAGCGCCGCTATCTCCCTAAGATGGCCAGCAATACCGTAGGTGCGTATGCCTTAAGCGAGGCCGGCTCGGGCTCCGACGCTTTTGCCTTGCAGACGCGCGCCCAACTCAAAGGCAGCGAATATGTCCTCAACGGACGCAAGATGTGGATCACTAATGGCAAAGAGGCAGGAGTGTTCATCATGCTGGCCACTGTCGATCCCTCCGCCGGGTATAAAGGTATTACAGCCTTCATTGTGGAAAAGAGTTTCCCCGGCTTCAGCGTCGGCAAAAAAGAGGACAAGCTGGGGATACGGGCCTCCAGCACTTGCGAACTGATCATGGAAGATTGCCGCGTACCCAAAGAGAACGTGCTCGGCGAGGTCGGTAAGGGGTACAAGATTGCCATTGAAACGCTCAATGAAGGGCGCATTGGAATTGGCGCCCAGATGGTTGGGTTGGCGCGAGGAGCATGGGAATACGCCAGCAAATATGCTCAGGAACGGAAGCAGTTCGGCAAGATGATTGCTGAATTCCAGGGCATTCAATTCCAGATCGCCCAAATGGCGACGGAAATTGAGGCGGCCCGCATGATGGTCTACAACGCGGCCCGCATGAAAGATGCGGGAATGAATTTCGTGAAAGAAGCTGCCATGACCAAGCTGTTTGCCTCCCAGGTGGCTGAGCGGGTGGCTTCGCTCTGTGTCGAAATCTTTGGCGGATACGGATTCACCAAGGACTATCCTGTGGAAAAATATTTTCGTGATGCCAAGATCGGCAAAATCTATGAAGGTACCTCCAATATGCAGTTGCAGACCATTGCCAAGCTGGTCATGGGGGCAAAATAAGGAATCGCTAATCCGAAGGATGTGCAGTAAAATCTATAGAATCAATGGTTTGGAGAGCCGTACGACGCTTGGTTGGCAGTTCTCGATTGTATCTGGCAACAAGCTGGTTTAAACTGTAAAAACTTCGTCTGTAGTGCTCCCCCTTTGGCCAGGAAACTAATACAGGAGTTTGCTTGTGGGGCAAAAGTCCCAAAACGAGCTACACGACCTTATCACCGTTCACGGGTTTTACCTCGCGGTTCTGCAAAAAAACCTCAACCACGGTGTACCTATTCCTGCGGAGATCAAGCATTCTGCCAATGGACAGGGAAGCGCGCCTGAAACCACAACCGCATTGAAAAACTGGCTCGACCTGCTGGATATGGCCATTTGCCCACCCATGGTTCGAGATGCGCTGAAGACCGTGCAAGGCTTCGAAGTACCTCATGCGCTGCTGCGCTACTACGTAAGCAAGGCTTCGCAGCGGGCCAACGATCGTGACAAGCTGGATTGCATAACCACTCTTCTGTTTCGCCAGGCTCCGCCCGAGTCGCCGCATAAATGGCAGCGCCCGGAGACCCATAGCGAATTCTTTTTTATGAGCGAGGCCGCCCAGGCGTTTAAGGGTGAGTTGAACCGCGCTTTGGGTGAACCACAGATTGACATCATGCCCCCGGATGATGCCAAGCTGCTGCGCGAATTCGAGTTTCTCTTCCAGGAACTGGAGGAGTTCCGGCACTTTGACCAGCTCATGGATTCCGGCATCGTGCAGCGCGTGCGCGAGGTAAAGCAGTCGTTGGGCAAATCGTTCTACCATCCCGACTCGTTGGCGAATACGGCGGTTTGGAACGATGTCTTTGGGCGTCGCTTTGACGATCTCTTTCACGACGCCACCAAGCAGATCAAGACTTTTGCCGAGCATGTACAACGCGAAGGCGGCAGCATCATGAGCCGGGTGGAAGGCGACATCACGGTCAAAGAGCTTACCGAGATTAAGACGCAGCAGATTCTTGCTCAGGACTACCAGTTTGCCCAAGACTCGTTCCGCAAAGTTTCAAAGTTCAAGAAGGCGGTCGACAACAAGAAATCCGGCCGAGTTGTGTATGCGCCGATTCCACCTCGAACAGCTGCTGTAGCGCCGCAGGCAGCAGCTCCGGCTCCGCGTCCCGTGATTCCAGCGGCTCCGCCCGAGGTTCAGCCCCTGGCTGCGCCTACCGCTGAAGCAATTGCTCCGCCGCGGCAGGCAACCCCTCCACCTCGCCCGCAGATGGCGGCGGCTGCGCAGGCCGAGGTGCTGGCCGTTCCTCCATCGCAGGCTGTGCAAAATGCTATTCAGGAAGGCAAGATTCACAGCGCCAGAGAAGCAATCAAGAACTACGTTCGTACCACAGACTCGAAATATGCCCACATCGTGCCCATCAAGAACAGCAAGATTACCCTGACGACAGCCGAAGCAGAGGCCTTCCGCACCGACTATCAGGGAGAGAAGAGCTTCCGCGCCGACTACGTCAACATCATCATGCTCCTGGTAGCCTACCTCTCACGCATGATTGTTGAAGTAGACGAATACAACCAGAAAACCAGTTCCGCCTATTTGTGGAAACCACACGTGGACGCCCTGGGCTACCTGCTGACCACACTCGATCGCGTAAGCATGGAAGCCGAGCAAATCAGGAACATAGCCAGACAACGTGGCTTGCAAGACAAAGCTTCGGCCATCGAAGCTTCTCTGGCCAAGCTCAAAGAATATGGGCGTACCGTGTCTCAGACGCTCCAGTCGGTCAAGCACGCTACGTAAATCCCCGCTATCATTTGCTGTTTTAAAACTGGCTTGGAGCCCCTTTCCCATGAAAAAACTCATTGTCTTTAGCGTATTCATAAGCCTGGCTGGATATGCGCAGCAAACTGCTCATTTTGACGGAAAAACCTGGTGGAATCATATAAAGGTTCTGGCTGCCGACAATATGGAGGGCCGTGAGACTGGCAGCCCGGGTCTTAAGAAAGCTCAGGAGTATGTTGTTGGCCAGCTCAAGGGCAGCGGCCTGCAGCCCGCGGGAGTCAACGGGTTCTACCAGCCCATTCAATTCGAGTCACGCGAAATCATTGAGAAGGATTCCAGCCTGGCGTTGATTCGTAACGGAAAAGTCGAGCCACTCACCCTGGGCGACGATGCCATCTTCAGCACACGCATCGACCTTGATCCAACTGCCGAAGGAGAGCTTGTTTTTGCCGGCTACGGCCTCACAATTCCCGAGAAAAGCTACGACGATCTCGCTGGACTTGATCTGAAGGGCAAGATCGCCGTCGTGTTTGCCGGCTCACCGGTAGAAATTCCCGGAGATCTATCGTCCCATTATTCATCAGCGGGTGAACGCTGGAAGGCATTGCAAAAGGCCGGAGCGATCGGAGTGGTCACTATTCTGAATCCGAACTCCATGGATATTCCCTGGTCGCGCATTTCACTGAATCGGACCCATCCCAGTATGGCGCTGGTGGGCGCGGAGTTTAACGAAACTGCAGGACAGAAGCTGGCAGTAACGATCAACCCTGAAAGAGCGGAAAAGCTCTTTCAAAGCTCCGGACACAGCTTCAGCGAGATTCTGGCCATCGCCAAAGAACGCAAGCAATTGCCACGTTTCCCATTGGCCGTTTCGCTAAGAGCGAAAGCCAAAGTGGCGAAGAAAACCATTGAATCTTCCAACATCGTAGCCAAGCTTCCAGGCAATGATCCGGCGCTGAAAGATGAATATGTCGTGCTCTCGGCCCACCTTGATCACATTGGAATTGGCGAGCCCATTAACGGTGACCGCATCTACAACGGAGCGATGGACAACGGTTCGGGCAGCGGCGTCCTGCTCGATGTTGCCTACTCCCTGAAAAAATCTCCGGAAAAGCTGCGCCGCTCTTTGCTGTTCGTCTTTGTTACAGCCGAGGAAAAGGGCCTGCTGGGATCGAAGTATTTCACCGCCCATCCCACGGTGAAGCCGGAATCCATGGTTGCAAACATCAACATCGACATGTTCCTGCCCATTGTTCCGCTCAAGATTCTGCGCGTGCTGGGCCTGGCCGACTCAGATATGGGAGACATGGCCCGCGAAGTGGCCCAGTCGGTGGGGGTCCAGGCAACTCCTGATCCAGAGCCGCAAAGAAATTCATTCATCAGGAGCGATCAATACAACTTCATTCGCCACGGAATCCCAGCCTTGGCCATGAGCGTGAGTTACGCGAAGGATTCGCCCGAGCAGAAGATATTCAAAAGCTGGCTGACCAAGCGCTACCACGCGCCCTCCGACGATCTCGATCAACCCGTCGATCTGGGGGCAGCTGCCAAGTATGAAGAAATCATTCGCGCCCTGATGGTACGGATCGCCGATGGGGATCAGCGCCCGCGCTGGAAACAAGAGAGTTTCTTCCGGCGGTATGCCGTGCCAAGTTCGGGGCAGTAAGACCCTGACTGTTGCTTTTGAAATTTTACGAAAAACGAATCCTCATCAGCCTCCGAGTTCTCAACTCAACGGACCAGATCAATGCCGCCAGCCCGTATTCTCGCGCGGGTAAATGTCGGTTTCCGTGTATTGTGTGGATTAGAATACTGATATGGTCACACTTAAGCTAACGCCGGTGGGGACTTCTACCGGCGTTGTCATACCGGAAGAGATGTTGATGCGGCTCAAACTGGGCCAGGGCGACGCGCTTCTTGCTATAGAGACGCCTCAAGGGTATCTGCTTACCCCTTATGACCCGGAAGTGGAAGAGGAACTCAAGATCGGACGGGAGTTCATGGGCGAGTATCGTGAGACGTTTCGCACCCTGGCCAAATGAAAGAGCCACGCTGGATCACCAAAGCAGCAGTGCGCCTTTTGCATGCTCAAACGCTTGCCGAACATGGCGGGCTTGAAGGAATCCGAGATGGGTCTAACGCTTGATTCCAGCATGATCATCTCCGCTGAGCGCAATAGGAAAACCAGATATGAATCTACGTCGTGTCCAATTATCAGCCGCAGGATGTGTGCTTCTTGTATCCATCTGGGCTGCGGTTGTTGGCCCAGCTACCGCGTTGGCACAGCCGGGCTCTTCGGCCTCTTCTTCGACTCGCGCTACGCCGGTCTCACCAGACCCGTTAGGAGATTTGAACCAATTGTTTCTTGAGAGCTATACTGCGCGTCGTGTCACGGTGATACAAGCAACGTCACCCTTCATTGTCGCCTCTGGCAGTACTTTCGTATTGCACCGAAATGGCCAACAGGAAACAATACAAATAATTCCCGACATCTATCACGCATTGAAAGACGTCGCTCATGTCCCATTTACGATTCATCTCCTGCTATCGCCAACTACAAAAGATGACGGCGCATTGGCAGACACCCAAGCTGGGCAGTTGCCGGTCCTTTTGGGAAAAATCGGCGCAGCTCACAAAGCACTGGCAACAGGAGGTTTCACACCAGAGGAACTCACGCGGCAAGACCAGATTCTGAACGCATCGGAAGCGATTGTATCTGCAATCCTCCAGGCAAGGCGCATAGATCGAACATCACTGATTGCTTTCGAACGGAAAATGGGGCCGCTCATGATGCTGAATTCTAACGCTGCAGCCTGCTATCAGATTCAACGGATACACTCCCAAATGATGCAGTGGAAAAATGCGATGACCTCTTCTGAATGGGATCGGCTCATGGTCGTAATTCGCAGTGGACACCAACCCCGGTACCAAAATGTCGTCACCCAGTACTTCCACTGGCTCTTTGGCGATCAAGGG
>DASZFK010000783.1:0-5249 GCA_035939855.1 Candidatus Angelobacter sp.
GCAATATAGAGAGTGACAGTATTATCTCCATTGACCACCAGGATCCGGCTTCCCCCCTTGGCCAGAAATGTGGGATTAGCGCCCACCGAGACAACACCAACATTCGTATCGCCGGAGGTATCGATATGCATGTTGCTGCCATTGCCGGAAGGGTTGGTCGAGAGGACCACGGCTTGTCCGAGATTGGTGGGATCCCCACCCGGCTTAACTACAGGCGTGATCGTAGGGCGAAAGGTGTCTCCGCATCCTGCAACAAAAGTAAGGCCAACGATAAGTAAAAAGACCGTCGGAACGATCCGGGGATTCGATTTCATGCTTCTCCTGGGAAACTACTAATGTATAACTTGAACTTTAAAATTTCAAATTTTGATCTTTGCGACGCGAAGACCAGATGCTGAACTTGCCGAAGCAGACAAGTGCCGGAGGCGCGCCAACAACTAAGCCCAACAGCTAGAAGCCCAGTAGCAGCTCCCCCAAATTAGAAATTATAAATTTGAAATTATAAATTCCTTGCCTTGTGTACTCAGCAGGCGCAATGCACACTGCTCCCACCACCTAGAACGCACGTTCCACGACTTCATGCAGCTTTTTTTGCAGGTTTTTTTCGGCCGGCAGGCGGTTTCTTTCCTTGTACCTCGATCTCCGACATCTTCTGGGCAGTCTCCACGCGTTGAGGTGCTTTTTTCTTTGTTTCCATCTGCGCCAGGCTCTGTTTCAATGCGGCCATGAGGTCTATGGGAGGCGCAGTTTTGCGAGGTTTTTCTACCGGGACGACTTCTTTGCCTTCCAGCCGGGCTTTTATCAGCTTTTTTATGTTTTCTTCGAAGGTGTCATAGTATTTGGTGGGATCCCATTCGGCTGCCAAGGCATTGATGAGTTGATGGGCCACCTTCACCTCGGCATCTTTCAGGTTGGCCTGGGTTTCGCCGAAATTAGGGACGTTTCGGATCTCCTCCTGGTAATACATGGTGTGCAGCATGAGTCCTCCGTGGTAAGGACGAAGGAAGACCGTATATTCCCGGTTATGCATGGCCAGTTTGGCAATGGCGACATGCTTGGTTTCTTCGAGTGCCCGGGTCAGCAAGGAGTATGGCTTTTTCCCCGCTTCTTCGGGCATAAGATAATAAGAGGACTCAAAGTAAATGGGATCGATCTCTTCGTGTTTCACGAACTCCAATATCTCCATGGCCTTGGCCGTCTTTGGCTCAATTTTTTTGATCTCTTCCGGTTCAATCACTACATATTCATCTTTGCGGTATTCATAGCCCTTCACGATTTCGCTTCGCTCAAGAACGCGTTCGTCGTTAGGACAAAAGAGCTGCTGCTTGACCCGCGTCAGGTCATCGCGATGGAGCATGTGGAAAGAAACACGGCTGCCCCGAGCACCTGAGAACAGCCGCACCGGCATGGAGATGAGTCCAAATGTAAGATATCCAGTCCAAACTGAAGCAGCCATGATCTACCTCCATTGGGTTTCTTTTTGTTAGGATGCGTTGCACACATAGATATGCCGTTCAAAAATGAGCCACCCTCAAAAACCTGCTCTGGCCAGAGCTGCTGATTGGCTTGCCCTGATCGCCAGCGGCCTCTTGATTTTGCTGTTCTTGCTGTTTCGTGGAGAGGAGCTTCGCCATGATCGTCTCCACTTGGGAATCGCCCTGGCAATCACCTTGGGCTTCGCCCTTGTAGGGCGTCTATCTCATGGGGTAACCCGCTCGGGCGCCATCGCCGGAGCGGTGGTCGCGTTCCTAATGGCCAGTCGCGATCTGCGGATGTTTTGGATTCTTCTGGTTGTTTTTGCAGTGACACTGGTGGCCACACGACTGGGCAGGACAAGAAAAAAGCAGCTTCGAATTGCCGAATCCGACAGAGGACGGTCTGCCTCCCAGGTCATCGCCAACCTTGGGATCGCAGGTGTAATCATGGCAATTCCATCATTGGCAACATGGCGAATCCTGGCTCTGGCCGCGCTCGCAGAAGCCGCTGCCGATACCACCTCCAGCGAAATCGGAACCGCCTTTCCCGGACGCACCGTCCTCATCTCCACCTGGAAAACAGTTGCCCCCGGCATCGATGGAGGAATCAGCCTTCGCGGCACCTTAGCCGGCCTGCTCGCAGCGACAACGGTTGCCGTCTCCGGACTGGTCCTAGCATTGACAACACTTCCTCAGGCAATCGCAATAGCCGCGACTGGGACTCTCGGAATGCTGATCGACAGTTTTCTAGGAGCAACGCTGGAAAAACGAGGCACGTTAAATAATGATTTGGTGAATCTATTGGGTACCGCTTCGGCTGTGATGGTGGCATGGTTAGTAGCTGCTAGCTTCTAGCAGCCCACAGCTACGATAAATGCATCAACCACACCGTATAACTCACAATCTCATGAAACACCGCCTCATTCCGCTTCCACAATGACTGTGGTTTGGAGTTGGGGCGGGGTGCGCCAAAAACGGTAATGCCTTCACGTCCGAGCATGCGCTTGATACGAAAGATATGGTATCCATCGCTTACGGCCAGGCAGGTATTGATATGGTTGGCGCGCATGATGGTGCTCACGCGCCGGGCGGATTCCGCTGTATCCGGGCTTTGAGTTTCGGCAATCAGGGAGGCATCCGGAATGCCGTGTGCTTTCAGGTACTCCCTGCCGACCTCGCCTTCAGTGAATTGAGGATCGGCGCCTGCGCCTCCTGTGGTAATCACCATCGGAGCCAGTCCCTGATGATACAGCCCTACGGCATGGTCCAAGCGGGCCCGGTAAACCGGCGAGGGCTTTCCACCGTATTCCGCCGCGCCAAATACTACGATGGCATCAGCTTGCCGCGACTCGTCCTTGCCCGATTGCCGCACGATGAACAGGTACACAATGGCAATGTAACCAACGACCAGGATCAGAAGAGACAAGAGCAGCCATTTTTTTTTGACGACCGCCATCAATTCAGGTATTCGGCCAATTCAGCTTCCGCAATAGCGCCTTGGCGCAATATGGAGACTTTGCCCCAATCACTCATGTCGATGATCGTGGAGGCGATATTGCGCGGACTCTCGCCGCCATCCACAATCAGGCCCAGGCGACTGCCGAGCTGCCCCCGGACCCCATCGGCGTTGGTACATTCACTTGCGCCGCTGATGTTGGCGGAGGTGGCCGTTATAGGCACACCTGCGGCGCGAATGATCTCTACCGGAATCTTCGCCGCGGGCAGCCGTAAGGCTACATTGCCGGTGTTGGCCGTGACCTTCAAGGGCAATCGCGATGAAGCTCTCACGATGATCGTCAGCGGCCCTGGCCACCATTTATCGGTGATCTCATAAAAGATGTCAGGCAATGGACGAGCCAGGTATTCGGCCTGTTCCACGCTCTCGATCAACAGCGACAACGGTTTGTGACGGCTGCGCGATTTCACCTCGTAGATCAGGTCAACCGCCCGCAGGTTCAACGGATCGGCAGCCAAACCATAAAACGTGTCGGTAGGCATGCCCACAACTTGACCGGCTTTAATGCGATCCGCTATGTATGCAACCAGCCGGGGATCGGGTGTTTCAGGGTTAATCTTTACGATTTCTGCGGCCAAACTAACTCCACGAAAGCAAAGGTGGGGAACGCGTCAAGCTATCATATCGAACAACCTTTTCTCAACCGGAGTATAATTCCCCTCCTGTTCTGGATTCCACCCTGCCGAATCCAGTCCTTGAAAAGCAGTCTGCAGCTTGCCGGAATCCTATGGCCAATGGTTTCGGCCCAAACCCATTTTTGACGGCCAGTTCGGGAGTCACACGCGTATTGCTCTCGGCTGCTGTTTCGACCCACAACCCCCAATCCAGCAAAATTAAAGGAGTTGCTCATGAAAGCAAAAAGCAAACGTCTTCGCCGCAAGATTCTGGAAACATTGTGGAATAGCTCAACTCAGCCAGCAGAAAAAAAGGGCGTTGCCCGCAGAGATTTTTTGAAATGGAGCGCGCTCGCCGGTACCGGCGCGTCCATTGCCGGAGCGTTGTCAGCACCGGCGATTCTGTGCGCACAAGATCGCAAGGAATCGGGCGATGTTCCTACCCGATTCAATGAAGCCACCGTGGCGCAATTGCAAGCCGCCATGGCCTCAGGCGAGCTTAGCGCTGTAGAACTCACGCGCTTTTACCTGGCGCGTATCCAGGCCTTAGATAAGGATGATCAGGATGGCCCAGGAGTGAACGCAGTCCTCGAAGTAAATCCCGATGCACTGGCGTTGGCGCAAGAGGCCGACGAGATGCGCCGTCAAGGAAAAGTGTTGGGACCATTGCATGGCATTCCGATATTGCTCAAAGACAACATTGACACCGGCGACCGTATGCAGACCACCGCTGGTTCGTTCGCCCTGGCGGGAGCACCGGCGGTAAGGGATTCGACGATTGCTGCCAAGCTCCGAGCCGGCGGCGCTGTCATTCTGGGAAAAACCAATCTCAGCGAATGGGCAAACTTCCGCTCCTTCAACTCAATCAGCGGATGGAGCGGACGCGGCGGGCAAACCAACAATCCGTATGCGATTGCGCGCAACCCCAGCGGCTCCAGTTCCGGATCAGCCGCGGCGGCATCAGGTAACCTGACTGCTGTCTCTCTGGGCACGGAGACAGATGGCAGCATCGTCTCGCCCGCTGGAGTGAGCGGAGTGGTGGGAATCAAGCCGACGATCGGCCTGACCAGCAGGGCCGGGGTTGTGCCGATCTCGCACACCCAGGATACGGTTGGACCCCACGCGCGTACGGTTGCCGATGCTGCCGCCGTTCTCAGCGTGATCGCCAGTCGTAGCTTCGACGGGCGCGATCCCGCCACCGGCAGCGTTCCTCTAGGATGGCGGGGCAGGTTTACGCGGCCTACTAACCTTCCTGCGGATTACACCCAATTCGTCAATCCCAATGGATTGCAAGGCACGCGCATTGGAGTGACGCGCGCTCAAATCACCGGCAGTCCTAATGCGCCGACTCCCCAAAGCATCCTCACGTTGTTTGAGACTGCGGTCACTGCGATTCAAGGCGCGGGGGCAACCGTCGTGGATCTGGAGGCGCAAGGTTTCAGCTTTCCTCCGGGTGATGGCGAATTTCTGGTGCTGCTGTTCGACTTTGTCACGGACCTGCGAAACTACTTTGCAACTCGCACCGGCGTTCCTATGGCGGGCAAAACGCTGGCCGATGCCATTGCCTTCAACAACGCAAATGCAGCCACGGAGATGCCGTTCTTTGGACAGGAAATCTTCGAACTGGCCCAATCGCTTGCGACT
>DASZFK010000784.1:0-12873 GCA_035939855.1 Candidatus Angelobacter sp.
GAAGGCGTGATGATGCGCTCTCCTCATGCCTGGGGCATCGCTGTTCGTAAGCCTTCGGGTGAGATAGCAACCCATTGTGAGCCTCTTCAGCGGCCTTCAGAGAAACGTAAATGGCTTGCATGGCCCTTTATTCGCGGGCTGGTCACTCTTGGCCAGGCCATGAACCTTGGCTACCGGGCTCTTAAGTTTTCCGCCAATGTAGCGCTGGCCTCCCTTTCCTCCTCTGAGAATCGGGACGATGCAAAATCGGTTCAGGCATCCGAACCCCTGGAAGACACAAAGCCGCCCGAGATGAGTAGCTGGATGATGGTGATGAACATGGTGGTGGGCATCGGCTTTTTCATCTTTATGTACAAGTTCATCCCGCTGGTGGCCGCTAACCAATTGAAACATTCGTGGTCGGCGCTGAACAATAACTTCCTGTTCAACCTGGTAGATGGCGCCATCCGCATTGGCCTGTTTCTGTTGTTCATCTGGGGTATCTCTTTATGGGCCGATATACATCGGCTTTACGAGTACCATGGAGCAGAGCACAAGACGGTCTTTGCGTATGAGGCGCAGAGAGACATTCCCAGCATTGAATTCACGCAGAAGTTTTCTACTTACCATCCACGGTGCGGCACCAGCTTCCTGGTGACCATTATGCTGATCTCGATCTTCATCTACGCAGCCATTCCGGTAACCCGGTTCTGGCCGCGTTTTGGCCTTCGTGTTCTGTTGTTGCCGGTCATCGCATCGGTCTCCTACGAGATGATTCGCTTCTCCGCTAAACATGGCCGGTCCTTGTTTGCTCTGATGACCAAGCCCGGACTCTGGACCCAACGGATCACAACCAAACAACCTGCCGACGACCAGGTTGAGTGTGCGATCAAGGCTCTTGACGAAGCCATGATTCTGGAGAAGAACCACGGCGGCGAATTGGTGATTGCCTAGCTGCTCCCTCTGCAAATCCCTCCGGTAGGCGTGTGTGCAAATACCATGTATCCCCGCAGATACAACTGAGGCTAGAATAGAGAGGAGTCGATCATGTTTGAACGCCTGGACCAAACCGAAGCCAAGTACGAAGAGCTGACCAAAGCGTTGGCCTCCCCGGAGGTCATCGGCGATTCGGCCAAGTACCAGAAGACCGCCAAGGCCCACAGCGAGCTTTCGGAAATCGTCGAGAAATATCGAGAGTACAAAGACCTTAAGCGCGGTATCGAGGAGAGCCGGGCCATCATTGCCGAGGAATCCGATGCTGAGCTGCGCGAATACGCCCAAGAGGAACTGACACGCCTGGAAGAGCGCCTCGCCAAAGTTGAAGAAGATCTCAAGATGCTCCTAGTCCCCAAAGATCCGAATGACGAGAAGAACGTGGTGCTCGAAATTCGGGCCGGTACGGGCGGGGACGAAGCGACACTCTTCGCCGCGGAGATCTTCCGCATGTACAACCGCTACGCCGAGACCCAGCGGTGGAAAGTGGAAGTGCTTTCAACTTCTGAATCCGGTGTTGGCGGGCTGAAAGAAGTGATTGCCATCATTGAAGGCCGAGGCGTCTACTCGCGGATGAAATACGAAAGCGGTGTCCATCGTGTCCAGCGCGTGCCGCAAACCGAGCAGCAGGGTCGTGTACACACTTCGGCGGTGACCGTGGCCGTCTTGCCGGAAGCTGAAGATGTAGACATCAAGATTGAAGCCAAGGACATCCGCATCGACACATTCTGTTCCTCCGGCCCTGGAGGGCAGTCGGTCAATACCACGTACTCAGCCGTCCGTATCACGCACCTGCCGACCAATACCGTAGTGAGCTGCCAGGACGAAAAGTCCCAAATCAAGAACCGTGAGAAAGGCATGCGCGTGCTGCGCGCCCGGCTTTATGAGATGGAAATGGAAAAGCAGCAGCAAGCACTGGCCAAAGAGCGCAAGGCGCAGGTGGGATCGGGAGACCGTAGCGAGAAGATCCGCACCTACAACTTCCCCCAGAACCGCGTGACCGACCACCGCATCGGCCTCACGCTTCACCAATTATCGGAAGTCATGGACGGCAAGGTCCAGCCCATCTTCGAGGCGCTTGCCACGCACTACCAGGCGGAAAAACTCAAACAGCAGGCTGAAGTAGTGGCCTAGCTGAAATGCAACTGAAGCAGGCAGTTGACGCTGCCTATCAGCTATTCATAGAGTCCGATGTCCCTTCACCCCGCCTGAATGCCGAGCTATTGATGATGTTCACCCTTGGCTGCGACCGCGCCTACTTGTTTGCTCACCCGGAAAGGCCGCTCGATGCAGAGGAGTATTCGCGTTATCAGGAGGCAATCCAGGAGCGTGCCCGAGGATGTCCGACGCAATACATTACCGGACATCAAGAGTTCTGGGGATTGGATTTTATCGTCTCTCCTGCGGTGCTGATTCCAAGACCGGAGACCGAGCATGTCATTGAAGTCGTGCTGGAGTTGGCCAAATCGCAGAAACCCGATGGCAGACTGAAGATCGTCGATGTCGGCACGGGATCGGGCTGCATTGCTTTGGCGCTGGCCACCGAATTACCCCAGGCAGAGATCCATGCCTGTGACATATCGGAAGAGGCGCTGGAGATAGCTTGCATCAATGCTGCCCGGTTGGGTCTGGAATCGAGAGTCCTGTTCCGCCATTCTGATCTGCTTGCTGCGTATCCAGAGAGACAATTTGATTTTGTGGTCTCGAATCCCCCTTACGTGGGCGAATCTGAAGCCGACAAAGTGCAAAAACAGGTCCGCGAGTTTGAGCCTAAGATTGCCGTGTTTTCAGGGTGGCAAGGAATGGATATCTATGACCGCCTTATCCCGCAAGCTTACGCAGCATTAAAGCCTAACGGCTGGCTTGTGGTTGAGATTGGATACTCGACTGAAGGACAAGTTAAGCAGCGTTTAGCGAATTGGTTGGAGATTCAAACGAAGACCGACTTGCAGGGAATTCCAAGAGTGATCGCGGCACGCAAGCCCGGCCTTGGCTAGTCAGAAAAGCAAAATGTTGTCGATCAATCGGGTCTGTCCCACATAAGCAGCCACCGCCACGAGCGCGCCGCTGGAAATATCAGCGACGGGTTCCAGGGTGCCACCATTCACAATCTCGAAATAATCCAGCCGGGCGGCCGGCTCTTCGGCGATTACCTGTTTGGCGGCTGCTATCAACCTATGCGTGTCCTTTTCTCCACGGTCAGCCAAGAGTTGCACACGCATCAACGAACGATAAAGCACCAGTGCCTGCTTGCGCTGCTCCGGGTTTAGATAGGCGTTGCGCGAACTCATGGCCAGGCCATCGCTCTCCCGCACTATGGGGCACACAATAATATGAACGTCAAAGTTCAGATCACGCACCATCTTGGTTATGATTGCGACCTGGGCTGCGTCTTTTTGTCCAAAAAACGCCAAATCAGGCTGAATGATATTGAACAGTTTTGAAACTACAGTGGTAACGCCCCGGAAATGGCCAGGACGGGATTTGCCATCCAGTTTGTCGCTGATGCCTTCGACAACGACCCAGGTGGAAGCGTTTTTTGGATACATTTCTTCGGTTGAGGGAGCAAAGAGATAGTCAACTCCGGCGTCGGCCAGCAAGGCCGAGTCTTTTTCGAGATTTCGCGGGTACTTGCTGAAGTCTTCTTTTGGGCCAAATTGCGTGGGATTTACGAAAACCGAGGTCACCAGCAGGTCAGTTCTGGCGCGGCCGGCGCTTACCAGAGAAAGATGCCCCGCATGCAAGGCTCCCATCGTAGGCACAAAACCGACGCTTTTGGCGCTACGCCTGGCTTCTTTCAATAGGGCCGTCATTTCTGCCGCAGATGAAATGGTTCTCATAGGGGTGTTTCGTCCTTCGCCTCCCGACCAACGCGGTATTAGAATCTGGGTATCGTCGTTGATGAGCAATCAACAAATCTTATCAGCCATCTGGCTGGTTCCAGCGGCCATGCTGGTGTATTACATTTGCGCCTGGCTTCTGGTAGGACGCAAGTCCGGTCAGCCCACCATTGTCGTGCGCTATGAACCTCCGGCCGGGCTTTCTCCTGCGGCGTTGCGTTATGTCAGCATCAGGGCTGTCGATGGCCGAACCTACGCGGCCATTCTGGCCCAGCTTGCGGCACAAAAACTGATATCGATTACACCCGAAAAGGCCGGTTTTTTAATGACCAGACTGCCTTCTGACGCAAAGGTCGCGCGCCAGCTCTCCGAAGAAGAGAGAGTCGTCTTGAAAGAGGTCTTCGAGTGGGACGAGCCGGTGAAGCTCACCCATCTCGATGGCCGGCTGGCGGAAAAGATCGAAAGGTCTCTTCAGAAACAACTCGGCATTCAATATCTCAGCCGGAACCTCGGCTGGGTAGTGGTAGGCCTGGTGGCGTCAGGCGCGGCAACCGCCTGGATCGCCCTGTCGATGAATCTTTTTGGCGACGACCGGTTTGAAGCGTTGATCATGGCAGCGTTTACGGGTCTCACTGTTTCGATGCTGGGTGCGTGGGGTGCTTACCTGTTGGATAGGAACCAGCAGGCGCTCAAACTGGCCATAAGAGGGATCTATCGGCGACGGGCGTTGCTGCTAGTGCTGATGCTTGTCTGTTTGTATCCTGCCCTCTGGTATTTCCTCATGCGGACGATAACACCCACGTTTGCGTCGATCACTCTGCTGGTGGTCCTGGTGAATACCCTGGCTGCGCCGCAACTGAGCGGTTACACTGCTGCCGGACGTCGGCTTATGGATGAAATTCGCGGGTTCCGCGAATTTCTGCAACGTGTGGAACAAGACCGGCTCGATCGCCTCAATCCTCCGGATCGGACCGTGCAGGCCGATCATGAATATCTTCCCTATGCCATTGCGCTCGATGTGCGCGAAGCTTGGGGTGATCATCTGGGATATAAGGCGATCATCGAGACAGTGTTCTAGGGTAAAGGAGAAACAAAGATGCCGCTCATCGTAGTGTTCGCGCTGGGATTCGGCGCGCTGGTGATTTTTACAGGCATGTACAACGGCTTGGTGCATCTCCGCGTGCGCTCAGAATCGGCCTGGTCGGATATTGATGTCCAGCTCAAACGCCGGCACGATCTGGTGCCAAACCTGGTTGAAACGGTAAAGGGCTATGCAGCGCATGAGAAGTCCACTTTTGATGATGTCGCCCGATACCGCACCATGGCCATGCAGGCTTCGAATCCTGGAGAAAGAGCACAGGCTGAAGATCAGCTCACTACGGCGTTGCAAGGCCTGTTGGCCGTATCCGAGAGTTATCCGCAACTTCGCGCCTCGGAGCAGTTCATGTCGCTCCAAAATTCTCTCGGTTCCGTTGAAGAGGCCGTCCAGAATGCGCGCCGGTACTACAATGCCGTGGTGCGCGACTACAACACTACGATTCAGTCTTTTCCGATGAACGTTGTTGCCTCAATATTTCGCTTCCATACCAGGCAGTTTTTTGAGGTTGATCAGGCTGCCGAACGCGAGAGTGTCGTGGTCAGGTTCTGAACCCGCTGAATGCCTCAGGATTCGTTGACACTCGTCAGAAGCGGATGTTATGTTAATTAGTTTGCTGGTCACACCAGATCCGCTCTAATCAACCTTAACCTACATGAATGAGACGCTCTCACAATTAGGCGAATTACTGCTTTCTTCCATTCCTACGATCTTTTTCCTGTTGATCGTGTGGTTCGCCTATCGGGTGATCGTACACAAGCGTCTGGAGCAGGTATTGGCCGAGCGCCATCGGCTCACCGAAGGAGCTATTCAGCAGGCCCAGGCAGAGATCGCCTCGGCAGAGGCGCGGACTGCAGAGTATGAACAGCGAGTCCGTGAGGCCCGCACGCAGATTTATAAGACCCAGGAAGCCCGCCGCCAGCAGCTTACAGAGAGACGCAACGCAGCTCTTGCGCAGGCCCGGCAGCAGGCGGAGGAGATGATTGAATTGGCGCGCAAGGCCCTGGAGCAGGAGAAAGCAGAGGCACAGCTCATGCTGCAACAGCAGGCCGATGGTTTGGCCAACCAGATCGTCGAGTCAATCCTGAAGCCGGTTGCGGCTGTGGGAGGACGGTAACTCCATGTTTTCCCATTTAGTCAAGAAGTTCTCAATCTCTCTCTTGATCCTGATTGCAGGTATTTCTGCGTCGGCGTTCGCGCGTTCTTCGCGGGAAAAACCTGCAGAAAGGGTTCGTATTCAACAAGAGGGAGCCCAGCGAGGCTCCGAGCAGCAGGGGAATGGGAAAAAAGAAGAGAACCTGGAGGAAGGTCTTCGCCACTCCGCCTCGGTAAAGCTGGTCGCCAAGGTGATGGGCCTTAAAGTTGGCGATGACGTTCCCAAAGAGGAACGAGATAAGAATCTAGACAAAGCTTTTTGGGTGAGCGTCGTTCTGAATTTCCTGATTTTGCTTTTCATTCTTTGGTTCCCGCTGAAGAAAGTTCTTCCAACATTTTTCAAAAGCCGGACGGAAGCCATTCAAAAGCGGCTGGAAGAGTCCCGCAAGAACACAGAAGAAGCCAGGCGACGTTTGGCGGAGGTGGAAGGGCGGCTCTCCCGGCTCGATGCCGAGATCGCGCAGATGCGCACGGAAGCCGATTCCAGCGCCCAAGCCGAAGAGCAGCGCGTGCTCGCTGCTGTCGAGGAAGAACGCCGCCGCATCGTGCAGTCTGCGGAGCAGGAGATTGCCATGGCCGCAAATGCCGCTCGGCGTGAACTGAAGGCTTTTGCCGCGGACCTGGCGGTTGACCTGGCAGAGAAGAAGATTCAAAGCCGGCGGCCCGCTGATGAGGCATTAGTGCACGACTTCGCAACGCGGCTTGGAAAGGATGGCCGCTGATGGCGTCCGTTGCCGGTAGATACGCGCGGGCTTTTGCCGAGGTGGTTGTTGACCGCCGCATCGATCCCTCGAAGGCGATCCAGGAACTCAACGCCTTTGCCGAGCTGCTTAATTCCAGCCCTGAACTGCGCAATGTCCTGCAGAACCCCGGTGTTGCCCACAAGCAAAAACTCAACTTGGTCAGCGCCCTCATAGGTTCTATCGGAGGCTCGAAGATTCTCCAGAATTTCATCGCGGTGCTGATCGAACAGCGCCGGATCGGCCAGTTCCATGAGATTGCCGAGCAGTTCAAGCGGGAACTCGATGAACATTTGGGAATCGCCGAGGCCCGAATCAGTTCGGTGCGAGAATTGACGCCCCAGGAAAAGCAGTCGTTGGAAAAACAAATTGCCGCTTTGACAGGCAAGATAATCCGCGCTGCTTATTCCCGCGAGCCAGGGCTGTTAGGTGGCGTGGTGGTTCGGGTCGGCAGCATGATTTATGACGGCTCCATCCGTGGACAGTTACAAAGAATCAGGCAGCAGATTGCGGCGTCATGAGAATTTGGTAAGTGGGTAATTTGGTAATTGGGTAATCCGAAAAACACAGACAGTTACCCTTGAGAGATTATGGCGCAGATTAAAGTCGAGGCGTCGAGCAGGCGTCTGAGCCTGCTGCCGAGATCCTGAGCGTAGCGAAGGACCTTGCTGAGAGAGATTTATATGGCACAAATCAAAGCTGACGAAATTACAAAACTGATACGCGCGCAAATCGAGAACTACGAGTCGAAGGTCTCGGTGGATGAAGTAGGCACGATCATCTCTCTGGGTGACGGAATCGCCCGCATTCACGGCTTGGATAAAGTCATGGCCGGCGAGTTGCTCGACTTTGGGCATGGGCTCGCCGGAATTGCCATGAACCTGGAAGAAGACCAAGTGGGCGCTGTCGTGCTCGGCGACTATACGGAGATCAAAGAGGGCGGAGAGGTCAAGCGCACCGGGCGAATCATGTCCGTGCCGGTCGGCGATGCCATGATAGGCCGTGTTGTGAATGCCTTGGGATTGCCCATTGACGACAAAGGCCCCATTGCATCCAACACCTTTATCCCGATCGAGCGCCTGGCGCCGGGGGTGATCAACCGCCAACCAGTGCGTGAGCCGATGGCCACGGGCATCAAGGCCATCGATTCGATGATTCCCATCGGCCGCGGCCAGCGCGAGCTCATCATTGGCGATCGCCAGACGGGCAAGACCGCCGTGGCTCTCGATACCATCATCAACAACAAGAGCAATAACCTCATCTGCATTTACTGCGCGATTGGGCAAAAGCGTTCGTCGATTGCCCAGGTCGTCAAGACATTGGAAGACTACGGCGCGCTGGATTACACCATTGTGGTTGCGGCGTCTGCATCCGAGCCTGCGCCCATGCTTTACCTCGCGCCTTATGCGGCTTGCGCTTTGGGCGAATTCTTCCGCGACAATGGCCGCCATGCCCTGGTGATTTACGACGATCTCTCCAAGCACGCTGCCGCTTATCGCGAGATTTCGTTGCTGCTGCGGCGCCCGCCGGGCCGCGAAGCTTATCCTGGCGATGTTTTCTATCTCCACTCCCGTCTGCTGGAGCGTGCCGCCAAGATGTCCGACAAGCTGGGCGGCGGCTCGCTTACAGCCTTACCGGTGATCGAGACCCAGGCCGGCGACGTTTCCGCCTACATCCCGACGAACGTGATTTCGATTACCGATGGCCAGATTTTCCTGGAGACCGACTTGTTCAACTCAGGCGTGCGTCCCGCGGTGAACGTAGGTATTTCGGTGAGCCGCGTCGGTGGATCGGCCCAAATCAAGGCGATGCGCCAGGTTGCGGGAACGCTGAAACTGGAGTTGGCGCAGTTCCGCGAGCTAGCCGCCTTCGCGCAGTTCGGCTCCGACCTCGATAAAGCCACCCAAGCCCAGTTGAACCGAGGCAAGCGACTGGTGGAGGTCCTGAAGCAAGGACAATACGAACCCTTGCCCTTCAGCCGCCAGATTCTGATCATCTATGCAGGCACCAACGGTTATCTCGACGATTTACAGGTTGAGCAGATCCGCGACTTTGAGGCTGAACTGTACAAGTACGTTGACTCCATGAATGCCAAGTTGTTGGATACGATCATGGAGAAAAAAGCCCTGGACGATGCCATCAAGGCCGACATTGAAAAGATATTGAAGGAATTCAAGCAGCGTTTTGTCTCCGAACACCAGCTCGCTGGAGCGGGCGCAAAGGCATAAATGGCAAACCTTCTCGATATCCGGCGGCGTATCCGCAGCGTGCGCAACACGCGGCAGATCACCAAGGCCATGCAGATGGTCTCGGCGGCCAAGTTGCGCCGCGCACAGGAGCGTGCGTTTGCGGCGCGTCCTTATGCGCAGATGCTGACGAATGTTCTCAAATCACTGGTTTCACGCGCCGACATTTACGATCCCGAAACCGGCGAGGTGCAGCACCCGTTGCTGGTTCGCCGTCAGGAAAACAACATTACGCTGATTGTGGTTTCGGGAGAGAAGGGGCTTGCCGGGGCCTTCAATTCCAACATCCTGAAAGCTGCGGCGAGCTTTATCGCTTCCAAATCCGGCAAGAACATCGATGTCGTCGCCGTGGGCCGGAAAGCGCGCGATTATTTCCGACGCCGCTACCCACTCGCAACTGAGGAGGGCGACCGCAAAGGCCCTATTCAGATTACAGGTGAATTTGCCGGAATCATCAACCGCACGCAATTTTCAAGCGCGCGGGAAATCGCCCAGTTAGTGATCGATAGCTTTACCCGCGCTGCGACCGATGCGGTTTACCTTGTCTATAACGAGTTTAAGTCGGTGATCTCCCAGCGGCTGGTGGTCGATCATGTGCTGCCGGTGGAGCGGATCGGCGAAGTTGTGCACGAGGTTTCCGAGGAGATGAAAGAAGAGGCGCGCAAACAGCACATTGAGGCCGCCAAACATGCCGGCGTGGGGATGCGCGCTGCCGATACCCGGGAGATTGACCAAAAAGCCGCGTCTTTTGGGACCGCCCAGGTTGATTACTTGTATGAGCAGCCTCCACACGAATTGTTTAGTGGATTGCTGCCCAAGTATGTGGCCGTCCAGCTTTATCGTGCCATGCTGGAATCGGAGGCCGCGGAACATGCTGCGCGCATGACGGCCATGGATTCAGCCACCAGCAATGCCTCCGACATGATTGATGAGCTGACTCTGGCGATGAACCGCGCCCGCCAGGCCAAGATCACGAAAGAGATCATTGAGATCGTAAGCGGAGCAGCAGCGCAGTAGGAATTTGAAATTTATAAATTGTAATTTGTAATTTTTAAAACAATTTTGGGAAATTCTCCGGGTTCTAGAAGCATGCAAAATCGACAGGTTTTGCTAAGAGCTAAGGGCTAAAAGCTGAGATTATGGCAATTTAAGGATTCATTCTATGCCGGAAAATGTTGGAAAAGTTGTTCAAATCGCGGGACCCGCGGTTGACGTTCAGTTTGCAGATGCGCATTTGCCTCCGATCTATCAGGCGCTGCGTGTGACGAGCGAGGGATTCAAAGTTCCTGATCCGATCAGCGTGGTCCTGGAAGTGCAGCAGCACCTCGGTGAAGGCCGCGTGCGCTGCGTGGCCATGGAGGCCACCGACGGCATGGTGCGCGGCATGAAGACCATCGATCTTGGAGGCCCTATCTCGGTTCCTGTGGGCAAAGGGACCCTCGGACGGGTCATGAACGTGATTGGGCAGCCTGTGGACCAGCTTGGCAAGATTGAAGCCATCAAAACCATGCCTATCCATCGCCCGGCCCCCGCTTTTGACGAGCAATCTACGCGCGCTGAAATGTTCGAAACCGGAGTTAAGGTCATCGATTTGATCCAGCCGTTCCTCAAGGGAGGAAAGATTGGGCTGTTTGGCGGCGCCGGGGTGGGCAAGACGGTTGTGATCATGGAGTTGATCAACAACGTCGCCAAACACCACGGCGGATACTCGGTGTTTGCGGGTGTGGGCGAGCGTACCCGCGAGGGAAATGATCTTTGGCTGGAGATGACCGAGTCCGGCGTGATCAAGCCGGGTGTTCCCGCAGAATCCAAGGCGTCCCTGATTTATGGACAGATGACCGAACCCCCCGGAGCACGCCTCCGCGTGGCGCTCACTGGTTTGACCGTCGCAGAATATTTCCGCGATGAAGAGGGCGCCGATACGCTCTTGTTCATCGACAACATCTTCCGTTTCACCCAGGCTGGATCAGAAGTCTCAGCCTTGCTGGGACGCATGCCTTCCGCTGTAGGCTATCAGCCGAATTTGGCCACAGAAATGGGCGAGTTGCAGGAGAGGATTACCTCGACGAAACGAGGCTCGATTACCTCGGTGCAAGCGATCTATGTGCCCGCCGACGATCTTACCGATCCGGCTCCGGCAACGACCTTCGCCCACCTCGATGCCACGACCGTGCTCTCGCGCCCGCTGACGGCGATTGGAATTTATCCCGCAGTCGATCCCTTGGCCTCGACTTCGCGCATTCTCGATCCGCGCATTGTCGGCCAGGAGCACTACGACGTGGCCCAGGGTGTGAAGCGCATCTTGCAGCGTTATGCAGACCTTCAAGACATCATCGCCATTCTTGGAATCGAAGAATTGAGCGAAGAAGACCGGCTTACCGTGTCGCGCGCGCGCAAGGTGCAGAAGTTCCTTTCTCAGCCGTTCTTCGTGGCTGAGCAGTTCACGGGCTACAAGGGCCGCTTCGTGAAGGTCGAGGATACCGTGCGCAGCTTCAAAGAGATTATCGAGGGCAAGCACGACGAAATCCCCGAGCAGGCGTTCTATATGAAGGGCGCGATTGAGGAAGTGCTGGAAGCAGCGGAGAAGGCCAAGTCTGAAGCAGCCTAGAAGAATTGGGTAATTGGGTAAATTAGTAATTGGGTAATTTTTGGGATTTGCAGGGCCCTCCATACTCGTTTGCCTTTGCAATTTCCAGTGATTAAAACTGATGGCAGATACTCTCCAACTCGAAATCGTTACGCCGGAGCGGTTGGTGGTGAATGAGACCGCTGAAGAGATACAGGTGCCTGGCAAGTCGGGCTACTTGGGCATTCTTCCCGGCCATGCCCCGCTCATCACTGAACTAGCCATTGGCGAGATCGGCTACCGCACCGGAACCCAGGTGAAGCGGCTTGCGGTTGCCTGGGGATTCGCAGAGGTACTGCCTGACAAAGTTACCATCCTGGCTGAAACGGCCGAGCGGGCGGAAGAAATCGACGTTGCAAGGGCCCAAGCTTCGCGCCAACGGGCAGAGGATGAGCTTCGCAAAGCCGGCACGAGCGGCAACCCCGAAGCAGAAGCGGCTCTGGCTCGCGCCAATGCGCGCCTCGAGGTAGCCCGCAAACTCAATGCCCAACTCGCGCAGCTAACGCCTTGAGTTCAGAAAGAAACCCGTAACGCAAACTGCATCACACGCGGATCGCCGGAAAGCGTCGTGATCGTCCCTGCCGCGCTGCTGGTCAGGTTTCCATTGGGCTGGCCGAACTCCGGCGTATTGCTGACGTTAAAGACCTCCCAGCGGAACTGCAGGTTGGCCCGCTCCGTGAGATGGAAATCGCGAGTCAAAGCGGCATCAAGCACCGTGGTGTGCGGACCACGAAGGGTGTTGCGTCCACCGTTGCCTACGACTCCTGGAGCTGTAATCTGGAAGGCATTGGTCAGCATCGGCGCTAGTGCAGCGCAGGCTGGGTTTTGTGAAGCAAAGAACCAGCAGTTTGGACTACCGACAATACTAGTTGCGCCGATCACATTGGGGACTGCGGTAGCTTGTCCGAACGCATCCAGAATCGACGAGCGTCCTCCACCCAAATTGACCGTGAATGGATGTCCGCTGTAATAGGTATAAATTCCAGAGGTACGGAACCCGCCGAAGATGCGAGATAGCCAGCCTTCATTGAGCAGAGATTTGCCATGTCCGAAAGGCAGCTCGTAGGTGTAGCTGACGGCCACGCGATGAGGAATATCGAAGTCACTCAAGCCATACCAGGCAGCAGGATTCCTGCCATCGGGAGGCGCCCCGGAGTTCGCCTCCAGTTCTTGAGGAGTATTGTCGAGGCTGCGTGAA
>DASZFK010000785.1:0-6110 GCA_035939855.1 Candidatus Angelobacter sp.
GGTTGACGTGGAACTTGAGACGGCGGCCCGGCTCAAGCCCGGCGATTTCACCCGGCTGCGGCGGTCCGCCAATCTGATCCTCTCCTACCACGACTACCGCTCTACCAGGAAACTGGAAGAGGTTTTTGCCAAGATGAAGCAATATCCCGCCGACTTCATCAAGATTGTGAGTACGGCAAGCTCGCTGTATGACAACGTGAGCATGATGAAATTCCTGGAGCAGCATAGCCATTCGGACTCGCTTATTGGCGTCTGCATGGGCGAGCAAGGCATTATCAGCCGGGTGCTGGCGGTGCGCGCCGGCAGCCAGTTTACCTTTGCCGCCGCCAACCCGGGCGAAGAGACTGCTCCCGGCCAAATCGCGGCACGCACCCTGCGGGAGACCTACCGCCTCGAGCAAGTCGATGCCGCAACCCGAGTCTATGGCGTGGCCGGCGATCCGATTGGGCATTCGCTCTCGCCGGCCATGCTCAACACGGCTTTTCGGCGGGAGAACGTAAATGCCGTCTATCTGGCGCTCCACGCCAAGTCTTTGGACGATCTGTTGGCCTGCGTTCGGGACATCCCTATCCACGGCCTGAGCGTTACCATGCCCTATAAGGAAGAAATCATCAAACACCTGGACAAGACCGATGCGCTCACCGCCAAGATTGGCGCCTGTAATACCGTAGTGCGCTCCCAGGATGGAAAACTGTATGGCTTCAACACCGATGTAGCCGGTGTGGTTCGTCCGCTGGAACAGCGCATCCATCTTCAGGGAGCGAAGATACTGATATTGGGAGCCGGGGGAGCGGCGCGCGCAGCCGCGTTCGGCTTGAAAGAACGTGGCGCCGAACTCTCGATTTTGAACCGCACCTCAGGTCCGGCCCAGAAGCTAGCCAAGCAGGTTAAAGCCAAGGTGATCAATCGCAGCCTGCTTAAAAAGCTGGATTACGATGTGATTATTAACGCCACTCCCGTGGGCATGGCGGGCAATCGTGATCCGTTGCCGATTTCTGAAGCTGAATTCAAAGCCAAATACTTTTTTGAGATGGTATACGCACCGGCGGAGACCAAGATGGTGAAAATCGCGCGGGATCGCGGACTGCATGTCATTCTTGGCTCGGAGATGTTTGTGCAACAAGGCGCCCGCCAGTTTGAAACCTGGACCGGTAAACCCGCTCCGGTAGAGGAAATGCAGCGCGTGGTGGAATATACCCTGGCGCAGCGCGCAGCCAAGGCCGAAGACGGGCAGAAATCCAAGTAAAATTCCGACTTGGAATATCCCCGGCGTTTGACCGAGTCAGTGGCGAATTTTCTGCTGGCTCAACTGGGGACAATGGGAAAGGAAAAACCCACCACGGCACGGAGACGCGGAGAAGATCCAAACCGATAATCAACCGCAGAGTACGCAGAGACCGCAGAGAAGAATTTGAGCAAAGCTCAGAATTTGCGAAAAAAACAAGATTTTAAGGCACTTGAATGCAGAGAAATACAGAAGGGCGCAGAGTAGGGTTTTGATCGGTCTTATGCATTTGATAGCGTGAGAGAAAAGAACATAACTTCTTCTCCGCAATGCTAACAGTCAAATTCTTGCCGCTGCGCGAAGAATTTATCGCCCCGCTGTCAATCAGCGTTTATCAGTTTCATCAGCGCCATCAGTGGTAAGGTTTTTGGTTGCCGCTCTGCGCCCTCTGCGATAGATCTGTCTTTCTTTCATGCTCTTAGAAATTTTGCCTCACGTGCGAGGCCATTTTTGCCGGGCCTTTTACCTGGGTTGCTGGTTCCGGCAAATCCAGGCGGAGGAATGTTCGGGCATTGTGAAAGCAGATGTTCTCGATCATGGGACCACTCAGGGTTTCGCGATCGGGGATCAGGCCGTCTTCAATATCTCGTCCGACCAGGTTGCACAGAACCCGGCGAAAATATTCGTGGCGCGGATATGACATGAAAGACCGCGAGTCCGTGATCATGCCCACGAATCGCGAGAGCAAGCCGGTATTGGAGAGGGCGTTGAGTTGTTGCTCGATGCCTTCTTTCTGGTCGAGAAACCACCAGGCGCTGCCGAGCTGGATGGTGGCCGGTTGTCCGCTGTGATGAAAGTTGCCGGTCATGGTGGCAAAGGTGTAGTTATCTTTGGGATTTACGTTATAGAGAATCATCCGGGGGAGGGCGTTTTCCTGCTGGAGGCGGTCCAGATAGGCACCCAGTGCGATCGCTTGGGGCCAGTCACCCATGGAATCGAAGCCGGCATCGGGTCCCAGTTCCTTCAACGAACGCTGGTTTACGTTGCGTTGCGCGCCCAGGTGAAGCTGCTTCGTCCAATCCTTGGCTCGATCCAGGCTGCCAAAGAACAGCATCATGAAGGCGGCGAACCTGGCGTGTTCTTCACTATTTGCGGATTGGCCCGCGCGAGCGCGATTGAAAATATCCTGAGCCACAGCGTGCGAGCATAAGTCTGAGTAGCAGTGATTCAGGCCATGGTCCGACAAGCGGCAGCCCGCCTGATGAAAGGTTTCGTGACGCTGCTGCAGAGCATCGAGAAAATCATTCAAGTTGCCGATTTGCACGTTGGCGGCCGCGCTGAGGCGGTCAACCCAGCGGTTAAAGGTGTTGGCATCATGCACGTTCAATGCCCGGTCCGGCCGGAATGTGGGCAAGACCCTGATTTCAAAATCGGAAGCCGCAAGCCGACGATGAGCGGCCAGGCTATCCGTGGGATCATCGGTGGTGCAGACGGCCCGAACATTAAACCGTCGCAAGATGCCTTGTGTGGTCAGCCGGTCATCTTCTGCCAACAGAGCATTCGCGCGCTTCCAGATTCCCGGAGCGGTACCTGGATCGAGTATGTCCTCGATGTCGAAATAGCGCTTGAGTTCCAATTGAGTCCAATGAAAGAGCGGGTTGCGCAGGGTGTGGGGCACGGTCGAAGCCCAGGCCATGAACTTTTCATAAGCAGGAGCGCTGCCGGAGCAGAATCGCTCCGCCACGCCATTGGTGCGCATCGCCCTCCACTTGTAATGGTCACCTTCCAGCCAGATTTCGACCAGGTTGGCAAAGCGGCGGTCTTCCGCAATATCTTCGGCTGAAAGATGCGTATGAAAGTCGAGAATCGGCTGGTCTTCTGCGAAATTGTGATAAAGATGCTGCGCCGCCCTGCTTTGCAGCAGGAAATCGGCATGAATAAATGACATAACCCGGCCCCTGGAATGTTCATCGCTATCGCGATGACGTCTGCCTAATTTTAGAACAGAATCTTCAGCCCCAATTGGCCAATCCTTGGATCGTCGGCTGAGGTAAGCCTGCCGAAACCATTGGTGTTGAAATTTTCGGCAGCAGTGACCGTGCCGTCGTCGCTGCTGTAGTTGACATGCGCTGCGCCCGAGGGGTCAGTAACAGTGTCGCTGATGCTCGCTGAGCCCTGTGCCAAAGAAACCCTGGAAAGCAAGAGAACGCAAACCCCAACCAACCCAAGAAGAAGGCGACTTCTCATGGCCAATACCTCGCTCATTGGTCGCGGACTATAGCATGTGCTTTTTACAACTGTAAAGCCGACCGAAATTAAAGGGTCCGTTTAGATTATTTAAATGATTCAGGACCATAGGTATAAGCGATGATGCGGGCTTTGCTATCAACGCGCTCTTCGATTTTGGGGATCATCTTGAGCACAAACGCGCGAGCAGCAAGGACGAGCGCCCGAACTTCTGGAGCAAAGGGAGCGAGAAAGTTATTCACTGACTTGCTGGGAATTGTGCTCATCAATCCCTACCATTCCTGTTCAGAAAACCAGAGGATGGTATCACCCCTCCGGGGTTGGACGGTTTGAATTTTGTTATAAACTTGCCCCTGATGTCTCTCGGTGACCAACTCGGTTTTACTTTTGGCGTGGAAGCGCCGTCGCGGCGGATTTGGCGGGTGGCTGATTTGGTGGGGGCGGTCCGTACGACTGTTGAACGCAGCTACACCGATGTTTGGGTTGAGGGGGAGATATCGAACTTTCGCAGCTCTGAGTCCGGGCATCTTTACTTTGCCTTGAAGGATGGCGATGCTTTGCTGCGTGTGGTGATGTTCCGTATGCAGGCGCGGCTGTTGCGGTTCAAACCCGACAATGGAATGCAGATCATCGCCCGCGGACGGATCACGATCTACGATCAGCGCGGTGAATTGCAGCTCTCCGCCGAGTTTCTCGAGCCGCTGGGAGCGGGGGCGCTGCAACTGGCATTCGAGCAACTTAAGGCCAAACTTCTGCAAGAAGGGCTGTTCGACCAGGCGCGCAAAAAAACCATACCGGCGTTACCCCGGCGCATTGGCATCGTGACCTCGCCACGCGGAGCTGCTCTGCATGACATGCTCAATGTTCTGGCGCGCCGCCATGAAAATGTCGGTATCCTGATTTATCCGGCGCAGGTCCAGGGAGAGGCGGCGTCTTCCGAGGTGGCCGCCGGAGTGAAGTATTTCAATCGCGCCAGAAATGTGGACGTAATCATCGTAGCGCGTGGCGGAGGCTCGATTGAAGATCTAGCAGCATTCAATCATGAAGGCCTGGCTCGAACGATTGCGGCCTCCACGCTGCCGGTAATTTCGGCCATAGGACATGAGACCGACTTCACCATTGCCGATTTCGTGGCTGACCTGCGAGCTCCAACCCCTTCGGCAGCGGCGGAACTGGTGATTGAATCCAAGCAGCAACTGGGTGAGCATCTCTCCCACTTGCGCCAACGGCTGGCGCGCGCGGCACGCTACCGGTTGCTGCTGGCCAAGGGACAGCTCAATGAACTGGCCCAGCATGGAGTTTTTGTCCGCAAAGACTTCGTTTATCGCAGAGTGCAAAGCCTCGACGAGATGACCTATCGCCTGGCGTCAGCTTACCAGCAACGATTGCGTGACGCTCACCGGCGCCTCGACGTTGCGTCGGCACGCATCCGGCACTTCGATTTTCGCCGATCGCTGGCAATCAGCCGCACGCAACTGGATGGCGGCGTCGATGCCGTGGTAAGGGCCATGCGAGGACGCATTGCCAATCAACATTCCCAGATCAACCAGCTAGCGGCGAAGCTCGACGCGCTCTCCCCGGTCAAGATCCTGGAGCGCGGCTATGCCCTGGTCTTCGATGCTCGCGGCTCGCTGATCAAAGATGCGTCCCAGGTTGCAGTGGGGGAACGAATCTCGGCGCGCGTAGCGAAGGGTACGATTGGCGCCGAGGTGAAAGAGAAAAACAGTTAGCCACGAAATTAACGCGAATCAGCACGAATTTTTGGGAAATCAGGAACTGCGCCGCATGGTGCTGAAGATTTTCGGAAGACTCAGATAGATAGCTGTATTCGCAACACTAAATTCCGTGGCATTGAGCCACCCCGACGGCTGGCAGTTGTACCCTGACTGCGTAGCTGGATCAAGAATCCAGGTATTCACAACACCAAATTGCTGATAGTCATCGATTCGTTCCTGCATGCGGCGAAGTGTATCTTCCGGCGACAAAATCTCGATGCAAACGATCGGCGGCTTGGTTAGGATCTGCTCGACAGGCTGATCAAGAGAAATCAGGCACACATCGGGCACCCGAAAACGCGTGGGTGAAATCTGAATTCGCTGTTCGGGAAGCACTTCAATGTTCCATTCCTGCTGATGCTGGCCAAACCACAGAATCAGCGCGGCCTGTAAAGCAGCGTGATCGTGCTCACCCACATTTCGCTCCTCAACCCTGCCATCCACGTAATCCCGGTCAGGTCGATAGCTGTTCCTCAGATATTCGCCGACTGAGATCAGAGTAGAACTTGCCATGATGCAACCTCATCCATCTTTATGATAATTCGTAACGCCCCATGGTCAAAGTACTCTAAGGAGTAATGTCATTCTGAGCGCCGTTCTTTGGCCCGAAGAATCTCTATCGTTACGAATCTTTGCGCGTCGTTCAAGATTACGTGTACGCTCCCATAGGGTAATGGGCGATCATACAGACCCACCCAAAGCGCATCGTTGGCATAGGGATTCTTGTGCGCCGGGATAAACCGGCATGAAGTAGAGAATGAAAGAGTCTTACGAGAAAGGAGTAGCGATCCACTCGGCCCCGAGTTTTGCGTTGGCTACCGCGAGGTAGTCAGCGAAGCGTAAACAGGGGTACAGATGGGCTG
>DASZFK010000786.1:0-5932 GCA_035939855.1 Candidatus Angelobacter sp.
TAAATTCCTTCGCATCTTGGCAAGAAATTTGATTGTTAGCATTGCAGAGACCGCAGCGAAGAATTGGGGACTTTGAGCTAATTCTAGAATTTGCCAGAACGAACACGATTTCAAAGCACCTCGTGGTATAGGAGGAAGTCAATTCAAGACCAACCGCAGAGGACATCAGAATTCAGCCGTCCCTTAAGGCTAAAGGGGGCTTTTTGCTTCTAGCGCGGTCAAAAAATTGGTTTTCGGAGAAGCGGTCAATTCACCTTAATTGGGACAACTTCCTCCTGAGAAGCCCACTCTCACTTTATGACAACGTTAATGCTTAGTAGTGCTTAAGGGTGACCTATGCTTTGGACGATTTTTGCGATCTTGCTGATTCTGTGGCTGCTTGGATGGGGTTTTCACGTAGCCGGCTCTATGATCCATCTTTTGCTCGTGATTGCTCTGGTCGTGATGGTCATAAATCTCATTACTGGCCGAAGAACGGTTTGAATCAATCGTTCTCCATCCTCTCCTCCATTGGGCGCGCGATTGCTGGGCCGGGCAATCGCCAACCCATTCATCTTCAGGTCTGCGCCTGAGCGGGGTATTGCTACAAAATACCTCGGAGAAGCGTTGCGCAAGTGGTCTTCAGATTTCGCGCAACCTTGTCCAGGGTGGTGAGCGTCAGGTTGATTTTGCCTTGTTCGATGATGCCGATGTGAACCCGGTTCAATTCGCATAAATCAGCAAGTGCTTCCTGAGAGAGTCCTTGTTTTTCGCGCAGAGCGCGAATCTTTTTGCCAAGTCTCTGTTGCGCGGCGGACATCCTGGCGAGGCTACGGCTCTGTTTGGGCATTGGTTCCGATGTTACAGCAGAAGCGCGGAATCGCAGACCCAGCAATTCAGTCGCGGAGAAACGCAGTCGCAGCTTTCAAGAATTCCAGCCATCGCGGGCCGATGACCGGACCATGACCACTGTTGGGTATCACCCACAGACTCGATTGCGGTATCGCCTTCGCCATCTCGACCGACAACTCGACTGGATATAAGGGATCACGATCCCCTTGAATAATCAGGGTGCGTGCCTGAATGGTTGAAAGCAGCGGTGGAGTGAAATTCAAGTCGTCGTAGCTGTCGGCAAACGACGAGGTGCTTGCCAAAAGGGCTTTGATCTGGGATTCGCCACCAGGATGGCTTTTCCGCAGTCGCTCCCATTCCTGCGCGGGCAAGCTAGCGACGTACCCACGCATGATCGCGCGTGCCTGGGCGGGAAAGTATGGCGTCGCGCTGACCAGCACCATGGCTTTTACCCTGGCTGGTTGACGAGTGGCCATGTGCAGAAAGACGTTGCCACCGGCGCTGATGCCAACGCCCTTAAACGTGCTGATTCCCATAAGGTCGAGCAAGGCAAACATATCGTCAGCAGCTTCGTCATGTCGAAACGGCTTCGACAAGAGACTCGATCGGCCATGACCACGCAGATCAGCAAGGATCAGTTGAAAATTGGAGCCCCATTCCTGGAGGGACGGCCTCCAATCCTGGCTTGAACCTGAAAAACCGTGTAGCAATACCACGGGCTCGCCGCTTCCATGAACTTCAAAGTAGAGTTGAATACCGTTAAGGGGTTCGGTCCTTCCAGAAGTTTCTCTCATTCGTGTGCTCGCGTGCTCATTTGCAAAAAATAAAGGCCGCTATTGGGTTTATCATGGCAGCAAATGGCAAACCAGTCTTCAACCATTTTTCGTGTTCGGGCACACAACGCCGCGACCGATTCGGAAAACAAGATTCATGATGACCAAGTTGCCGCGTCTTTGGGCTTCCGTGGCGGCCTGGTTCCCGGAGTCACCGTCTACGGTTACATGATTCCGCCCGTGCTTGAGGTATTTGGCCTTCGGTGGCTGGAATCCGGAAGCATGAATATGCGTCTGTTCGCTCCCTGCTATGAAGGTGAAACGGTTGTCTCCAGTTGCGATGGCTCAGTTGTAAGCGCAAGCCATGAAGACGGCTCACTTTATGCCTCAGGCACGGTCACCATTGACGATGATACCGATTTTTGCGTGGCCTCGCTGCCGATGCATCCTCTACCTGAGATGGATCAGCGTCCGGTCGCCTCTTCCGAGACCATCCTGCCAGGGCTTCCATTGGGCACAATTCAGGCGACGCTGGACGTAGAGGAAGTGACGGCAATTCCTGAGCGCTTACTACGCATGGCCAACGACATTCTGGTGAGGAACTTCCGCATGAGCCCGTGGATCCATGCCGGCAGCCACGTTCGCCATCAGCACTTGGCTGCGCTTGGGCAGGAGATCACTGTAAGAGGCGTGATCCAGGAATGCTTCGAGCGCAAAGGACGAAAGTTTGCCGTTGCCGGATTGCAAATGACGGCTGGGCCGAATCTGGTAGCGACTGTGCGCCATACGTTCATCTATCAACTCTAACTATGACCTCCGTTCGCATGGACAAGTGGCTCTGGGCTGCGCGCTTCTTTAAGACGCGGGCTTTGGCTGCCCGTGCCTGTGAGCTTGGCCGGATCCAATCCAATGGACAACCTGCCAAGCCGGCTCGCGATGTGAGGATTCGAGATATGCTGCGCATCACCAACGACAGCGGTGACTTTCAGGTGGAGGTACTGCTTTTGAGCGAGATGCGCGGCCCCGCTTCGGTTGCGCAAACGCTTTACCGCGAGACCGAGGAGAGCCGCGAATTACGTTTAAAGGCGGCCGAGGAGCGCAAAGCTACGCATCAATTTGACTCGCCACCATCAGGCCGTCCATCGAAGCGCGATCGCCGCAAGATCTATCAGTTCAGGGGACGGTAGCAACCACGTCATTTCAAAAGCCCGTAGACTTCTACCTCGTTGCGCGCGCTGAAGTAAACCCGTCCGTTGGCAACAATCGGGACGACAAAACGCGTCGCCAGCGCCGCCCGGTCGCGCGGCCAGTTCCGTTCCGAGGTGTAGAGCGGCTGATCGATACGATTGGCGTCGAATGCATAGAGGACGGCCGGTTGTTCCGCGCCGTTCCAAGTCTTGGTCGCAACTGCCCAAACGATTGCGTTTTTTGTTCCATTGGCGGAAACCGTAGGTGTTGCGCCGGGGTTGGCGAATTTAACGCTGGATTGCGCGTTCAGCTTCAGTTGGCCATTTTGTATCGAGTAGTCGCGCAATACATCGTCGCTGCAGGCAAAAAAGGCGTGGTGGTTCCAATACGCGATTGCGCCGTAGCCGCCTCCAGCCATGGGAAGCTTCTGGATAATGTCATCGCGGTCATTCTGGAATTTGCCCATGCGGTCGCGGTCAATTACATAGATTGCGCCACCCTTGCTGGGCTGCAGAAGCAGATGAGGATGAGTGCCCGGCTGGTCGGGCAGCAGTGTTGGTCCGCTCGACCCAAGGTCGTTATCCTCGGCATTCAGTTGACGCTGGTCGTGGGGCGTGAAGTAATCGCGGATTGCCAGTGAATTTCCATCCATCGCCAGCTTGAGAATCGAGTCACCATAGTCTCGTCCTCCGGATGCGGCGTCGAAGGTCCCATTTCCAATGGGAACGTAAACATTGCCATTGGCATCTGCGGCCAATCCGGCATCGCTCGTCCAGATTCCGCCCTGCGAGCCGTCGGGCGTCACGTTGAGAACTGCTTTTTGGGCCAGTGTCTGCGCGTCGTACGCCATGACCCAGCCATGATATGGATCGACATCACAAGACGATCCCCAGGCAAGGTACAACGTGTCGTTAGCCAGCAGAAGCGCCGTACGAGGATTTTCCCGTAACGCATTGAACGGCACGCGTCCGTTGGCGGCTCCGTCGCCCTTGCCCGGAACAGATGCCGAAATGAGCTTAGGCCCGCCGAACTTTTCTACGCCCGTGGTAATGGCCAGCGCGTGCAGATGCTGAAAATATTCGTCCTCGCCAAATGTACGGCCAATCTTGGTACGGGCAAGGACGTAGAGTGTGCCAGTCTTTAAGTCGATCGCGGGCGTGGGGGTAATGCCGACCTCGGGCCTGATAAATGGACACTCCACATCCCGCCCGGAAACGGTCGATACACTTCGCTGCTTGTCGAGGAAGTTTACTTGCCAGAGCGGCGCTTCATTGGGGCGATCGGCGTCGAATGCATATACGCTGTCGTGCTCCGTAGCAATAAAAAGAACGTTGTGCTTTCCCTTGCCGGGAACGTCCAGGCCGGGAATCAACAACGGTTGAGCAAACACCGCGCCATCGACTTTAAACGCGCCTAGCTTCCCGAAGGTCTTCACGTTTACATTCTGCGGAGTCAGCACGGTTTCGGTCAGCGTAGCTCCTGTCCGCAGATTGTCATACTGCGATGTTGTGATCTGGCCATAAGCCGTGGTGACTGCGAACAAGAGCCATATCCCGAGCAGCTTCATTCAGCGCCCTCCAAAGTCAAATTTATTACACTCCAATTGACACCGGAAAGGACGAACAGGCAGCGGAAAAGGAAGCAAGAACGACTGTCAATCGCTCCCGAGGCTTGTTGGCAGCCGCGATGGCGTTTTGAGCTAAGAAGCTAAGGGCTAAAGGCTAATAGCTAAAGGCCAACGGCTAACCAAGGTAACTTCCCCCTAAGAAAAGTGTTGCCAGACACCCAATAAAAGACCACAATGCCAAAAACAGTCTCAGGAACGGAGGAAGGTATGGCAAGCAGCGGGCGCAAAGCGCTCTTTTTTCTCTTTTTATTAACTGCAGGTCTTTTGATCACCACGGCAGCGCAGGAACCTGCAACACCACCGCAAAAACCAAGAATCGATTGGCAGTTGGGACCGGGAACGGGCAAGCTTGGCGACATTGCCGAGATCAACATCCCTGAAGGTTACCGATTTACGGGAAGACAGGGTGCGCTGACGGTTATGCAACTCACTCATAACCCTGCCAGCGGCCACGAACTGGGCGTGATGATTCCGAACAACGGTAGCTGGTTCATGATCTTTGAGTTCGAAAATACCGGGTATGTTAAAGACGACGACAAGAACAACTTGAATGCAGACAGTATTCTGGAAAGCATCAAGAATGGAACTGAGCACGCAAACGAGAAACGCAAGGCAAACGGTTGGAAGGCGTTTCACGTGACTGGTTGGCAGACAACGCCCTTCTATGATCCGGAGACCCATAATCTTACCTGGGCCATCCTGGGCAAAGGCGATGATCCAACGGATACCGGATCGGTGAACCACTCGATTCGCGTGCTGGGACGCCGCGGCACAATGAACGTAGACCTGGTGGTTGAACCTGCCGAATATAGCTCGAGCAAACCGGAGTTCAACTCGTTAATATCAGGCTTGAGTTTTAGCCAGGGAAACCGCTATGCCGACTTTCGCGCTGGGGACAAGGTCGCCGAGTATGGCCTGGCCGCTTTGATCGCAGGCGGGGCCGGGGCCGTATTGCTTAAGACAGGCCTGCTGGCTAAATTCTGGAAGTTAATTGTTGTGGCGATTGTGGCTATTGGAGGGTTTATCAAGAAGATCTTCAAGGCCATCTTTGGCGGCAATGAAACCAAGATCGAAGATCCAAACAAGCAGGCAGCAGCTCAGGGATGACAGAGCTCGGCACGCTGTTCCTGATTGTTTTTGTTGTTTATTTAATTCAATGCATCTGCTGGGTCAGCCCTGATTCGGTAGTGTTCGCATTGGGTTTTCGCGGTCGAGGGAAGAGGAAGAGCCAGGGTTTTGTGTTGAGCGCGCTGAATACAGCCGCTTTCTTTGGCAATCCTCTTCCACCGCTTACTCCTCCCCTGGTAACGCGTTGGCCGGCCTTTCAGTTGAATCCAGACTCGATCCTCTTCACGGGGCCTGAGGGCGAAACCATTTCTATTCCGTGGGAAAAGCTTGTCGTCAGCCAATCCGGCTCCAAGCTGCTCTGCAATGGAACCCAAATATTCAAGGGCGATGAAACGCAGGTACCACGGCATTACGAGTTGCTGCAACAGATCCAGAAGGCCAAGCG